>VXWH01000011.1 GCA_009836025.1 Synechococcus sp. SB0668_bin_13 | reverse complement strand
AACTCCTACCATTACCCCTCCTCCACTGGTACTTAGGGCGTTCTCCAGCGTTTCCTTAATGATTCTATTGATGAAAACGGAGGTAGTCTAACGGTTAGTGTAGCTGGCGACCAGGCCCAGAATGACCTTACGGTCAGCTACACGATGGCCGGCACGGCCACGCCAGGCACCGACTACACCATTAGCGGAGGGACGCAAAACTACAATGCCGGAACCGGCACCCTCACCATCCCCGCGGGGACGGGTCTCACTCTGGCCTATAATTCTTTCACTGTAACTGCTACTGCGGACACTATCTCGGACAATGGCGAGACCATGATCCTTATGCTTATTGCTGGTACTGGTTACACTCTTTTTGGAAATAGACTCGCGGCAACCATCACGCTGTATGAGAACAGCGGTGATGCGGATTCAAGTTGGTCGGCACACCCGAGGTGGGTCAGACCCTGAGCCTGACGAAGGATGATCCAGATGGTAATGGCGTGATCGGTACACGTATCTGGGAGTCAAGAAGCCCTGGCGGGTCCTGGCTAAACATAGTTGGGCAGACTAGCAAGACGTACGTTATCCCCGCCAATCTCGTGGGCCTTCAATTGCGCGCAAACGTCGATTAGGACGATGGCCAGGGTTTGAATCGAGTCGTGTATATGCCCCCGGTCGGCCCGATTCGAGCGGCCAGCCTCACCTTCTCCTTGGCCGCGGTGACAATGGACGAGGGCGCCCACGACACTTAATACGGTGAGACTGGCCAGAGCGTCCACAGAGCCGGTGACCGTGACCATCGCCTCCGACAATGCAGATGTGACGGTGGATACCGATACCGGCACGCCCGGCAACCAGAACGGGACGACATTCGCCAAGTCCGACTGGAACCAGCCCCGGACCGTCACGGTCGCGGCCGGCCAGGGCGATGACGCAAGCAACAACAGCGCCGTGTTGAGCCACACTGCTGCCACCGGCGACTACGGCGGCGGCGGCGGCGGCACGGTCAATGTCAGCGGCCCGGCCCGGGTGAGTACCAACCCCGCGAAAGCCGTGCGTGGCTGGCAGGTGCGCTTTGGCCGCACCGTCTCCCACCAAGTGGTGGATGCCGTGCAAGGGCGCTTCACCGCCAACCCCCAACAACCGGGCCTCAGCCTCACCGTGGCCGGGGAGGAGATCACCAGCGCCACACCGTTGGCGGAGCAGCGGCCGGCGTTGTCCAAAGCGCTGGGCTTTGAGAGCGTCAGCGCCCAGCAGGTGGCGGCGGGCTCCGCCTTCAGCTTCTCCCCCCAGGCAGCAACAGAGAAAGGGGGAGGAGCGCCGCGACTTGCCGTCTGGGGACCGGGCGCGCTCTCCTCCTTCCGTGGACAATCACGACAGCAGCATCTCCCGTGACGGGGACGTGACCACCGCCCTGGTGGGGGCCGACTGGCGCACTGAGCGCTGGCGTGCTGGCGCTGCTCTCTCCCACTCCTGGGGCAGTGGCTCCTATGAGGCAGAGGGAGAGAGCAGTGGCGATAGAGACGGAGACAGCAGCAGCACCATGACCGGCCTGTTCCCCTATGGCCGCTACGGGATCCCCCCCGCCTCGGCATCTGGGCCGTCGCCGGGTATGGCTGGGGCCAACTCTCCCTCCAGCCCGATGGCGCCACCATGGCCATGGGCGCGGTGGGCCTGGATGGGCTGCTCATCGATGGGGGCGCTGAAGGGTTCAGCCTCACCACCACCGATCTGCTGATGGTCAAGACCACCACCGGAGAGGTGGATGAGCTTCCCTCGTCCGACGCCAGCATCTCCCCGCTCCGCCTGGGGCTTGAGGCGGTCTGCCCGCTCCCCTTGGCCAGTGGCGCTTCCCTCCTCTCCTCCCTGGAGACGGGTATCCGGCAGGACAGCGGTGATGCAGAAACCGGCTGTGGGGCGGACCTGGGGGACGGCATTGCCTGGGACGACCCGGAGCGGGGCATCACCGGTGAGGTGCGGGGCCGCACCCTGCTCACCCAATGTAGACAAGGAGTTCCGGGAGCAGGGATTGGCCCTCTCCCCCACCAGCAGCACTACCGCCTCTGTGGTCACTGGCTCCCTATGCCCAACAGCCCCAGGCGGAACCCTGGCAGCTCTCCCTGCAGGGGGAGCGGCAGGAGCAGATCTCCTCTGCCTCACCCGTGGATTATTCCCTCAAACTCGTCTTCTCCTCGATCCTTCCAGGGACTTTTCGTGGCGCCCTTCAGCCACAGGCGTGGGGGCACGGCAAGATAGGGGCTGCATCTGTGAGGAGCGGACCATGCTCAAGCTCCGGAACGCCCTGCAACACCGGCTGCTGGAGGCCAGAGCCCGTGCCCTTCCCTTGCCGGATGCCGTCGACTTCCCTTTGGCGCCAGCCACCAAACCGGAGTTTGGCGATTTCCAGGCCAACGGCGCCATGGGGTTGGCCAAGGTTCTGGGCCGGCCACCGCGGCAGATTGCCCAGGCTGTGGTGGATCACCTCCATGTGGATGACATCTGTCATCCGCCCCAGGTGGCGGGACCGGGATTTATCAACTTCACCATCCGCCCGGAGGTCTTGGCGGCAGAAGTGCAGGAGCGGCTGGATCAGCCCCGATTGGGGGTGCCCATGGCCCAGCCGCGGCAACGGGTGGTGGTGGATTTTTCCAGCCCCAACATCGCCAAGGAGATGCATGTAGGGCACCTGCGCTCCACCATCATCGGGGACTGCATTGCCCGGTTGCTGTCCTTCCGTGGGCACCGGGTGTTGCGACTCAACCACCTGGGAGACTGGGGAACCCAGTTCGGCATGTTGATTGCCCACCTCAAACACGTGGCGCCCCGTTCCCTGTCCGGTGAGGAGCATGTGGACCTGGGGGACCTGGTGGCCTTCTATCGCCAGGCCAAGGGACGCTTTGACGAGGATGAGGACTTTCAGGAGCGCAGCCGTCGCGAAGTGGTGAAGCTTCAGGCGGGTGAGCCGGAGTCCTTGCGGGCCTGGGGGCTGCTCTGCCGGCAGTCCCGCCAGGCTTTCCAAACCATCTACGACCGCCTGGACGTGCAGCTTGTGGAGCGGGGCGAATCCTTTTACAACCAAGCCCTGCCGGGGGTTGTGGAGGACCTGGAGCAGGCCCGGCTTCTGGTTGTGGACGACGGCGCCCGTTGTGTGTTTCTGGAGGGCATGAGGGGCAAGGACGGCCAGCCCTTGCCCCTCATTGTGCAGAAGCGCGATGGGGGCTACAACTACGCCACCACCGACCTGGCCGCCATTCGCCAGCGGCTGGCCAGCCCCGAGGCGGGCGGCGAAGGGGCAGACCGGGTGGTGTACGTCACCGATGCGGGCCAGTTCAGCCACTTTGCGGCGGTGTTTCAGGTGGCGCAGCGGGCCGGGTGGGTGCCCACAGGGTGCCGCCTCCAGCATGTGCCCTTTGGCCTGGTGCAGGGGGCTGACGGCAAGAAGCTCAAAACCCGCTCCGGCGCCACCGTTCGCCTGCGGGACCTGCTGGATGAAGCGGTGGAGCGGGCCCGCCGTGATCTGGTGGAGCGCATGGCCCAGGAGCAACGGCAGGCCGAGGAGGATTTCATTGGGCAGGTGGCGGAAACCGTGGGCATCGCTGCCGTGAAATATGCTGACCTGAGTCAGAATCGCACCACCAACTACCAGTTCAGCTTTGATCGGATGCTCTCTCTCCAGGGCAATACGGCCCCCTACCTGCTCTATGCTTACGTGCGCATCCAGGGCATTGCCCGTCAGGGGGGATCGCTCGGTGCGGAAGAGAAGCCGGTTGCCCTTTGCCTGCAGGCTCCCCAGGAGTTGAGTCTGGCGCGGCAGTTGCTGAACTTTGACGAGGTGATCCTGGAGGTGGAGCAAGACCTGCTGCCCAACCGCCTCTGCGCCTATCTGTTTGGTCTCAGCCAGACCTTCAACCGCTTCTACGACCAGTTGCCCGTGCTCAAGGCCCCCGACCAATCCCGCGCCACCCGCCTTGCCCTGTGTCGCCTCAGTGCGCAGACCATCGGTCTGGGCCTTGCGCTCCTGGGCATCAGGACCCTGGACCGCATGTGAGCACCGTCATGGCCAGCCCACGGCTGATTTATCTCCACGGCCTGGCGTCGTCTCCCCGTTCCGCCAAGGCGCGCTTCCTGGCTGGACGGGCCCAGGCGGCAGGCTTGACCCTGCAATGCCCTGACTTGAACACCGGCGGCTTCAGCCGTCTCACCTTTGCCCGCATGCTGGATCAGACCCGGACGCTGATTCGTGCCCAGCCGGATCCTGTGCTGCTGCTGGGCTCAAGCCTGGGGGGGCTGGTGGCCGCCTGGTGCGCCCAGGGGGACTCTCAAGTGAAGGGCCTGTTGCTGCTGGCGCCCGCCTTCGAGTTTCTCCAAAGCTGGCTCCCCCGGCTGCCCGTTGCGCAACGCACCTGCTGGGAGCAGGGGGAGCCGCTGTGGATCCATCACCATGGAGAGAACAAGCGCCTTCCCCTTGGCTCCCTGTTTCTTCAAGACATGGCCTGCTTTTCCGGGACCCACACCCTGGTCCGCCCGCTGCCCACCCGCATCGTCCACGGTCGGCAGGACGACGTGATCGACCTGGCCGCCAGCCGTCGCTTTGCGGCGTCCCGCCCGTGGGTGCGGCTGTTGGCGGTGGATGCCGATCATCGTTTGGCAGGCGTCAGCGGCGTGATCTGGCGCCAACTGGAGGCCTTGCTGACGGACACGGCCGCAGGGGAGGTGGCGCCATGTCGCTGCTGAAGGACTCCCCCCTGGTGGAGGCGCTCCAGACCTACAGCGCGCCCCTGGAAGGCCGTCGCGGCTTGCTGCGGCTGGACTTCAACGAAAACACCCTGGGTCCCAGCCCCAGGATAGTTGAGACCTTGGAAAATTTATGTCTGGCGGGAGGAGACGATCTGCTGCAGGGCACTGGCCGTCCGATCCATCACCTCTTGCCAGTTGCCACGCTGCCGCTGCCGGAAGAGGCGCATGGACGAGTACCAGAAGGTGGTGTCCCCTTCCATGCCCCAGCGCCATTCAGGTAATTTTTTGAGCAACAACCAGGTGGGCCGGCCCAGCCCGCCTGCCAGATGGGCCACAACGGTGTCCATGGTGATGATGAGATCACAGTTCAGCATCATGGCAGCAGTCTCAACAAAGTCCCAGGTCTGGTTGATCTCCTCCTGGCAACCCACAAACCGATCCAGGAACTTGCAACCTGCCAACTGCTCCGAACCCGAACCCTTTTGCAACGATAGCAAGCTGGCATCCGTCTTTTCTGTGAGGGGTGTAAAGGTTTCCAAGGGAAAAGATCGCCCCCTCGTCGAGCCTCTCTCAGCTTTTGCATTACCTTGCCAGTTAATGCCGATGATGGGTCTCTTCTCGGAAGACAGTTTTTGTTTCCAGTATGAAATTCTCTCTTCTGGCGCCTTAATATAAGATTCCCGAACCAGCGGGTTATCGGGTCTGATTTTTAGATACATTGGCAAAGATAGAAGTGGTAGCCATTCTCCCGTGGTGAGCTGATGAACGTCCTCTGGGCTGTAGAGTTTCTGAGCGATCCCTGAAGATTGAATGAGGCCATGAAGCTTAGTGTATGTACAAAGAGCTACAGTCATTCCTCTTTTACGTAGATAAAGAATGTAACGCATAAATTGCAGGATATCTCCGAGACCTTGTTCGCCGATAACCACCAATCTATTGCCAGAACAATGACTCCCGCCATCCCACTTCTTCAATGAGGAGGGAGGATGTGCATGTAAATTGAACGAATTTAATCTGACTTTACCATCAAACCTCCATTCATATTCCTTCCAGCCATTCTCATAGTCACCAGAGAGTAATAATTTTAATGAGAGATTCTTATGTGCAATTGGATGGCCCGGACTTAAGGAGATTGCTTTTCGAAGAATTGTAATAGCCTCTTCATTTTCTCCTAGTTGTGCTAAACCTTCACCTAGATTATTGAGGGCGTCTACGAAGTTGGGGTCTATGGCCAGAGCTTTCTTACAGTAATAAATAGCCTCCTGAGCTTCTCCTAGCTGTATCAAAGCAGCGCCCAGGCCACTGAGGGCGTCTAGGGAATTGGGATCTATGGCCAGGGCTTTCTTGTAGTAATCAACGGCCTCCTGCAGTTTTCCTTGCTGGTACAGGGCAGCACCTAGGTTATTGAGGATGTCTAGGGAATTGGGATCTATGGCCAGGGCTTTCTTGTAGTAATCAATGGCCTCCTGCAGTTTTCCTTGCTGGTACAGGGCAGCACCTAGGTTATTGAGGATGTCTAGGGAATTAACGACATGATTCTTTAGATTCTTCTTGATTAGACTTCTATAAATAATTTCTGCATCTTTATAATTTCTTTGCTGCATGAATGTCAAAGCTTGCTGTATATTTTTACTCTCAACATCATTGCTCCTTCCATTTTTCTTCTGCTTTGATGCCTTTTACTCTTCTCCGGATCAGAAAACCCTTGGGACATTGAATCCTGCTCTCGTTACGGGGAGTTCTACCTTAGCAGCTATCGGTTTCTCTTGTCAAGGAATTTGGAGACACCAGCAGTGGATGGGCCGGCTTCTTCAGCAGGCGCCATGTCCCGGCTCCGGGCTGCACTGGACACCACAAGGCCCTTCCTCCTGGAAGGTGGGGCCCCTCCCTGCGCCTTGGCATCCGGCAAGACCGTGGCGACGCGGAAACCGGTGTTGGCATGGCGCTGAGCGCTGGCCTCTCCTGGGCGGATCCACAGCGTGGCATCAGTGCCGAGGTGAAGGGGCGCACCCTCCTCCTCACCCACACCGAAGAGGAGTTCCAGGAGCAGGGCGTGACCTTCGCCTGGAATCCCACCCCCTCGAAACGTGGCCCTTCCTTCTCCCTGAGCCACGCCATAGGCGCCACAGCAGATGATGGGAGGATGCCCTGCTGCGCCCCACCGCCCTGGAGGTGCCGGATGCCATCCCCAGCAACAGGCAGCAACACCAATACCAGTTGGAAACAACCCTGGCCTATGGTTTCCCCGCCTTCAGGGACCGCCTCACCATCACCCCGGCCCTCTCTCTGGCCCTCTCCGCAGACAGCGCCACCTATGGACTTGCTTCTGAGACACTGGCTGAACCAGTGTAACGGCATTGCTTTTGCGGGTGAGTGCTCCAACATTGGGGAAAGAACCGCTGGTTCCTTCAAGATATGGCGCGCTTTCCCGAGACCCACACCCTGGTCCCCCCTGACGGACACGGCCCCAGGGAAGGTGACGCCATGCCCCTGCTGAAAGCCTCCCCCCTGGTGGAGGCGCTCCACACCTACAGCGCGCCCCTGGAAGGCCGTCGCGGCTTGCTGCGGCTGGATTTCAACGAAAACACCCTGGGTCCCAGCCCCAGGGTGGTGGAGGCCGTTCGGGCCATGACGCCGGAGCACTACGGCATGTATCCGGAATACGACGCACTCAAGCACCGCTATGCCCGGTCGTTGGGCGTGGCCAAGCAGCAGGTGGGCCTGTTCAATGGCGCGGACGGGGCCATTCACGCGGTGTTTCAAGCCTTTGGCGCCGTGGGTGAGACGTTGCTCATGGCTACGCCCACGTTTGGCTACTACGCCCCCTGTGCTCGTCAGCAGGGCATGACCATCCAGGCCGTTCCCCATGGGCTGCCTGATTTTCACTACCCCCGGCAGGCCGTTGCCCAGGCCCTGCAGTCCCGGCCGCGCCTGTTGATGATCTGCAACCCCAACAACCCCACCGGCACCCGGGTGGACCCCGGCTGGATTCGGGCCATGGCGGCGGCACATCCCCACACCCTGGTGGTGGTGGATGAACTCTATGAGGCCTTTACGGGGGATACCGTATTGCCGACGGCGTTGCAGACACCCAATCTGCTGGTGTTGCGCTCCCTCTCCAAAACCGCCGGGCTGGCGGCATTGCGGCTGGGCTTTGCGGTGGGCAGTCCAGGGATTGTGGAGCGACTGGAGCGGGTGACAGGCCCCTATGACGTCAACGGCTTTGCCGTCACCGCCGCCTTTGCCGCCCTGGAGGACCCTGGCCATGTGGCCGCCTACGTGCGGGAAGTGGCCGCTGCCCGGGACTGGCTCCTCCCCCGGCTGGTTGCCGCAGGATTACGCCACCACTGTGACGGCGGCAACTATCTGCTGCTCTGGCCGGATCAGGATCCGGACCGTCTTGTGGCGGTCCTCCGGCAACACGGTGTGCTGGTGCGCCCCATGACCGGCAAACCTCTCCTGGAGGGCAGCGTGAGGGTCAGCATCGGCAGCCGTGGGCAGATGAAGCTTTTCTGGGAGCGTTACCGGCACTGCGCCGCCATGTCATAACTCCAAAGTGTGACATTACGTCCGTCCAACCATCAGAAATGATGACTGGTTGAGCAAATCAGCAGGTAAGGATTATGGCGAGACGTTCACCGGGCCACTCCTTGGAGTGGCCTTTTTCTTCAGCCTCCTGAATCTCCATGGAACACGGTTGAGTATCAGAACCAGTGGGGGAAGGTTCGATTTCTAACGAGCCCCGGCAAAAGACCCCATAACTTTGGTCCTGTAGTCATTGACCTGCTGCGATGCAGTCCTACGGCAATCCGAATGTCACCTATGACTGGTGGGCAGGGAACTCCGGAGTGGCCAAGCGCTCCGGAACCTTCATTGCTGCCCATGCAGCCCATGCCGGCCTGATCATGTTCTGGGCCGGATCATTCACGTTCTTCGAACTGGCCAAATACGACCCCTCGCTTCCCATGGGTGGGCAAGGCCTGATTCTATTGCCCCACCTGGCCAGTCTTGGTTTTGGTGTTGGTGAGGGCGGTGTCATTGCTGACACACAACCCTACTATGCCATTGCCGCTCTGCACCTGGTTTCCTCGGCAGTTCTGGCGGCGGCCGGCATCTGGCACCAATTCCGCGCTCCGGAAGATCTCAGCCAAGCCCAGGGTCAGGCCCGCAAGTTTCATTTCTCCTGGGAGAGCCCCAAAGATCTTGGTCTCATCCTTGGCCATCATCTCATTTTCCTGGGTCTGGGGGCCATTGCCTTTGTAGAGTTGGCCCAGCGTGTCGGCATCTATGACCCCGCCCAACAGGTTGTGCGCACTGTACAACCCAACATTGACCTGGGCATGGTCTGGGGCTATCAAATCAACTTCATCAGCATCAGTAGCCTGGAAGACGTGGTTGGTGGCCATGCGGTCCTGTCCTTTATTCTGATCTTGGGTGGTATCTGGCACATTCTCGTGCCCCCCTACGGGTTCTTCCGTAAAGTCCAGCCCTACAACGGCGAAGCAATGCTGTCCTACTCCCTTGGCGGTGTTGCTCTGATGGGATTTGTGGCCAGTTACTGGTGTGCCATGAACACGACTGTCTATCCGGAGGTCTTCTATGGCAGCCCCCTGGCGCTGAAGTTTGCCTTCTCTCCCTACTTTGCCGACACGGTCGATATGGGACTGGGTGTACACAGCGCCAGGGCTTGGCTGGCCAACGCCCATTTCTATCTGGCTTTCTTCTTCCTGCAAGGCCATCTTTGGCATGCCCTGCGCTCCCTTGGCTTCAACTTCAAGTCTGTTGAGGATGCCTTTAACGGAATGGATACGGCCAAAATCAGCTAACCTTGGCTGATTCTGCTGTCTCCCAAGGAAGGCGCCGGATCCAGAAGACCCAGCCAGGGCTGGGTCTTTTTCATGTCCGCCCCTGGTCAAAAGGCAGGTAGTTTAACCACCTCTACGCTGAGGTTTTCGGGGAAGTGCAGTTCCAGGAATGAGCCCAGGAATGACGCTTTCAAGACTGCCAGTGAAAACAAGGAGAGGCTGGCGCTCACAGGCGCAAGCAGGGTGACTCGGTTGAGAAAGCGGGGGCGCTCTTCACCCCAGCACACAAAAAAGTGAAAGACGGCCGGGAAAAACATCATAAACCGGGACGGCCATTTGCCAACAGTTTCAAGGGCATAACGACCAGGTGTCAGATGATCCGGCTTGAATGTCAGCAGTTGAGTGATCAAGACTGCGATAAAACGTGGAGAACGTAGCAGGGGCTTAAGAATAAGCTTTTGCAAGAAGACCAGTATTTGTCCGATGGCCTTGAGAGCGTGGCCGATGAATTTCAGCAACTGAATCAACAAGATCGCCATGGCTTTGAGCAACCCAAGCAGCGGATTAAAAACAAGCCTCACATATCCATGCTGCCCACCGGAAGACAATGGGGCGTGGGAGAGAAACCGACGAGGAGGTTCAGCAACGGATCGGAGAGTCGGTAGCAGTGGGTTGATGACAAATTTTAGATACCAGTGCTGCTGGTCAGACGTGGATGTCGAGTGCATGGGATTGCCCAGTGAGTGCCCAGGAATTTTAGAATGCAACCGATATTCAAAATCCGAACCAGTAACTTCAAATGGTAGGGAAACATACCAATGAATTGAGCATTTGCGTTGGTGACCTGTTGGGAGTGTTACCCTGGTCCATGCCAGCCAGTGGTGACCTTCCTTGATCCTTGAAGAGATCACTGCATCTGCTCTTGGACGGCCAGGGTGGTTGCTTCATCGAGGACGACAAGCTGAATGCGCACATCCTCTGATCGTGCCGCAGCCCAGTGGTAGACACCCGCGGGCAACGTCAGGATACTGCCGGCTGGATAGACAGTCTCCCTGGCTTGGTCAACTGTCCTACCGTCGCCCCATGACAGGTTCCCTTGCAAGACTGTCAGAAGCCGAAGGCCGCTGGCCGTAGCGTGGGGTGGAACCACGTCACCTGCCCGCAGGTCAAGCAAGGCAACAACAGGTGTTCCCGCATTTGAAACCGCCAGCGGCGTCAGATAAGCCACCCCGTAAACCTGTTTCCTGGGGAGGGAGTTAATGTTGAGGAGAGAGGTGTGTTCTGCTGAGGAGGCCGGAGGAAGCATACTGATCAATACCAAAGGCAGGATCTTACCATCATGGTGACACCTTGCCAAGGCCAGGACTGCTGCCCATGAGCTTGAAGAAAAAGCTCTGAGAGAGGAAAACCTTGGGCTCAGAGGAGATCTGAGTGTCAGGAATTGATGGAACTGGCGTTGCCCAGGAAGCGAGTTGGTGTTCCCGGAATGGGGATTGGCATCGTTATGGTCTGATTGTGGCCCCACCGGCGCCAAGTCCGGCGCCAAGCATAGAACCTGATGGCACTTATTTCGCTGTTCCTGTCACGGCTACCGCGAATCCGAGGATGACACCCAGGCGGCCCATGTTGTAGGCAATTACTCTTCAGGCATTATTCCCGAGGAAGGATCTAGCCCCGAATCGCCTGGGCCAGCACAGCGGCAGCAGGGTTGCGGCAACGCCGCGCTACGGCCAACGCCTCGGTTGATTCCCCCTCCAGGTGCAATGCCAGCACGTGGCGCACCGTCCGCAATTGATTCAGCTCAAGGGAAGCAAATTGCCCAACCTTGGCCACCACCGTCAACGCCAGAATCGACATTCCGAGCAACACCACGATCACCGGGCCGCCAGCGCCAATCAACTGCCCCACAGGATTGAGCACAGCCAGTGGTTCCGACGGTGCCCAGGCGGGCAGCAGCCGATCTGTGGCATGGGGCGGGACCTCTAGGAAAAAGACATCGGTGGCGCGGGTTGGGAAGGATCCATGGGCAACGGATGCAGCGCAGGTTTGCCTGCCCTCCTGAAGCCGGGTCCAGTGGCGAGAACGTCGTGATTTCAGCAAGGTTGTGATGTGTTGGCTGACGGCAGATGACAAAGCAGGATTGACCGCTTCACAGACCCAGCCAAACCCTTGGAGCCAGGGAATTGTTGCTGCGGTCATCTCGGCGGGATTCAGGCCGTCCGGGCGACGCCAGTCAGGGATCCTTCAGGTAGCCCCAAGTCGGCAGAGATCCCACCTGCGAACAGTCCATGGACCACCCGGCGATGGCTGACCCGGGGAAACTGCTCGAACCCATAACCCTTTTGCAGGACCTTCCATACTTAACTATTGAAAGGGAGGGGTCCGGCAAGGGTCAAATTGG
>VXWH01000035.1 GCA_009836025.1 Synechococcus sp. SB0668_bin_13 | reverse complement strand
CAACTCAGAATCTGTAATGACGCCTTGGCTTCCCCTAATTCACAGGTTCCCTAAGAAACGGTCACGCTAAGAATCTGAAACTCTATTTCAGATCTTACTTGAAATCCTTAAAATCCCAGTGGCAGTGCTGACGAAGCTGCACTGACGACACAGCGCTCGCCGTTGTGACCTCTGCTGAGAAGGCGCTGGCAGCAGGCAAGGTAGGGTTGACAAAGCCACGGCTGCCCGCCATTGTCACCCTCTCCGCCTCTGGCCCTGCTCAACGGCAGCCCCCTTGGGCAACGACCCACGGGGATTGGCGTGGTCACGCAGGGCCTGGCGAAGGCCCTGCACCCTGATCGGGTGATGTTTCTGGATCCCGTGGCCACAGGTCATCCCAACAGCCTGGCCGTTCCCAATACCCTGTCTTCCGACTCCGGGCGGCAGGGCCACCTGCGTCGGTTGCTGTGGACGCAACATCAATTGCCTGGTCTTCTCAAGCAGACGGGCGCCTCCTTCCTCCTCTCCCCCCTGCCGGAAGCCCCCATTCTGCGGAAGGGGGTGCGCTCCATCGTGCTGGCCCACGACCTGATTCCCCTGCGCTTCCCCAGGCTGGAGCCTCTTCTGGCCTACCATCTGGCGTATGTCCCTTTCGTGCTTCATCAGGCCGAGCGGGTGCTCTGCAACTCGGAGGCCACGGCCCGAGAGATCCATCACTGGTTGCGGGTTCCCCGTCGCAAGTTGATGACCATTCCTCTGGGCTTTGATCAAGGCCGACTCCGTCCCCTTGATCTACCGCGTCAACCCTTTTTCCTGGTGCTGGGACGGCATGATCACCACAAAAACCTGCCGCGGGTTCTGCGGGCTTTTGCCCACCTCAGGGATCCGGATCTGTGCTTGAAGCTGGTTGGCCCTCCACATCCACGCCGCACGCCATGGCTAAGGCGATTGGCTGCTGAATTGGGCATCGCCCACCAATGTCAGTGGATATCCTGGGTCAACGACAAAGAGCGATTATGGTTAATCAATACAACGCAAGCACTGGTCATTCCCAGCCTCTGGGAAGGCTTTGGTCTACCTGCGCTTGAGGCCATGGCCTGCGGCACAGCGGTCATTGCCGGCCGGGCTGGCGCGTTACCCGAGGTTGTGGGCTCGGCTGGGTTATTGGTGGATCCAGCCAGCCATATCCCCATTGCCGAGGCGATGGCTCGCGTCTTGTCGGATCGTGGCATTCAGCACCAAGCCCGCCAGGCCGGCCCCGACAGATCTGCCCGGTTCAGGTGGGAGAACACAGCGCGGCAGGTGGAAGCCTTGTTGGAGCAGCTTGCTTGAAAGGCCACATCGCACCTTGTCCCCCACGGGACCACGATCTTCGTGCGCCACTCTGCCGGGTCTTTGACATCGAAACGCCTTCTGGATCAGCAGGAGCAAACGCAGCAGGAGCAAACTGGGTCATCAGCCACCACAGACCTCCCCATGCAACGCCGACCGCCTTGGCTTCTCATTGGCGCCCTGGCTGCTCTCATCCTGCTGCCGGGTCCCACCCTGCGTCTGCTCTTCGGCTTGATCCGAGGACTGTCCCTCCTGCTCCTGGTGCCTGTTCTGGTCACAGGTGTGGCGGGCGTGGCCGGCTGGCTGTGGTGGCGGCGCCTGCAAGCACAGGTCAGGCAATGCCCCAGTTGCGGCATTGCCACCATGAACGCCACCACCTGTCCCGCCTGTGGCTACAGTTTTGCGGAGTCCGCCCAAGGCAGTGGGGGCAAGAACGGTCCCATTGACGTGCAGGCTGAAACGCTGGACGACCAGGACGTGAACCCATAGGACGCGAACCCATGGCCCGCAAGCGAGGTTGGCAGGAATTCACGCCGGATCAGACGCCCCAACTCCAGCAGCGGTCTCCCGCGCCGCGATCATCAGGCCGGCAGCGGGTCAGGGTGCAGCGCAGCAGTCGAGGGCGCGGCGGGAAGACAGTCACCATCATCACAGGGTTGGAGTTGCCCACCGAGCAGTTGAATGCCTTGGCCAAAGCCTTGAAAGTCGCCACAGGCACAGGAGGCGCCGTGCAGGGGGACACCATTGTCCTGCAAGGTGATCGGGTGACGGCGGTGCTGGAGCAACTGGCCAGGAGGGGGTATCAGGCCAGGCGTTCCGGCAGCTGAAGCACACCCCCGTCCGCACCACGGCGGCTGCCGTGGACAATGGGAACCCGGCCGGCATCTCTTCCGTGACCACATCCACGCCTGAATCAACCGCCAACAACATCGTCTGGCATCAAGCCACCGTATCCCGCCGGGACCGGGCAGCTTTGCGGGGGCATGGCAGCGCCATCCTCTGGTTTACGGGCCTCTCCGGCTCTGGCAAGAGCAGCTTGGCCAACGGGGTCAACGGTGAGTTGCACCGCCGTGGCGTGGCGGGTTATGTGTTGGATGGGGATAACGTGCGCCATGGCCTCTGCCGCGATCTGGGCTTTACCGATGCCGACCGCATCGAAAACATCCGTCGCATTGGTGAGGTGGCCAAGTTGTTTCTGGATGCAGGGGTGATCACCTTGACGGCGTTTGTCTCCCCCTTTCAAGCGGATCGGGATCGGGCAAGATCCCTGGTGCCCCCTGGTGATTTCCTGGAGATCTACTGCGCCGCCGACCTGACCACATGCGAGCGGCGGGACCCCAAGGGTCTGTATGCCAAGGCCCGCGCTGGCCGGATCAAGCACTTCACGGGACTGGATTCTCCCTATGAGCCCCCCCACAATCCCGAGTTGGTGATCCAGACAGGTGACGGCCCGTTGCAGGAAGGGATTGACCAGGTGTTGAGTGCCCTTGAGCAGCGTCGGTTGATTCCTTCTCTCCCCGCCTGAGATTCATGGTCGTGCTGAGCAATCCCGCCCTGAAGACCCACACTGCCCGATGAGCAGCCGTCCTCCCGTTGCTGTTGTCCTGCTTTCCGGCGGCCTGGATTCCGCCACAGCGGCTGCCATGGCCATGGCCGAGGGGGATCAGGTGATTGGTCTTTCCATGGACTATGGCCAGCGCCACCGTCGTGAGCTGCAAGCAGCCTCCGCCCTGGCTACGGCTTTGGGGCTGGTGGAGCACCACCAGTTGAGGGTAAACCTGGCCGCCTGGGGTGGCTCGGCGCTCACGGACCTTCAGCAGCCCCTGCCCCAGGCTGGGGTTCAGCCGAACGTCGTCCCCACCACATACGTGCCGGGGCGTAATACGGTATTTATTGCCCTGGGCCTGAGCCTGGCCGAGGCCAGGGGCGCCCAACGGCTGGTGCTGGGGGTCAATGCGGTGGATTACTCCGGCTATCCGGACTGTCGCGGTGATTACCTGGACCAATACCAGATTCTGGCGGACCTGGCCACCAAAGCCGGCCGCACGGGGCAGGGTCCCCGGCTCTGGACTCCCCTCCTCCGGCTCAACAAGCGGGAGATCGTTGAGCAGGCCCTGGCTCTGGACGTGCCCATCGCCACCACCTGGAGTTGCTATGGCAACGGGGAGGAGCCCTGTGGTCGTTGCGATAGCTGCCGCATTCGCGACCAGGCGCTCCATGACGCGGGAGTCCCCCATCTGGCCAGCCGCTGGTCTGTCGCTCACCACGGCCCCTGACTGTGGCGGGATGAGCCTTCCCATGATTCCCTGGACGGAGACCCCTTGCCAAAGGGTCTGTCCACCATGGACTATGGCTGCCGTTTGTGGGATTGGCCATGGCTGGCGAGCGCACCTTCATTGCCATCAAGCCGGATGGGGTGCAACGGGGATTGGTGGCGGACATCCTGGGGCGTTTTGAGCGCAAGGGTTTCAAGCTGGTGGGCCTCAAGCTGCTGACCCCCAGCCGGGCGCTGGCGGAGCAACACTACGGGGTTCACCGGGAGCGGCCTTTCTTCGAGGGGCTGGTGGCGTTCATCACCTCCGGCCCGGTGGTGGCCATGGTGTGGGAAGGGGAAGGGGTCATTGCCGGCGCCCGGGTCCTCATTGGCGCCACCAAGCCTCTGGAGGCGGCCCCCGGCACCATCCGGGGCGATCTGGCGGTGGACATTGGCCGCAACGTGGTCCACGGCTCCGACGGCCCGGACACCGCCCGGTTTGAAATTGGCCTCTGGTTCCGACCAGAGGAACTCAGCAGTTGGGAACCGGCGGATCAATCCTGGCGTAGTGAGCCTTGAGCGGGTGTTGAGGAAAAGCGGTTCCAGCGGAAGGCATGGAGGAAGGGGGTGGCCCAGGGGGTGTTGTGCAAGCCTGCTGACTTTTGCTCCAGCACGACTCGCGTGAGTTCTGCGGTGACGGCAGCCAGCAGGACCCCGTTGCGGTGGTGCCCCGTGGCCAGCACCAGTCCTTTCAATGGACCCGGCCCCAACACGGGCTGCTGATCCCTCGTGCAGGGGCGAAACCCGTACCAGCGCTCCATGGGCGGCCAGCGGGTTGCTGCCGGCAACAACTGCCGCAGACCCTGTTCCAACCGGGTCTGCCCCATGGGGGTGAGGCCTGGGGTGAACCCCACCTGCTCAGTGGTGGCGCCCACCACCACCAGGCCGTCCTGACGGGGCACCAGGTAGGTGCCAGGACCAAAGAGCACCCGCCGCAAGGCACGGCGCGGCGCCTGCACGGAGAACATCTGCCCCTTGACGGGCGTCACCGGCACACAGGGGAGCAACTGCTGGCTCCAGGCGCCGCAACACAGCACCGCCTGACCACAGGGCAGTTGCCGTCTCTCCCCGTCACGGGTGCGCAGGGTAATGCCCACCAGCCGTTGATGGCCGCCGCCGTCCTGGTCCCGGGATAGCCGCTCCACCGTGACCCCCTCCTCAAAGTACACGCCGCGACGGCGGCAGGCCTGCTCCAGGGCGGCCATCAGCTTGCGACGACTGTCCAGTTGACCGTCCTGGGGAAACAACAGCCCGCAGGTGAAGGCAGGGCTGATGCCTGGCGCCTCGGCCTCCAGCCCAGCCCGATCCAGGGGATGGCCCATGGCTGCCGTGGGGAACGCCTGGCGGTGGGCCTGGCTGGTGAAGGGCGCCACCGTGCCACAGGGCAGCCAGCCACAGGGGAGGCCGCTGTCTTCCTCGATGGCGCCGACCCATTGGGGGATCATGTGGAGACTGCGCTGGGCCAGCGCCAACAGGGTTCCGCTGAGGCCTTCGGCATGGGGCGCCGCCATTCCGGCGGCGGCAAAGCCCGCCGCGTCCCGTTGGGCACGACGCAGTAGACCCACGGACCACCCATGACGGGCCAGGCTGTGGGCCACCGCCAATCCCATCAGCCCGCCCCCCAGCACCAACACCTGCTGTTGGGGGGCATTCGAGGCTGGAGAACTCACGCCTGCCCCACCTGGGCGGCATAGTCGGCGGCGGAACGGAGCCCGTCGGTGACGGCATCAGGGGCAGGTTTAAGCTGGAGCAGCCAGCCGTCCCCATAGGGGTCGTTTTGCAGGTCTTCAGGGCTGGTCAGCACAGCTTCATTGCGACGCAGCACGGTGCCGGTCATGGGCGCCACAAGTTCCTCCACGGCTTTCACGGACTCCACTGTGCCGAAGCTGTCCCCTTGCTCCAGTTGGGCGCCTTCCTCCGGCAACTCCACAAAAACAATGTCCCCCAACTCCTCCACGGCAAAGGCGCTGATGCCCACAGTGACCGTTCCATCCGCATTGCGGCGCACATACTCATGGCTATCGGCGTAGAGAAGATCCGGGGGGAAGTGCTGGCTCATAGGGGGAAGGTGGCGGCCAGAGCCATTCTGACCTGCCGGGGGATCAGGTGACAGGGCAGAGCAGCATGTTGACTTTCTCCCCGACCTGAAGGGCGGGGATTCCTTCTCGGATTCGGCATCCGCTTCCTCCCTCAGGTGGGTTCCTGCTTCATTGCCAGGTGTGGGTGAACCCGTCTTACCTTCGCTCCACAGGCGGTTTAGTGGGACAGGATAGCCAGCGCCTCTTCCAGGGCCAAGCGCACATGGCTACGGTGGCAGCCGCCCTGGACATAGACCACGTAAGGGGCAACCAGAGGAGCATCCGCGGAGAACTCACTGGTGCTGCCCTCCACAAAGGTGCCCCCCGCCATCACCAACTGGTGCCGATAGCCCGGCATGGCAGCCGGTGTGGGCTCCAGATAGGCCCCCACGGGGGAGCGCCGCTGAAAGGCCCGACAGACCGCCAGGAGACGTTGAGCCGACCCCAGCCGGACCGCCTGAATCACGTCACTGCGCGCAGT
This sequence comes from Synechococcus sp. SB0668_bin_13, assembly GCA_009836025.1. Classification (GTDB taxonomy): domain Bacteria; phylum Cyanobacteriota; class Cyanobacteriia; order PCC-6307; family Cyanobiaceae; genus Synechococcus_B. Next base: position 5,762 of record VXWH01000035.1, on the reverse strand, counting down.
GCCTGGCTGAGGATTCACCCCATAGCCCAGCTTCTGGAAGGTGGCGGACACCAACTCGGCCCCGATCAAGGCCTCCGCCACCATCTGGGGCGCCAGAAACAACCCCTGCAACAGCAGGCGGTTGCAGTCGAAGCTGGCGCCGGCGGCCGAGCCCAACCCTGGGGCCGTAAGACGGCAACAGGCCTGCTCCACCAGGTCCCGCCGCCCTGCCACGTAACCACCCGTGGGTGCGATGGTTCCACCAGGGTTTTTCACAAGGGAGCCCGCCATCAGGTCTGCGCCCACAGCAGTGGGCTCATGCCGGTTCACGAATTCCCCGTAGCAGTTGTCCACAAAGCAGACGGTGTGGGGGCTGCGGGTGTGGGCCAGGGCGCAGAGGCGCTCCAACTGGGCCAGGGACAGGCTGGGGCGCCACTGATAGCCACAACTGCGTTGCAGAAACAGGAGGCGCGGCTGGAGACTGTCCAGGGCTTCCCCCATGGCCTGCTCGTCCACATGACCGTCACGGGTGAGGGGAACCTCCCGGTAGGCGACGCCAAACTCCTGGAGGGACCCTTGCCCCTTGCCCCGCAGGCCGATCACCTCCTCAAGGGTTTCATAGGGACGGCCAGCGGCGGCCAGCAACGTGTCCCCTGGACGCAAGACGCCAAACAGGGCCGCGGCAATGGCATGGGTCCCGCTGACAAACTGGAGCCGCACAGCGGCAGCCTCCGCCTGCATCACCCGGGCAAACACCCGATCCACGGCTTCCCGTCCCGGATCCCCGTGGGCCGCCCCTGTGGGACCGGAAAAGTGGTGCGGCCCAATGCGCTCCGCTGCAAAAGCGTCAAGAAGGCGGCGCAGGTGATCCGTCACCGCAGCGCAGTGGCCATGGGCCACAGGCGCGCTGGCCGCTTCCACCTGGGCCAGGAACTGATCCCGCTCAACTGCCGAGCGCGGCAAGTCCTTCATCAAGGATTGACCACAACGTGTCCCTATTGTTCACGCGGAACCATTAGGATTTCATGAAACAGTGGTGGGCCAGCCTTGCAATTCCACGCTGGCATGTCCACTTCAAGGCAGGAGAAGCAAATTTGGTCACGTCACCCGTCCGGCCTTCGACAGACGCCCCCGCCCCCGGCAGCATTGCAACTGATCAAGTTGCCGCCGACAAAAACTCAGCAGCACTGCAACAGCGCATCAAGGCCGAACGGGTCCACCTGACCCGGCAGAGCCATCCCTGGTCCCCCGGCACCGTTGCGTTCATGCTGGCGGTCCATGTGGGCGGTGTGGCCGCCCTGCTGCCCCAGTTCCGAAGCTGGCAGGGGGTGGCCGCCCTGGCCGTTCTCTACTGGGTGACCGTCATTGGCGTCACCCTGGGCCTCCATCGGCTGGTGGCCCATCGCAGCTTCAAGGCGCCCCGTTGGCTGGAGCGGCTGCTGGTGATCATGGGCAGTCTCAGTGCCCAGGGGGGCCCCATTGAATGGGTGGGCCTTCATCGCCACCACCACAAATACTCCGACCAGCCCAATGACCACCATGACGCCGTGCGTGGTCTGTGGTGGAGTCACAGCGAATGGATGCTCCATAAAATCCCCGCCGTTGAACACCTGGAGCGGTTTGCGGGGGACTTGTTTGCGGATCCCCTCTACCGCTGGCTGGACCACTGGTTTCTGTTGCTCCAGCTTCCTGTGGCGGCGTTGCTCTATGGCATGGGCGAGGCGACCGGCGCCCCTGGTGGCGGGTTGGGCCTCCTGCTCTGGGGCATTCCCCTGAGGCTGATGGTGGTGTACCACGTCACATGGCTGGTGAATTCCGCCACCCACGCCTTTGGCTATCGTAATTTCCAGACTCCAGACTTGTCCTGCAACTGCTGGTGGGTGGCCCTGTTCACCTTCGGAGAGGGGTGGCACAACAACCACCACGCTTTTCCCCAGAGTGCGCGCCACGGCCTGCGCTGGTTTGAAGTGGACATCACCTGGCAGCACATTCGCCTTCTGAACGCCCTGGGATGGGCCAAGCAAGTGCGCATGGCCAGCCACAACCTCAACAACGGTTAGCACCGCCTCCGTCAGGGTCAGGGCCGCAACCCCGTTGGCGAAGCTGGCTGAGGAACTGATCAATGGTCCCTGGCGCCTTGGCCCATGGGGTTGCTCCCTCCGCCATGGCGCAGGCCGTGCGGTGCAGATCATCCAGTTCCGCCTCCAGTTCAGGGGCGGTGTAGTCCATCTGCCCTGAAAGCACGGCTTCAAACCGTTGACGGCGCTGGGGCCGCGCCACGGGATAGGCGGCCAAAACCTGGGCTTTACACTGGCGCCAGGGTTGGCCTCCGGTGAGCCAATCGCTCAGGGCGCCACAGAGGATAGAGGCTTCCTGCTCCCCAATGCGCAGGTCAAAGGCCGGGGGGAGCGTGGCCAGGCCCGTGAAGATCTCCAACAACTGTCCAGGACCCAGGGGTTGCCCCGCCTCATCCAGCAGGGCCACAGGGGGGTAGCGTTGCAACAGTTCCGCCTCGGGGCAGTTGGCCAGAGGAAGATCCCGCAATTTCTGGTCCGGGGACCAGGGCCAGAGCCAGCAGTTCACGCGACCAATGGCGAGGAAAACCTCCGGGCCGGGGTTGGCCAGCTTGCGGTGTTTCAGCATGGAAATCTGGGACGCATGAACCCGGCCCAACTGCATGTGTTGCCCGAGGCGGGGGACCATGACGTGGGGCCAAACATTGCGCTGGTGCCATGTGCGCAGGAGATGGGCAAAGGCGTCGCGGCCTGAGTCCAGTTGTTGCTGCAAACGGGTGCATGGCGCCACGGTTAATCCGAATCCTGATTCTGATGTCAAGAATCCTATTCATACCCGAGTTGGGGATAAGCTTCCCGAAGGTGCCAAGGGAATGATCCCCTGGCGAGTTAGATCTGCTCCTGCCGTTCACCCTCCAGGGAGACCTCCCATGGTTCCCCCTGGGTCTGCTCAGAGCAGGGTGCAGCCCTGCAACTCGCCCCTGATTGCCCCGCTCCGGGTCATCCCAGACAACGCCGGCCTCCAACTCCACCCCATGGCCGGTTTCTGCATCACCGCCGTCCTGCCGGATGCCCACCTCCAGGGAGAGAAGAAGGGAAGCGCCATTGGCCAAGGGGGAAGTTGTCTGACAGCCTCCAGGCCGAAGCGGAGACGGGAGACGCCGCCGTCTGAGGATTGAAGGCCCCCGCTTCTCCGAGGTGATGTGTACCATCAGCACATCGGTGGTGGTGAGGCTGATCCCCCGTCCAGCAGCCCGTCAATGCTCACAGAGCAGCGATTCTCAGGTTGGCGCCGGGCTTGTACTCCACAGCAGCACCATCCGGTTTGAGGGAGAAGTTGCCCCCCAGCCATAACCGACTACGGCCCCAGGAGTGGGAGAGCAGCGCCAGCGCGACACCACTCAGTGCTCCACTCTGCCCCCACCTGAACGGTGGTCACGTCCCCGTCAAGGGAGGTGGTGCTGTCGTGTTGCCCACGGAAGGGGAAGGAGCGCCCCCGTCTTGCCGTCTGGGGGCGCTCCTTCCCCTTGCACTCTGCTGCCGGCTGAGGGGAGAAGCTGAAGACGGAGTCCGCCGCCACCTGCTGGGGGGGTGACGGTCTGGAAGCCCAACACCTTGGCCAACACCTCCTGGTTCTCCGCCAACGGTGTGGCGTTGGTGCGCTCCTCTCCGGCCAAGATGACCGCCCGCTCGGGCGGTGGGTGGTGCGGCCAAAGCGGGTTTGCCATCCCTGGTTCCCCTTGGAGTCAGCGGCCACCGTCTCCGTCATATCGGGCCGCCATAGTCGCTGTCGCTGGCCGTACGGCTCAGGCGGATGACCGGCTGGATGCTGTGCGGTGACGGTGATGCTCCAGGGTGTCTCCCAGTTGGAGCGGCTGAAGAAGTTGTCCGATTTCTCGTGGTGCCCGGTGGTGCGCAGGTATCCACAGCACGCTGGCAACTGCTGTCATGGAATGACGATGGATGCATCCGGGGATCATGCAGTGCCCCCCCCGCACCAGATCTTCCCTTCAAGACTGGGCATTGTCCCTGAGCCTGGCCGCCCTGCCGGCGGCGGCTGTACTCTTCCTCTCTCCAGGCACCCATCCTCAGACTCAGAATATCTGTATCCCTATTGGATGCCTTCTCAGCATGAGAAAATCAGTACCAAGCCCCACACTCTACACCGATAGATCCCACTCCTACCAAGACATACCCCCATACCTCCACAAATCAGTGAACCACTCAGCTTATGAATATGTTCGGGATATGCCCAATATGCCCATACCAAAGCACCATTACCATCATGGGCAATATGGTTGCAAGAATGGTTGCTAAGCGACAACGTACCATGCACTCATCCATCCACCAGTAACCTCCCGATGGCTGGAAAAATAGTTCTACTCCCCATTGATGCTACTCCAGAGCAGATCGCACAACGTCTATTTTGCTTGTATTACATTAAGTCTAAAAATAAGACTTAATGTAAGTCTCATATGAGAATAGTAAGACATTTCCAATGTGAGCTTGACCCATCAGTGAAATATACAAGCTACCAACATCACTATAGATTAGTAATAAAAGATTGTCAATCATTTTTCAATAAAGAATGATTAAGGAAGAAAAGAGGCGCTCTACCATTCTCGCATTCCATATATTGATAAGGCCGTCCCATCTTCAATTGCGATCTTCCCCAGATTTTTCCTCAATACTTAAATCTTATATGAGCCTTGTTTTTAGGCTTCAGATAAGTCTTATATGAGAATAGTAAGATAATCCAATTCTGGATAAGGTCAGGAGAGGCTTGGGATGGTGGGCATGGGATTGGGAATGGCGACATGCCAATGTTGACCTTGGGTTGTGCCAGGGTGTAAACTGCTTCCGTCTGTCACCTTGAACGCCGTGAGCTGGCCCTTATGGTTAAGAGGGAGATAATGAGAAGATGGAGCTTGAAGCCAAAGAACCAGCCCATGGCGCTGCGACCACGCTGTTGCCCCTGATGCGGGCATTGTGGCAGATGGCCAGCTTGGTACTGTCGGCAAAAGAGATGTCAGTTTTCTGGCCGCAAAAGTAATGCAGCAGCAGGCTCCCCCTGCCTGGAAGGCTTCCCAAAAAAACACCAAAGATAGTGACGTGAGCCATTAAGAATATAAGAATAATATCAGCATTGATGTAATCTACAGATTGAGCCGCCCCCATGTGATAGCCCCTGCCAACATTCACGACAGCAACTGCTTCCCACTCTGTTGGATGCCGAGAACGCCGAGGCGATGGTGTGGGCAGACGCGGCTTATCAGAGCAGGCTGGTGGACAGTGCATTGAAGGAGATAAGCTATAAGAGTCAGACCCAAGAGAAAGGGAGGCGCCAGCAGCCCCTCTCTGAAGCTGCTAAAGCAAGAAATCTGGAATGGCCAAGACTCGTTCTACTCCAGAACGTGTCTTGGCCCAGATGGAGACATGCATGGAAGGTAAGGTGACACGTTGTATTAGTTGAGCCAGGGTGCCAGCCTGGTGATGTTTGCGGAATCCGGTGTTCATTCCCTCAGATTCCCTCAGCACAAGTATGGGTTAGTGACTCATAGTGATCGATCCTATCCATCCGCTACTGGGGAAATCTCTTGACCGTTGCCCACACCACATCGGCTCTTGCTGAACTCGTACATCTCCTAGGCCAGCCGTATCAAGGGGATTGCAGGGGTCTTCCATACTTAACTATTGAAAGGGAGCGATCCGGTAAGGGTCAAATTGGATGGCTGCGTACTTAGTGAGGCATCTTCCCGGGAGGTGTGC
>VXWH01000076.1 GCA_009836025.1 Synechococcus sp. SB0668_bin_13 | reverse complement strand
CACCCCAATGGACCCTCTTCACCGCCTACCGCTCCTCCTGGTGAGGGGCGGGGAGAAGGTGTAGTGCAGATTGTTACCGCTCAAACGATTGCCCAGGCGGACGTTGTTCTAGAGAACCAAACCACAAGCCAATAGCATTCGTGCCGTCTGTATTGCTGCCCGTCCACGCCCACTCTCCCCTTGGAAGTCCAGGACGTGCTGGTGGTAGCCCCCGACTCGGTCCTGACCGCCGCGCTGTCCCAGCTTCCGTCGTAGAAATCCGAGTAGCTGTGGGCGGCCTTGGCGCCGTTCAGCCAGTAGATGGCTGCATCCGTGTCCGTTGCCTCGGTATCGGGTTGATGCGGGCATCCACCGCCGAGGTGGAGTCGACCACCTTACCTCGGTTCTTGCCAAGCCCACCTGGCCTGGCAATCCATGGACTTCAGTGGCATGTTGCCCATGGTCAAGCCTCCTCACGAGGGTGCTGCATGATTCAACAACGGGTTACATCCGTCCATCCGGTGAACCTTTATGACCGGGGGCGCTGGATCTCAAAACTCTCCCTAGTAGATTTGAGCGTCATTGTCAACGTTTCCGCCCCATGGCTATTGCCCTGGCCGCTCTACTCAAGGAGGGGACCAAGAAGTCCCACACCATGGCCGAGAACACCGGCTTTGTGAGCTGCTTCCTCAAGGGAGTGGTGGAAAAAGCCAGCTACCGCAAGCTGGTGAGCGATCTCTACTTCGTCTACGGGGCCATGGAGGAGGAGATGGCCAAGCTCAAGGACCATCCCGTGGTGGGCCCCATCGTGTTTGACGAGCTGAACCGCAAACAAAGTCTGGCCAAGGATCTGACCTACTACTACGGCGAGAACTGGGCCACTCAGGTGCAGCCCTCGGAATCGGCCAGGACCTACGTGGCCCGCATCCATCAGGTGGCCTCCCGGGAACCGGAACTGCTGGTGGCCCACGCCTACACCCGCTACATGGGGGACCTCTCCGGCGGACAGATTCTCAAGACCATCGCCCAGAAGGCCCTGAATCTGGGGGACCGGGACGGGGTCAATTTCTACAACTTCGACGCTATTGCCGACGAGAAGGCGTTCAAAGCCATGTATCGCGCCAGAATGGACAGCCTGCCCATTGACGAGGCCACGGCGGAGCGCATCGTGGAGGAGGCCAACCATGCCTTCGGCCTCAACATGCACGTATTCAAGGAGTTGGAAGGCAATTTGATCCTGGCCATCGGCAAGACCCTCTTCGGCTTCCTCACCCGCCGCCAGCGGGCCGGCAGCACGGAAGGGGGAGCCACCGCCACGGCGGCTTGAGGTTTCGCACCTTGCGGGAGTTGCCCCTACGCCCCCTCAAGGTGCTCGTTCCCGGCACAGGGCCACGGTTTCAGTGCGGCGGCCTGGCGGTGGAACTCCAGCTTGCCGCCACTGGCCAGGCGCTGGCGCCTACGCAGGTGGTCACCTATGGGCAGCGCCAGCCGGACGCCCCCTTCCTGGAGGACCTGTTGCGAAAAGAACCGGTCAGCCTTCAGCGGCCGGCGTCTCTCTGGCTGGTGAGCTGGGGATTTCACGTGCCCCGGTTGCTGCGGCGGCTGCGGGGGCGAGCCGTTGCCTATCACGCCCACAGCAGTGGCTACGGCTTTCCTCTGCCGCTTGGCGTTCCCGTGCTGGCGGTGAGTCGCAACACCATGGCCTACTGGGGGGCGCACGCGCCGCGCAATCCCCTGTTCCTGCTCCCCAATGCCGTGGATCCGGCCTTCCACAACCGTGGCGGCGCCCGGGACCTGGACGTGCTGGTGCAGCGCCGCAAGACCAGCGTCTACGTGCTCCGCACCCTGGCGCCGGCCCTGCGGCAGCGGGGCTTGCGGGTCCATGTGCAAGAGGGCTGGGTGGACCGCCTGGAGGACCTGTTCAACCGCAGCAAGGTCTACCTCTACGACTCCGCCGACCACTGGAACCGGGCTGGGGTGAGTGAGGGCTTCGGCTTGCCTCCTCTGGAGGCGCTGGCCTGTGGCTGTGTGGTGTTCTCCAGCTTGAATCACGCCCTGGCGGACCACCTCACCCCCGGGGTCAACTGCTTCCAGATCGGTGCGGGCACACTGGCGACGGACGTGGAGCGCATCTGGTCCGTCTGCCGTATGGAGACGTCGCCACCCACCCCTTCGGCCTCGCCGCCGAGGGACAATCACCTGCCTCACCCGCACCACCGACTCGCACAGGTGCTGCACGAGGTGAATGCCCATTGGGACCGCCTCGCAGCAGGAGACCAACCCCTGCGCCCCACACCCCACCCGTGGCCTCTGGCCGTCCGCTGCAAACGCTGGCTGCGGTGCTGGCGCTGAGCCCCGGCACCATACTGTCAACATCACCGGGAACAGGATGAGCATCCTGGATCATCTCAACAGCAGCCAACAGCAGGCCACGGCCCACCACTGCGGTCCCCTGCTGGTGGTGGCGGGGGCCGGCAGCGGCAAAACACGGGTGCTCACCCACCGCATTGCCCACCTGCTGGGCCACCACGGCGTGGACCCGGAGGCGATCCTGGCGGTCACCTTCACCAACAAGGCGGCCCGGGAGATGAAGGAGCGGCTGGAACTGCTGCTGGCCCGGCAGCAGTCCCTGGACAGCCAGGGTCAGCCCTGGGACACCCTGACGGAGCCGCAACAACGGCAACTGCGCAGCCGGATCTACCACCAGGTGACCAAAATCCTCTGGATTGGCACCTTCCATGCCCTCTTCGCCCGTCTCCTGCGCATTGAAATGGATCGCTACCGGGATCCGGAGGGATTTACCTGGACACGGCAGTTCACCATCTACGACGAGCAGGACGTGCGCAGCCTGCTCAAGGAGATCGTCACCCAGGAGATGAACCTGGACCCCCGTTCCTTCGATCCCAAGCAGGTGCGCTGGGCCATCGGCAGGGCCAAGAACCAGGGTCTCCTGCCCGATGCCTATGCCGCAAACCACCAGGGTCACCGGGGCCGCAAAATTGCCGAAGCCTACCGCCGCTACCGCCGCGCCCTGGCCGCCAACAACGCCCTGGACTTTGACGACCTGTTGCTGATCCCCGTGCAGTTGCTGCGGGACAATGCCCAGGTGCGGCAGCGTTGGCACCAACGGTTCCAGCATCTGCTGGTGGATGAATATCAAGACACCAACCGCACCCAGTACGAACTCCTGCGACTGCTCACCACCAACGGCGCCGACCCATGCACCCATCAGCCCTGGCAAGACCGCTCCCTCTTTGTTGTGGGGGACGCGGATCAGAGCATTTACAGCTTCCGGGCGGCTGATTTCACCATTCTGATGGATTTCCAGAGGGATTTCGGGGACGGACAGGGGGATGGAAACACCCGCACCATGATCAAGCTGGAGCAGAACTACCGCTCCACCGCCACCATTCTGGAAGCCGCCAACGCACTGATTGCCCATAACCATGAGCGCATCGAGAAGGTGCTCCATCCCACCCGGGACCGGGGCCGCCCCATTCAACTCAGTCGTTGTGACGACGAGTTGGCCGAGGCGGATGCCCTGGTGCAGACCATTCTGGCGGCCAGACAGAGGAATCCCGGCCTGCGGTGGGGAGACGTGGCCGTCCTCTATCGGGTCAATGCCCAGTCCCGGGTGCTGGAGGAGGCCCTGGTGCGCGCCTCGGTGCCCTACGTCGTTGTGGGCGGCTTGCGCTTTTACGACCGCCGGGAAATCAAGGACGCCCTGGCCTATCTGCGCCTTGTGCTCAATCCGGCGGATAACGTCAGCCTGTTGCGGGTCATCAACGTTCCCCGCCGGGGCATCGGCAAAACCACCCTCCAACGCCTGACCGATGCCGCCACCCAGTTGGGCGTTCCCCTATGGGAGATCATCTCTGATCCGGAGTCGGTGCAAACCCTGGCGGGACGCAGCGCCCGTTCCGTGCTGCAGTTTGTGGAACTGATCAACGCCTTGCAGCAGCAGGCGCCGCATATGGCTCCAGCGGCGGTGGTGCAACGGGTGATGGAAGACAGCGGCCTCATGGCCCAACTGAAGGCGGAGGGCACCGACGAGGCGGAGGAGCGGCGCCGCAACCTGGGGGAACTGGTGAATGCGGCGTTGCAATACCAGGCCGAGGCTGACGCCCCCGAACTCCGGGATTTCCTCACCTCCTCCGCCCTCGCCAGCGAGGACACGGACAAGGACAAAAGGGATCTCAAGACGGACCGGGTGGTGCTGATGACCTTTCATGCCAGCAAGGGTCTGGAGTTTCCCTTTGTGGCCCTGGTGGGTCTTGAGCAGGGGTTGTTCCCCAACCACCGGGCCATGGAGGATCCGGCCGCCATGGAGGAGGAACGCCGCCTCTGCTACGTGGGTCTCACCCGCGCCAAGGACGAACTGCACCTCTTCCATGCCCGGGCGCGCCGGCTGTGGGGTGGCGGACGGGAACCTGCCTCCCCCTCCTGTTTCCTGGAGGAACTGCCGGAGCAGGTGGTGGAGATTCAACGTCCCCGCAGCAGTGGCGTATTCCTGCGCCGTCAGATTCATCGGGACAAGCTGCTGCGCAGCGACCGACCCGACAGCAAGCCAGAGCGCCCCCATGACGCCGTAACCACCCCAACCCCAACCCCCTGGCGCGCCGGGGACGTGCTGGAACACGAGGAATTCGGGCAGGGGAAGGTGACCCATTGCTTCGGCGCCGGCAGGAAGATCTTTCTGGCTGTGAAGTTCGGCAGACAGTCCCCCAAGGTGCTGGATCCCCGCCTGGCCCCCATTCGCCGCATCGGCACGGCTGGCTGAGGCGTGGCAGACGCCGCTGGGCCTCTGAATCTGGCCCCTGAACTGCAACAACTGCTGGGCTGGCAGACCAGTCAGGCCTTGACCGTGCTCCTGGACAGTCTCACCCACCAGCCCCTGCAGGTGTGGCTGGTGGGTGGCGTGGTGCGGGATCAATGGCTCCACCGTCACCGCAAAGGAGGTAAAGGGGCAGGCCAAGGCCACAAGACAGTTCAATCCATGGACGTGGATCTGCTGCTGGCGCCGGATCGCCAGGCGCCAGAGATCGCCTTGCCCCAACTGGCGGCCCAGTGGGACGCGGCGCTGGCGGCGGCGGGATGGTCGCTCAAGGCCCAGGTGCATGGCGACTTCGGCACAGCCCAGTTGGCGCTACAGCCCCGCAAAGCCCCGCCCACGGATCAGGCGCTACTCACCATTGACGTGGCCATGGCCCGCACCGAGCACTACCCCGCACCGGGAGAGAATCCCCGTGTGCTGCTCACGGCGGCCCCTGATGCGGCCCTGGCGGACCTGCGTCGCCGCGATGTGTCCATCAATGCCATGGCCCAGCCATGGCCCCACGGCCCCTTGCTGGATCCCCATGGCGGCCAACAGGATCTGGAGCGGGGCCTGCTGCGCTTTCTCCACAGCGCCAGCCTCCAGGATGATCCCACCCGGGTGATTCGCGCCGCCCGCTACGGCGCCCGGCTGCACATGGACCTGGCCCCTGAAGCACGCCAACAACTGCAAGACACCGTGGCCCTCTGGCCATGGCGACGTGAGCGCCCATGCCCCCCAGCCCTGGGGAGCCGCCTGGGCATGGAGTTGGCGTTGTTGCTCCAGCAGGAGCCATGGCGGGAGGGCCTCACCCTCCTGCAACGCTGGGGCGCCCTGGACCTGGTGGATTGGTCGGGAACCTTGCAGCAGGACGCCACATGGCGCCGTCGCCTGCACTGGGCAGAACGCTGGAACCTGCCCCTGCTGCCGGCCCTGTTGATGGGCGCCGCCGAACCCCTGGACGTGGCTCAACGGCTACACCTGCCCATGGCCCAACAACGGCTCATGGCCCAGACCCTGGCGCTACGGGATTGGTTGGGGTAGGGGTAGTGGGCGGGTGGTTTGCTCGTCCATCTTGACCGGATACCTGTATGATGGACAGGTTAATGGTCATTCTCCCTCCACCGCAGTTAAGGCGATGTACGACACCCACAGTTTCAAGATACCGCAGCAATCGGGAGATTACGCTGAATGCTCAGCGTTCGTAATTCAGAAAATAGAAGCAATAATCACTGCCGCCATGGATTCTGGTCAAAACAAAATTTTGATCCATACAAATCTCAAGCTTGGCCTGCCTATGGAAAATATCAATAAAATTGCAGGACCGTTTGTCGAGGCTTGGGCACACGAAGTCTTCAGCGAAGCGATTGAAGATAAAGAAAATACGTACGACCTTCTTAGTGTGGAAGCAGGAGAGCGTCTCAACTTTGCCGACGTCATTCTTCAGTTTCGCCGTAGGCGGAAACGTTCCGAGTCCGTCACTGGACACGTCGACGTCAAGGCAACAAGCAAAGACATCCTGAACAGCGGCAAATCACCCAACATAACTTCCTTTGCCAGAATTCGCACAGAATACGTCAAGAATCCAGATCTTATATTCATCATTTTGTCCATTAAACATAGTGTTTACAGCTCAAGAAACGAAGAAACCAAAATGATGATGGTCGTCATGGAAGTTGTTGACTTCAATGCTTATGATCTCAAGTACCTTTCTGATAAAGATTTGAGTTACAATCCAGCTCTCGGAAGTGATCAAATACAGGTACGTGATATTCATTACATTACTTTAACGTCTCGAAACGACATGGCAATTCTGCCAGCTCTTAGATAGAAAATGCATGGCTTCAAGAAAAGGGTATGACGAATGGCTTCTATACGCGAAGCAGCACCAGTGGATCAAAGATGACTGATCAGATTACGATACAAGCTAACTCCGTTGAGTGGCTCAAAGAACAGCCCTCGGCCAGCTTTGATCTCATCGTCGCTGATCCGCCCTACAACGTTGGGAAGGACTACGGAACAATGATTGATAGCATTGACAAATACGAATATTTGAAGTTTCTTCATGGGTGGACATCTGAGGCGGCACGGCTTTTGAAGCCCCATGGAACAATTTATGTATTCATGGGTTTTCGCTTTATATCGCACTTGTATGATATGCTTGAGAACGAGTGCGAATTATTCTTTAATACATGGATTTGTTGGCATTACACCCAAGGCCAGGGCAAAAGACGGGGATTCTCAGTACGGCATGATGACATACTCATGTTCACGAAGCATCCGAAGAATTTCATATTCAACTTGGACGACATTCGTGTACCTCAAAAATACTATCGCAGTGTCAATAACATGCGTGGCGCGAACCCAGGCGACGTTTGGGAGTTTTCCCACATTCACTATTGTCAAGGGAACCGGCAGGCTCATCCTACCCAGAAACCCGAAGGTTTAATTGAAAGAATAGTGCTGGCGTCATCTTCAAAAGGCGATAATGTGCTTGATCCATTTTCTGGTAGCGGCACAACTCTACGTGTATGCCAACAGCTCTCCCGTAACTGCACGGGTGTAGAAATAAACCCAGAGTACGTGGAAATGACAAGAGATCGCCTGGCTCAGCCGTTCTCTGGCTTCGACAGCATTGATCCAAGGATGAAACGCGTTCCCTTCGACTTGCGTGATCCCGATATTAGACAGGAGTATATAAATAAACATAAACATTGGTTTTTGAAGAACCACGAGAACGACATTGAAGAGTTTGAAAAGGAGGTGATGCGTCTCTATGGCCACAGCAATACTCGAAAAAAGAGCAAAGCTCCAAGGTCGGATTCACAGAGCGGTGACCTTTTCACCTTTTCTCAATTGGGCACCTGATCCTCCTGGCCACGGGAGCCCATCGGCAGAGCTTGGGCGGAACCGGGGGCGGACGAAGTGGCCCCCTATCAACGCAAGACACCGCCAAACTGGAAGCCAAAAGCGGGTGACCGGACTCGAACCGGCGACGTTCAGCTTGGGAAGCTGACATTCTACCACTGAATTACACCCGCATCTATGGCCAGAGTTTAGCAGCGGCGGCGGCAACGCCGGCGCCCGGCTTGATGTGACCCTCTCCCAACTCCATCAGGACCGCTTCAAGGGCGGCAATGGCGGTGAGAATGTCTCGGTCACAGACAAAGCCCAGATGACCCATGCGGATAATCTGGCCCTTGAGGTGGTCCTGGCCTCCCGCCAGCAGAATATCGAAGCGTTTCTTCATGTGCTGGCGGATGCGCTCGGCATCGCCACCGGGGATCAGGGCGGTGATGGCTGGGCTGCCATACCCCTCTCTGGCCAGCAGTTTAAGGCCCATGGCTTTGACACCGGCCTGGGTGGCGGCACGGTGGCGGTCATGGCGGGCAAAGACCGCCTCCAACCCCTCCCGCTCCAACATGGTCAGGGCGGCCTCCAGGGCAAATACCAGGTTCACGGCTGGGGTGAAGGGAGTGCTTTGATCGGCGACGGCTTTGCGATAGCGGCCCAGATCCAGATAAAACCTGGGCAGGTCGGAGCGCCCATAGGCCTGCCAAGCCCGGGTGGACAGGCTGACAAAGGACAAGCCGGGGGGCATCATGTAACCCTTCTGGGAACCGGAGGCCACCACGTCCAACCCCCAACTGTCCATGGGCACCGCCGTGGCCCCCAGGCTGGTGACACAGTCCACGATGGTGAGGGCCTCCCCGTGGGCCTTCACGTGGGCGGCAATGGACTGCAAGTCGTTGAGCACTCCGGTGGAGGTTTCCGAGTGGGTGAGGATGACGGCCCGGATGGTTTTGTCCACATCCGCCTCCAGGGCAGCGGCAAAGGCGGACGGATCCAGGGGCTGACCCCATGGCACCTGAACCACCTCCACCTGCAGGCCGTAGGCCCGCGCCAGCTTCACCCAACGCTCCCCGAACTTGCCGTTTTCGCCGCAGAGCACCCGGTCCCCACGGCTGAGGGTGTTGATGATGCCTGCCTCCATGGCCGCGGTGCCACTGCCGGTGAGCAGCAGGACGGCATTGCGGGTCTGGTGGAGCCATTGCAACTGCTGCTGCACCCGTTCCAGGGTGGCGCTGAAGGCGCCGCTGCGATGGCCGATGGGGTGACGGGCCATGGCCTGCAGCACCCGTTCCGGAACTGGCGTGGGACCGGGAATCATCAGGGTGAGCTTGTCCTCCATGGCGGCAGCAGACAGGACGGGAACAGCCAACCACTATAGGAACATGGTTCCCGCTGCTCCCCGGATTTCTCTCAACCCGTCACCAGCACATCGCCCCCAGTGTCCAACTCCTCTGCAACAAGCACGGGCTATAGCCTGCCGGTCTGGGTAACCGCCGTGGCCATGGCGGCTGTCCACTGCCTGCGTGGGGAGCCCTTTGTCTCCCCGGTGTCCGTGGACTTGCCCCAGGAGACCACACCCCACCTGCTGCCGGTGCAACAGGCCGCGCCGCTGGGCGCCGACGCCGCCTTGGCCATGGGGTGCTGTCAGCCCGGCGACCACCTGGATCTGACCCGGGATCTACCCATCTGGGTGCTGGCGGAACGGGGACCCCGTGGGCAGGATCATCCTCCCCTGCAATTGCTGCCGGGTGCTGGCGTCGGCGTTCACGCCGAGAGCGGCAAGATCTGTGCTTCCAACTTTGCCCTGGAGCTGCTGCGCCGGAATCTGGAGCCCCTGCTACCCCCCCAAGCAGCCGTGCGCCTTACGCTCGTCTTCCCCACCGGCGCCCGCCTGGCGGAACGCACCAGCAATCGGGCCTTCGGGGTGGTGGACGGTCTGGCCCTGCTGGGTATGGGCGCCCGGGTGCAGCCATCGGCAGCCCCGGATCAGTTGGCCGCCGCCCGGCAGCGGCTGGCCCGCGTTATGGACATACGCCCCCATGACCCCGTGGTGCTGGTGTTGGGGGCCAACGGCTGGGACCTGGCCCGCCGCCATGGCTTGCCTGAAGCCGCCCTGGTGAAGGTGGGCAACTGGATTGGCCCGCTGTTGGTGGAGGCGGCGGAGCGGCACTGCCGCCACGTACTGCTCTGGGGGTACCACGGCAAGCTGCTCAAGCTGGCCGGCGGCATCTTCCACACCCACCATCACATTGCCGATGGCCGCGCTGCCGTGCTCACCGCCTTCGCCGGGTTGGAAGGTGTCACGGGTTCGGAGCTGGAGCAGTTGCACAGGGCGCCGACCGTGGAAGCGGCCCTGAACCACCTCCGCCACAGCAACCCGCATCTGTCCAGTCGCCTTGAGGCTCGCCTCCTGGCGGAAGCGGAGCAGCAGGCCCGGGCCTACGTGGCGCGCCATAGCGAGTGCATCCCGGCTGTGGGCGTGGTGGTGTTTGACGGCCACCGTCAGGTGCGTGGCGCCGGACCCCATGGTCGGTGTCTGCTCAACAGGCTGCGACCACCGGACGGGGACAGCCTGGCCCGGGAGCTTGATGAAAACGTCCCAAGAGGCTGAAGAGAAAGTTGTGAGACAGGGCAGGCTCAGGTTCTGCCTCGGAGAGAGTCAAGGAAAGACTGGAACCCCCAGCGAGCCCCGGCAGGGGCTTTCTCTTCGGCCTCTTAGGCTAACTACAGCCCGTTTACGCTCCCATGGTGTCGTCCCCTGCCCTGGCACAGCCGCCCACGGTGGCGGATCCGAATGGCGAATTGCGCCGTGATCTGGCGCGCCATCCCACCATCGTGATCCTGGACTTCGGCTCCCAGTACGCCGAACTCATTGCCCGCCGCATCCGGGAGACGGAGGTGTTCTCCGTGGTGCTGGGCCACGGGATCAGCGCCATGGAGTTGCGACAACTCCGGCCGTGCGGCCTCATTCTCAGCGGTGGTCCCAGCTCGACCTATGGAGAAGGAGCGCCCCAGTGTGATCCCGGCCTCTGGGACCTGGGCATCCCGGTATTGGGGGTGTGCTACGGGATGCAATTGATGGTGCAACAACTGGGGGGGCAGGTGGAGCCGTCCCGGCGGCGGGAATACGGCCGTGCCCGACTGTGGGTGGATGATCCCACGGGTCTGCTCACCAACGTGGACCACGGCTCCACCATGTGGATGAGCCATGGGGATGGGGTCAGCCGCCTTCCGGAGGGGTTCACCCGTCTGGCCCACACGGACAACACACCCCTGGCGGCCATCGCCGATGTCCAACGCCGTTTATACGGGGTGCAGTTCCACCCGGAGGTGGTGCATTCCATCTGTGGTATGGAGTTGATTCGCAACTTTGTCTTCCACATTTGTGGGTGCAGCCCCAATTGGAACACCGCAACGCTTGAGGAGGAGGCCATTGCCGACGTGCGGGCCATGGTGGGGGAGCACCGGGTGCTGCTGGCTCTCTCCGGTGGGGTGGATTCCTCCACCCTGGCTTTTCTACTCCACAAGGCCATTGGCCCGCAGCTCACCTGTGTGTTCATCGATCAGGGCTTCATGCGCAAGGGGGAAACGGAGTTCCTGATGAATTTTTTCCGGGAACGGTTTCATATTGACGTGCATCATGTCCAGGCCCGGGAACGCTTTCTAAAGCGACTGAAGGGGGTAACGGATCCGGAAGAGAAACGCAAAGCTATTGGGGATGAGTTTATTCGTGTCTTTGAAGAGGAAAGTAAACGTCTTGGCCCCTTTGATTACCTTGCCCAAGGGACTTTATATCCTGATGTGATTGAATCTGCCGGCACCAACGTGGATCCCAGGACGGGGAAACGGGTGGCAGTGAAGATCAAGAGCCACCACAACGTGGGTGGGCTGCCGGAGGACCTGTGCTTTCAGTTGGTGGAGCCGCTGCGGCGTTTGTTCAAGGACGAAGTGCGCAAGCTGGGCCGCAGCCTGGGACTCCCGGAAGACATTGTGCGTCGCCATCCCTTCCCGGGCCCAGGCCTGGCCATTCGCATTCTGGGGGAAGTAACGGAAGACAAGCTGGAGATGCTGCGGGATGCGGACCTGATTCTCCGGGAAGAGATCAAGGCCGCTGGTCTTTACCATGAAATCTGGCAGGCGCTGGCTGTGCTGCTGCCGGTGCAATCCGTAGGCGTGATGGGGGATCAACGCACCTATGCCTACCCCATTGTGCTGCGTTGTGTCACCAGCCAGGACGGCATGACAGCCGACTGGTCCCGCCTTCCCCATGACGTGCTGGAGCGCATCTCCAATCGCATTGTGAATGAAGTGGAGGGCATCAACCGGGTTGTGTACGACATTACCAGCAAGCCGCCCGGCACCATCGAGTGGGAATAGCGCCGGGGATCAAAGCCCCATACGGTACGATAGGGGCCGCAGCCAATATCTCTCGATGGACGCCAACGAACTGGGGGATCTTCTCCTGGACGTGCTTCCCCCTTGACGGGTCCGCCCTGGGGAACTTGGCAGCGCGGGAGGCGCTGGGGCGCGTGGCAGAGCGTCAAATCAGCGAAGGGGA
>VXWH01000149.1 GCA_009836025.1 Synechococcus sp. SB0668_bin_13 | reverse complement strand
GGTGCAAGGCCAGGGTGAGGGCCAAGGTGGAACACCTGTTTTCCATGGGAAGCAGGTATCTGGCTACTGTCAAGGAAGCTGGCGATGCCTGCTTCGCCAAGCACCCCTACCTGAAGCAAGCCGGTGAGGCTGGCGACAACCAGGGCAAAGTGGACAGGACAAGTGCTACCGGGACATCAGCCACTACATGCGCCTGATCAACTACTGCCTCGTGGTGGGCGGCACCGGTCCCCTGGACGAGTGGGGCATTGCCGGCGCCCGTGAGGTGTATCGCACCCTCAACATCCCCACCGCCCCCTATGTGGCCGCATTTGCCCAGGCCCGTGAGCGTGGCTGCTCCCCTCGGGACATGAGAGCCCCCAGGCTCTGGCGGAGTACAACTCCCTGCTGTCCTACGTCATCAAGCCCCTGTCCTGAAAACAGGTCTCGTGACCAACGCTTGATCAAATGATCAAAGGACACCCTCGGGGCGCCTTTTTTGTTGCTATCCTTCAAACAAGGTAGGGGCCAGCCATGACCGCAGCCAGAGTTCCAGCAGACCAGACTCTGAAAGTCAGGGCTACGGTCACAAACGGATATCGGAAACCTTCCCGGAAAGTCGCAAGCACATCAGCCACGCGCTGACCGACATGAACGCAAATGGCGTTCATCGTGTGGAGTTGATGCTGAAGAGAAGCGGACACGTGACCAGTCTTGGACACGTTCGAGTTGACGCAACGCAGGTCAGCTTGCAACTGGCCATGGGGACGATATAGCACAAAGGCTGCAACAGGCGCTCCAAATGATTGGAGCAACTGATGTTGCGCACGAGTCCGCCCGAGGCCCCTTACACGATTTCCGTTTCGGTGATGGCATTGCCGGCGCATCAGAACTACCGGATTTGTCTGTGGATCTTCTCTTGACAGATCCCCCTTACAATATCAGCAAAGCCTACGTATGCGAAACTCAGGTACCCAGGCGGCTGCGGACCAACGGCTCTGACTTCATCATGCCCAAGGGGTACTTCGGACAGTGGGATGAAGAGTTTCCACAGCCGGGGGAATGGACCCGTGTCCTCATTCCCAAGGTACGCGGCTGGGTCGTGATATTCTGCGCACAGGCCCAAATTGGAGAATACTGTAACATTCTCAACGCCCACAAGTTATCGGCAGTGGGAACCATGGTCTGGCACAAAACCAATCCAGTTCCCTTCAACCATAGGTACAAACCTATTAATGCATGGGAAGCCATCGTCATTGGGAAGCGACCGGGAACGAAATTTAACGGCAAAACGATTCACAACGTATTTGAATGCAAGTCGCCTTCGCCCCAGGAGCGCATACACCCAACTCAAAAACCTCTTGACCTGATCGCTAAATTCATAACCTTATTTAGCAACAAGGGTGCCGTTGTGCTGGACCCGTTTGCCGGTAGCGCCACCACCCTGATCGTTGCGGCTAACCTGGGTAGGCGCGCTTTGGGGTACGAGAATGACCCAACACACTTCGACGCGGCGGCAATGCGGATCAGGCGGCATGTAAGTCCATTAGAGGTACATCCGGAAACTTCTTTCCCCTCACTGGAAAAGCCTGCAGAACCATGCAATCACTGCCCACAGCTCACTTTCTCATGGTGAGTCGGCATCCCACCGACCAATTTTTAGGCATCCCTATGACAAATGAACTTCGCCAGCTTGAAGAGTCTTTCAACAAGGATACTAAAATTTACAAAGTCTATCTGGTACTCAAGGATCAGCAATGGCACTGTAGAGGGTGTGACTATCCCCATGTGAGAACCTCCCAGATCGCTGGCGGTTCCGGGATACAAGGGCTACAACGGGGAACAGGGTCCCGGGCCGGATTGATTCTGGAGAGTCGAACAGATGACTGCCCCAAATGTCAAAGGCGTACTCGCCAAGATCGATGGACCGGGAAATTGGAACCTGCTGTACCAGCGACGGCCATACCTCGTAACCAGATTCCAAGATTCCTCAGCGTTCTGGGACAGCGTGACATTGTTGAGGAGACACACCGCCAACCTTCGGAGCTGACCATCGACCATAAACTTCCCATGATCCGCTGGAGCGAAGAGACAAGGAAAGGTCAGGTTAATTACGCAGAGATGACCGACGATGAAATACGTCAGAAATTTCAGCTTCTCAAGAAGTCTAACGGTAGTGTAAGTCATAACCTACTCAAGAGCAGAGCTTGCGAGCATTGCTTGGCCACCGGCACAAGAGGAACGCCATTCGGAATCGAATTCTTTTGCGAAGATGGTTTACAATGGGAACCTGAAAACCCGAAGGATCCAGCCGGGTGTGTGGGTTGTGGATGGTATGACTTTGACCGATGGCGCAGGGAGCTCAACTCTCGATTGCAAGAGGAGTCCCCATGCCCAACGACATCACCACATCACCATTTCTACCGGCGGGATGGAAATCGGAACTCAGCCGGGCAAAGTAGTCTTGGAAACGGCGGTTGACGCCGCCATCCCGATTTGCTGCCTGCCGGCGCCTACTCTGCCTTTGCTGCCCCCTGGCCCATGGCTCTGGACGACCTCTTCCACCAACTCCGCCACCCCAACCCCAACATGCGCTCACGAGCCACGGTGGCTCTGGCCCAGAGTGATGATCCAGCCGTGGTGCCCCGGTTGATGGCCATGCTCAGCGAGCCGGACGTTCCCCTGCGCCGGTCTGCCGTGAAAGCCCTTGGCACGGTGGGGGAGCGTGCTGTGCAGCCTCTGACGGACCGTCTGGCCAGGACCGACGACCTCACCGTTGGCTCAAGCTGTTGCAAAGCTCTGGCCCAGGTTGCAGACCAGTGGACGGGGTTGCAGTTCCCCGATGCCACCTTGGATCTGCTGTGCCACAAGGCCCTTGAACCCAATCCTGTTGTGCAGATCACCGCGGTGATGGCCCTGGGGGAGATGGGTGAGCCCGCACTACCACGGCTGCAGAGGATCTTGCGGGACGGAGACGTGGCGGTCCAGGTGGCCTGCATCAACGCCTTGGCGGGGTTGGGTCTGGACGCCGCCCTGGCGGATCTGCAAGCCCAGGCGGCCAATGAGGCGGCGGATGCCTATGTGAGGGAATCGGCGACTGCCGCCCTGGCCCGCTGCTCCATGGCTAGGACCCGGTCCTGAATTCGTCTTCGGAGCCCGTCCCCAGGCTGCGTCGAAGCTGGGTGGTGGCCAGGGCCAACACGCCAGCCAGGGGACCATCCCCTTCCCGCTGTTGCGCCATCTTCAATGGGGGCAAGCCAGCCCCATTGCGGCACTTCATGAGCGCCAGGGCGCCATTTTTGCGCACCTCCAAATGGGGGCTTTCCAGGCTGGCTGCCAATACGGGAATAAAGCGGGGATGTTGCAGCTTGCCAAAGGCGGTGACAGCCTCCGCCTGCACCTCTTCCGAGGGATCCTCAAGGGCCTGGTGCAGCAGGGTGAGGGCCTCTTGATCATCACTGTTTTGAATCTGATCCCCCAACGCGCCCACAACCGCAGCCCGCACATCCGCCAGGGGTGATTCCATGGCCGGCCGCAGCTTCTCGGCCCCCCGTGCCCCAATGCTGGCCAGGGCCCAGGCCGCCAGGCCTTTGCAAAACGCGCTATGGCGAGGATCCTCCAGGACGGCCAGCAGCAGGTTCACAGCCACGCCGCCCAACTCAGCCAAGGCGCCAGCGGCCGATCCCTGCACCACTGGATCCGGATCCTCTGTCAAGGCCTCCCCCAAGGTGACCATGGACTGTGGATCCTTAATCAAGGTGAAGGTTTTGGCAGCGGCCCGCCGCACAGCCACATTCTCGTGTTCCCGCAGGGCGCGGCGCAAAAAGGGCGCTGCCGGCAAGCCAATGGCGGCAAGTCGCTCGGCAAAGCCAAATCGCACCAGTCCCCGCTGATCCCCCAGGCCCTCCACCAGCCGGGCCAGGACTGCCCCATCCTGGTCAGGGAAGGCCCCTGCCGCCAGTTGGGCACTCACCGCAGCCAGCAGCATGTCGTTGTCTTCGGCGGAGAACGCCGTGTCACCTGTCCGGTCTGGCCCTGCCATTGTTCATCATGCCTCCCCCAGTATTGTGGCGCGCCTCCGCATATGGATGCGCAGAGGGAGCCGGGCAAGGGAGAATGACCACCGGCGCCAGCACCACTGTGGACCCAACCCGTTTCCAGAACCTGTTCCCAGGTCTCAGCCAGGCGGAGGCGTTGGCCACCCTGCGGAAGCCGCTGGAGGCGTTGGAGGACGTGAGCGACCGCTACCTGGCTGCCGCCCATCTGGTGAACTTCCCAGATGAGCGGACCATTGCGGCGCTGATGACCTGCGCGGCTGACGATCACCCGGCCCAGGCCCAGCGCATTGCCCGACGGAAAGCAGTGGAAAGTCTGGCCCGCCTGGGGGCCAGCCAGGCGTTGCCCGTGATTCAAGCCTGCCTGAACAGTGAGGATGTCTATTTGGTGGAGAACGCCGTCTGGGCGCTGGCTGAGTTGCAAGCCCAACCGGAGGCTGTCACCGATACACTGCTGCAACTCTTGAAGGATGGACGGCAGAACCGCCGGGTGGTGGCCCAAACCGCCGCCCGTCTGGGGATTCAGGAGGCCATTGCCCCCCTGGAAGCGCTGCGGCGGGAGGAGGACCCGCTCCTGGTCACGGCCGCCACCGCGGCCTTGGCGCGGCTGACCGGCAACAAGGATGGTCTGGCTGCTCTGGAAGACCATCTGCTCCATCCGGACGTGACCGTACGCCGTGCGGTGATTCAGGACTTGATGGATGCCCAGGCCTTCGATGCCTTGGCGGCCATTGCGGCGGCGCCGGTGTCACCGGTGTTCCGTTTGCGGGGTGTGCGTCATCTGGCGGATCAGCAACACCGGCAGGGTGATGCCCAAGCCGGTGTCCTGCTGCCACTGGTGGACCGGATCCTGCTGGATGATCCGGCCGCCGTCACCCTGGTGCATCGCTACGACGCCCCACCAAGCCTGGACTTTCTGGTGCAGGAACTCTACGGCACGGATTTCGGGCGTGTCTACCTGGCGGTGGCCACCCTCATGGCCGCCGCCAACGCCGACACGCTGGCGGCCTTGACCCGGAGCTTTGCTGACCGGGGTTGGAATGACTATGGGGCCCACTACCACATGATCAAGCTCTTTGGCTGGCTGGGGAATCCCCAGGCTCTGCCGCTGGTGCGGGAGGCCCTGGCCAACCGCCGCCCCCAGTTTCAGAAGTCGCGTCCGGCGGCGGCCTTGACCCTGGCCCGCCTTGACCCCCGGCACGCAGAAACAGCGCTGCAGGATGCCGCCTGCGAGGGGTCGTTCTGGGAACTGCGCTACGCTGCCCTCATGGGCTTGGAGCAGTTGCAACTGCCGGCGCCCTCGGCCACCTTTGCGGATTCCGATTGGCTGGTGGCCCTGCGGGCCGAGGCGATGGCTTCGAATGGGCCGGCCCATGGCTGAGGCCCCAGGTTGGCGCTGGCGAGGCTGCCGTCGTAATCCCTGGCACTCTCCCCGGACAGCAGAACCTACGGCCTGCTCTGGGCGCTGAGCCCTTATGGTTGAGCAGCAGGGCCAGGGGGAACCGTGGGAGGTTGCCCTGGAGGGGAACGGCAGGAACACGTCTCCTCCGCCTCACCAACGGACCAGTCCCTCAAACTTATCTTCTCTTCTCCTCATCCTTCTGAAAGGTTGGGGTGCTTGCTGACTCAGGCTGCCCAGGGAAACAAGCCCCGCTCTGCAGGGCGGTGTCCATCCCCTGAAAAGGTGCTACGCTCGGAATGCTGGCGCGAAAACCAAGTGCTGGCGCCAGCACCGACGCGGCCCCGGGCTCGCTGAGTCGCTAAACGCCTGTGGAGCCGCAGGTAAGGCGGGTTCGCCCGCACTGGGCAATGAAGCAGGAACCCACCTGAAGGAGGAGGCTGCCAGCGGAATTCGAGAAGAAATCCCCGCTCTTCAGGGCGAGGAGGAAGTCAACCACACCCTCTCTCTATGGAATCAGGACCATGCGCCATGCCTGGTCGCTTTTTGGTGGCAGAAGGCATTGATGGTTCAGGCAAGTCCAGCCAGGTGGAGCGCCTGGGCCACTGGCTACCCTGCTCCGGACTCATGCCCGCTGACGCCAAACTGCTGGTGACCCGGGAACCGGGCGGAACCCCGCTGGGTGAGCAGCTTTGTCCCATCCTGCTCAACTCCGGGTTGACACTCCACAGCCGCACGGAACTGCTGCTGTTTGCAGCCGACAGGGCTCAACATGTGGAGACCAGAATCCGTCCTGCCCTCCGGGAGGGGCACTGGGTGTTGAGTGATCGCTTCAGCGGGTCCACCGTGGCCTACCAAGGCTATGGTCGTGGTTGCGACCTGGAACTCATCCACACGTTGGAGCAGGCGGCCACCGGTGGCCTGACACCGGATCTCACCCTCTGGTTTGATTTGCCCCCTCAACAAGCCCGCGCCCGCAAGCCCCCCAGCCAGCAAGACCGCTTTGAGGGCGCCGGGTCGGACTTTACGGAACGGGTGGCCCACGGCTTCCGGAAGCTGGCCATGGAGCGCGGCTGGTGGCGAATACCGGCTGGGGAGCCCTTGGCCGCGGTGGAGGCTGCCGTTCAGGCGGCCTGCCGCAGCACCTTTGTGGACTGAACCAGGATGAGCAGGTCAGTCCGTGGAACCGTGTTTGCCGATGTGATGGGTCAGGCGCAGGCTGTGGACCTGTTGCAGGCCAGCCTGGAGAAGCAACGCCTGGCGCCGGCCTATCTGTTCTGTGGTCCCCACGGGGTGGGTCGCCGCCGAACGGCCCTACGGTTTCTGGAGGCCATCCTTGGCGGCCGTCTGCAAGGGAATCCCGTCCAGCGGCGGCGGCTGGAGGAGGGCAACCACCCGGACCTGCTGGTGGTGGAACCCACCTACAGCAGCCAGGGCCGCCTGCTGACCCCAGCAGAGGTTGATGGTCAAGGCCTCAAAAAACGGGGTCTCCCCCAGTTGCGTTTGGAGCAGGTGCGGGATGTGGGTCGTTTTCTGGCCCGCAAACCTCTGGAGGGGCAACGCTCCTGTGCGCTGCTGGACGGGGTGGAGCATCTCAATGAGGCAGCCGCCAACGCGCTGCTGAAAACCCTGGAGGAACCCGGCGGCGGCCTCCTGGTGTTGCTGGCCCCCAGCCGGAATCATGTTCTCTCCACCATCCTGTCCCGGTGCCAGGTGGTCAACTTCCGCGCCCTCTCGCCGGCAGCGCTGCAGCAGGTATTGCTGGGGCTGGGCCACGCCGAGGAGGAAGACCCCCCGGAACTCCTGGCCCTGGCGGCCGGCAGCCCGGGGGAACTGCTCCGCCACCGCCAGCAGTTGCAAGCCCTGGACCCTGGCCAACGGGCGTTACTGGAACACCCCCTGCAGACTCCTCATCAGGCCTTGACGTTGGCCAGAGACATTGCTGAGCGTCTGGACATCGAACAACAACTCTGGCTCGTTGGCTGGTGGCAACAGCACCTGTGGAGACAGGGGGGTGGGCAACCGTCCCTGACCCAGGCGAGGGTGTGGGCTCTTGAGCGACTTCACCGACAACTGAGGGGCTACGTGCAGCCCCGACTGGCCTGGGAGGTCACCCTCCTGGGCGCGTTGGCGAAGCACTGAAACCGGAGCTTGGCGCTGCCTGTTTGTTGCTGGCGCTTTCCGCGTCCGCCTCTTGCGTCAAGGCGAGTTCACTCCGATAGCGTTCCATGGCTGCGGAATCTCCGGGAAGTTCCAGGCAGTAGCCAGCCCCGTAAACGGTCTTGATGTAGGTGGGTTTGCGGGGGTTGGGCTCCAGCTTGGTGCGCAGATGGCGGATATGGACGCGGATGGTCTCAATGTCGTCGTCTGGCTCGTATCCCCACACGTCCTTGAGAATCAGGGAAGGGGCCACCGTCTGGCCGTGCCGCTGCAAGAGGCAGTGGAGCAGTTCAAACTCCAGGTGGGTGAGGCGCACGGGCTTTTCAAACCAGATGACCTCGAAGCGTTCCGGAATCAGGGTGAGCGGGCCGAAACTCAGGATTTCCGTGTTCCTGGCCGAGAACGGGGAGTGGTCACTGCGCCGCAACAACACCTTGATCCGGGCCAGCAACTCGTCCAGATTAAACGGCTTGGTGAGGTAGTCGTCAGCGCCGGAATTGAAGCCGCTCACCTTGTCCTTGCTGCTGGCCAAAGCCGTGAGCATGAGGATGGGCACCTGGGCGGTGCGGCTATCCCGCCTCAGACGCTGGCAAAGGGTGAGACCATCCACCAGGGGCAGCATCAGGTCCAGGATGATCAAGTCGGGAATGCTTTGCAGGGCCAGGGCCTGACCCTTCACGCCATCCTCGGCGAGTTGCACCTCAAAGCCAGCCTGCTTCAGGCTTCCCGCCACCAACTGGCGCATATCACGGTCGTCTTCTATGAAGAGAATGCTAGACTTCATAAGTCAGGGGCAGGAGATTGAGAGGAGTCGACCAGGGTTGACAGACCAGGCTGTCAGGATTTTTCTCCAGGGAATCATCTTAGTGGTCCCAGCCGGGAAAGGCTGGAAATTTTTGCTGCATCAGGGCGCTTGGGGTTTGCAGACACACAAATTGACCCAGGAACCCGCCTGAAGAAGGAGGCAGTCTGCCGAATTCGAGAAGGATCCCCGTCCTGAAGGAGGGGGAGGAGGTCAATCACCCACCCAGGAGAGGGCGGCCAGGAGCAGGGCCAAGCCCTCTCCTTCACCGGGATGCCCCCGGCGCCACCGATTGGGAACAAGGCCGAACCGGGGCAAAGGGGAGTTCTTCAGGCTTCCCTTAAACGTTCTTGTGGAGCCGATAAGCGGTCGTTCAATCATCAATCGCTATGCTGGCCGAGCCGTTGGTCACTGCTGCACCGTGCCACTGAATTTTCTGCTGGCTTTGGGTCTTTCCACGACGGTTGAAATGAACTTCAATCGCATCGCCTCGTTTCCGGTCATGGACAACTCCGCCGGGACGGAGGAGGAGACATCAGCCGAGATCATCGCGGTCACCGCCGATGGCAAGACACTTGTCTACACCGACAGCCCCCTTGGCGTGATCGGGATGGTTGATATTACCGACGCTGCACATCCTTCTCCGCTGGGAACAATGGCCATGGGCGGAGAACCCACTTCCGTGGCCATCGACGGCGCCACCGCTTTGTGGGTGTCGACACCTCGGAGAACTACACAGACCCTTCAGGACTGCTGAAAGCGGTGGATGTGACCAGCAAGACAGAAACGGCTGTCTGTGATCTGGGCGGCCAACCCGATGCGGTTGCCACCAACGGCGACTTTGTTGCCGTGGCCATTGAAAACGAGCGGGACGAAGATCGGGGTGATGGGCGCACGGGACAAATGCCAGCCGGATTCCTGGTGCTGGTGAATATAATCAATGGCCGCCTTGCCTGCGACTCCCTGAAAACAATTGACCTGACCGGTTTGGCAAACATCAGCCCGGAAGACCCAGAACCTGAGTTTGTTGATATTAATGACCTGGGGGAAGTCGTGGTGTCCCTGCAGGAAAACAACCACATTGTGGTGGTCTCTGCCGAGGGGAGGATAATTCACCATTTCTCCGCTGGTGATGTTGACCTGGCAGGGATTGACGCAACCGATGCAGGCGGTGCGCTGATCTTTAAGGAAAGCCAGCCTGGCCGGTTGCGGGAGCCTGATGCGGTCCGATGGATTGACAACGACCATTTTGCCACCGCCAACGAAGGCGATATGGACGGCGGTTCACGGGGGTGGACAATTTTCAACAGGAATGGCAGGGTTGTCTATGAAAGCGGGCCGTCCTTTGAGCACGCCCTGGTTCAGATTGGCCACTATCCAGACAAACGCTCCGACAGCAAAGGTGTAGAACCAGAGTCCATTGAAACCGCCACGCTTGGCACAACGCCGATGGTGTTTGTTGGTGCTGAGCGGGGTTCCGTTGTGGGCGTCTATGACGTTACTGATCTCGCCAGGCCCGTGCTCAGGCAACTCCTGCCCTCGGGAATTGGTCCGGAGGGGTATGTGGCCATCCCTGAGCGCAATCTGTTGATCTCCGCCAATGAAGTGGATGGCCGCGAAGATGGGGCCGCTCCAGCCCATATCATGATCTATCGGCTGGCCCAAGCCCCGGCCCAGTACCCAATGCTCACCTCTGCCGGGGCCAAGCAACTCATTGGCTGGGGTGCCATCTCCGGGATGGCGGCCGGCGAAGGCGGAACCATCCATGCGGTCTCTGATGGATTTTATGGTGATCAACCGTCCATCTTCACCATTGACGTGTCCACATTCCCAGCGCGGGTTACGGATGCGACGCGGATCACCCGTCAGGGCCGGCCGGCGCAAAAGCTTGACCTGGAAGGGATCGCTCCTGATGGTGACGGCGGCTTCTGGCTGGCCTCCGAAGGCAACACGGAGAAGCAGATTCCCCACGCCCTCTATCGTGTGGATGCCAACGGCGAAATCACGACAGAAATCCCCCTGCCTGCTGAACTCCTGGCGGTTGAGCGGCGATTTGGCATGGAGGGCATCACCAGGGTGGGTCATACCCTCTGGATGGCGATTCAGCGGGAATGGCAGGATGATCCAGCCAACCACGCCAGACTCATTGCCTACAACCTGATCACCAGGCAATGGGGTGCGGTTCACTATCCCAAGGAAGTGCCAGCCAAAGGCTGGGTAGGTCTATCTGAAATCTCCGCCTATGGTAACCACGTCTACATCATTGAGCGGGACAACCAGATCTCCGCCAATGCTGCCATCAAGCTCCTCACCCGTGTTCCCCTTGAGCAGATGCGGCCGGTGCCCCTTGACTCCAAACCTGCCGTTGTCTCCAAGGAAGTCGTTCGTGATCTCCTGCCGGACCTGGCCCGGACCAAGGGTTATATCCAGGATAAAGTGGAGGGCTTGGCCATCTTCCCGGATGGCACAGCCTGGCTATCCACCGACAACGACGGGGTGGATAGCCACTCGGGCGAGACCCTGTTCTGGAGCATCGGGCAGCTTTGACCATACTGGCTGGTTGTCAACTGCCTGCGTTGCACAGCATGACCAACGGGCCGGGAACCCGCCAGCAGGGCGCTAGGCTGGCTTGGCTACTGCTGGAGAACGGGGATGGGGTCGCTGCTGGCGGGTCTGTTGATTGTGGGTCTTGGCTTCATGGTGAATCTGGCAGCGCCACCTCCCCTCCTGGCGGCCATGGACTATGCCAAGCAGTCCCTCATCGGCGCTGATTTCCACGGGCAGGACCTGCGGGGCACCACCTTTAACCTGACCAATCTGCGGGAGGCGGATCTCAGCGGGGCGGACCTGCGGGGCGCCAGTCTGTTTGGGGCCAAGCTGCAAGACGCCAACCTGCGGGGCGCCGATCTACGGGAGGCCACCCTGGACTCTGGAATCCTGCGGCGGGCAGACCTGCGGGACGCCCGACTGGAGGACGCGTTTGCGTTCAATGCACGGTTTGAAGACGTGGACATCACCGGCGCGGACTTCACCAACGTGATCCTGCGCAAGGATCAACTCCGTGCCCTCTGCCGTCGCGCTGAGGGGACCAACCCAAGCACCGGTCAGCCAACCCGCGACACCCTCGGTTGCGGCTAAACACCATGGACCCCACCAGTCTTGAGCGTCTCGCGGCCCTGAAGCGGCAATTGCCCCAGCAGCGCCCCCTGCCGGATCATGGGCCAGCCCAGCGTCAACCGATGGGCCGCCATTGGCTGAAAACAACCCGGGATCCCGATCAACTCTTCGGGGAGTTGATCAGTGCCAGCCCGGATGGGCATGTCCCCGCCCATCTTCTGAAGCGCTTACGCAGTCTGGAGCAGCAGCGCTCAGAGGGCATGGGCGGGCAGGCCAATCAGAACGTCAGCAGCGAGCAAGCGCAATACAACCTCTTTGCAGCTCTGTTGGGAGAGGATGAAGAGCAGTGACCTCTTCCCTGCCGTAACTGCGGGGAATTCCTTCTCTCAGGTGGTCCATGGCCAGCGGACGGACAACGTTATCAGCGACGGCATATGCAATGCATATACTGCTTCCATCAGTACCCGGCCACTACCCAAGGGCCGTGGGGTTTCCGCCTGTGATGAGTGCTGTGGACCCTGCTCCCCTGACCCGGAATGCCCCCACGGCAGGGGGCCTGTTCAGCGAGAACGGCGCCAAGTTGAATCAGGTGCTGCCTGATTCAGGCTTCCCCATGGGATGCCCTTTATCCGGAACTTGGCCATGCCCTGCCTGCGCTTCGCGAATTGAGCCTCCCTGAAAAAGCCTTCCGACCCATACAAGCCCGCTCCACAACTGTCTTTCTCATTGGGTCCTGCGCCTGGTGATCGGTGGTGATCGGCTGGGACTCCCACCCTGAAGGTTATATATTATTAAGGGATTTATGTACGTAAGTACCCAAGAGTTCAAAAGCCGCTCCAGCACTAGCTT
>VXWH01000009.1 GCA_009836025.1 Synechococcus sp. SB0668_bin_13 | reverse complement strand
CGGCTAACCCAACGGCAGCCAAGAGACAAAGAGATAGTCAATGCAGTGGAAACAGGCCTGCTGCTCTACTGCCACAACCACTAACCTACTTCCCTTCAGACAGGGGTGGGCCATGCTATGGGACTCTCGGCACACCTCCCGGGAAGATGCCTCACTAAGTACGCAGCCATCCAATTTGACCCTTGCCGGACCCCTCCCTTTCAATAGTTAAGTATGGAAGACCCCAAGTAACCTTTGTCCATCTGAAAGCTCATCCAGGCGGAAGGGCATTGTCTTAGGACCTTTATCACCGCCACGAAAACGAATCTTCATGGTCCGGGTGCTCTCTCCGGATTCAATTAACTTAATTGAATCAAATCCTGGCATTGCTTCTCGCAGATCCTCAAACAACATCAGAATGCCACCCATGTTTTTCTGTGAAACATGGCGATACCATCTAACAAAATTCTCCATATGTAGACCGAGAAAACTATCCTCCCTTCTGGCTTCAGCTTGGAAAAGTGGGGGACATGAACTCACGATAATGAACTTGGATATGGCACGCTTGAATTCTGTCAATTTCTGGTTATCAAGTCTTGCATTCAGGGTGCCAATACCTGAATAAGACCAGTTGAAGGGATATTCAGGCTCTTGAGAATAGTCATCGTGGTAAAGCTGGGCATTTCCGTCTCTAAAATCAAAGATGGGCTGGTCATTATGGGTTAACAACTCTTTGATAATCCTCATTCGGCGACGATCACGGTCATGCTCAATCACCAGTGCATAGTGATAGATACTTTCGTGAAGCGTCAAATTGAGTTCGAAGCGCTGTTCATTGCGACTTTGCCACCGCGTAAGATCTTCCATCGACATCACCTCGTCGATTCTTGCGCTGCGGGTGATCAGTTGCTGAAGGAGAGACAATGCCTTTAGAACCGATGTTTTGCCGCAGCCGTTGGGGCCAACCAGAATGTTGGTCTCATCCAGCTCCAACGCAAAGTTGACCAAGAACAAAAAGTTGTCGATGTATAATCTTGTCAATCTGAAATCATGTGACTTTCCATTATTAACAGGAATTTCTGTCGATGGAATTTCATTTTTGCGTAGTCGTTTGATAATTTTTTGGCATTCTTCTAGGCAACTAAGAGAATTTTCATGATGCTGCTCGATACGAGTGCGATCCTTAGGATCCCCATAAATTGCTAAATCAATATCCTTGTCGGAATCATATTTATTCAAGTCAGCCTTGCAAGCATCTAAGACTTCTGAAAGAACATCGGCAACAATTCTATCCGGATCCTCAGCCCAGAAAATTCACATTGTACTTACCATTGATATAGGAAACGCTGGAAAACCCCCTCCATCCCAGTCCCGGCTTTTTAAAAACCCTTGCTGTGACAGGGAAGTCAGAATTCTATGTGGACCTGCTTTTAGGTTTTCCAGTGTTTCCTATACCATGTATTGTATATTTTTCGTCATGAATGTTGATCCCATATCTCCTGAAAAGCAGAACATAGGTCTCATCGTCATAATTATAAACTTTACCCTTCTCCATCTCAAAGAGATTCTCAAAGCAATTTATTTCAGATTGGATTAAACTGCTCATGCCATCACCTCCACTATTTCCGTGGCTTCAGCAAGCCGAAGCTCTCCCGGGTCAAGCCTCGACGGCACCGTATCGTTCAAGGCGGTGAGGGTCTGGGATCCGTAAATTCCGCTGATCAAATGGTCTTTCATAAACTGGATCAGTCCTGTGAAAGCCGCAGCTACAGGTTCTGGCGGTAGAACCATCGTGCATCTTACCATGCCTTTCCAGCTTATTCGGGGCATCCTTGCGCCAATGGAGTTTGCATCAGCGTAGTCAATAAAAAACTTGGTTCTTGACATGTGGCCAAGCACGAAGCCGAGCCAGGGGGCGCTGTAGGGATGGCCAGCAGTGCGGTCCCTGGATTGGTCACCGGATCGTCCATACCTTTGCTGTGGTGTGCTGGTCCCCGCATCAGCCGCAACAACGGGAGATGGCCCGATCTCTTCGCCAGGGTAGGGATCTTGGGTTGGCGACACCATGATTGTGCCCCCTTGATGGCGTGACTCAAGTTGGCCCAGCCCCTTAATCTGGCGCTCGCCCGCCCGACTTCAGGAACAGATGCTTCTCCACCGGCCTCGCCCCTGGGTTGTGCCGCTGCTGCTCTGGCTCTTGACCTGCGTGCTGTGGCTCCCCTGGCTGGGCAATGTTCCTTTACGGGATTGGGACGAAGCCGGCATTGCCCGCACAGCCCTGGAGTTTGCCCAGGCGGCGGATCTCAACGGCCTGTTGCCCACACGCTGGGGGGAGCCCTATGCGAACAAGCCCCCAGGGCTTCACCTCCTGGTTGCCTTGGCCATCCGCGTTGGCGGTGCCCATGAAGCCGTGCTGCGCTTCGTCCCGGCACTGCTGAGCACCGCGGCCATTCCTCTGGTGGTGCTCATCCAGCGGGAACTGGCCCTTCAATCCCGACCGATTCGGCGGCCAGCTTCGAGGACCTGTTCGGGCGAGGGTCTGGCCACGGGATTGATCCTGATGACCACGTTGCCCATGGCCCGCCATGGACGGCTGCTGATGCTGGACGGTGCGCTGGTCTCCGCCATGCTGTTGCTCTGGTGGGGTCTGCTGCTGCTCCACAGACGCCCCCGCCGTGGGGTCGGCCTGACCGGCCTGGGCTGTAGCGCCCTGTTGTTGCTCAAGCCGCCGGCGGCCATGGCGTTTCTGGTGGTGGGACTGGCGGCCACACTCCTGGCAACGCCGCCAATGGAATCGGCAAGGCCAATGGAAGGCCCTGCCTCGGCCCTGGCGGGCCTGTGTGGGTGGGGGCTGTTGGGTTGCTTGCCGGGGTTGGCATGGCATGGTTGGCATCTCCACAGTCGGGGCGATGCGGCTCTGGTGATGTGGGGGCGTCAAGGGTTTGGCCGACTGGTGCAGGCGCTTGAAAGTCACGATCAGGGGTTGTCCGTTCCCGCCTTTGAGCTTTTGAAAGGAGGCTGGCCCTGGCTCCTGCTGTTGCCCCTGGGGTTGCAGTTGGCCTGGCGCCAGCGGCAACAGCCCGCGGGTCGGTGGCGGCTCGGCGTTCTGGTGGGCTGCCTGGGGATGGTGCTGTCCCTCAAGACTCAGTTGCCCTGGTACAGCCATATCCTCTGGCCTCCACTGGCTTGTGTGGAAGGCCCGGTTCTGGCCCGGCTGTGGTATCGGCGGCGCACGGGGCAACTGGGGCCGCCCTTGCTGCTTCTCGCTCTGGCGGCGCTACTGGCTGCCGTTCTGCAGGCATTGGCCATTGTTGATGGGTTGCCCCTTGTTCCACTTCTCAGTGCCGGGGTGGCGTTTGGCATTTCCGGGATCCTGTTGCTGACCGGGAGAGTTCGCCGGGCTCTGGGGCTGGTCATGGCGGGCTGGTGGCTGGCGCTGTTGTGCTTCTGGTCCACACCCACCTGGCTATGGGAACTGAATGAAAACTGGCCCACCCGCTCTGCGGGATTGCTGGTGGGCACACTCCCCTCCGAGTTCCCGGTATTTGTTGAAGGCCCTGGCCGGCCGTCCCTCTCCTGGTATGGAGGACGGCTGGTGCGCCCCAGGCCAGTTCAGCCCCCCTTCCCCCACCATCTGGTGGTTCCCGGGGAAGCTCCGCTTGCGGGCTGCCAACTGCAAACGCTTTTCCCCGTATCCCGGACTGGCCAGCAGCAAGCCGTCAGTTTGCAGTGGTGTGGCGGCGAAGTGTTCACAGAGCCCCATTAACCTGTTCCAGAGCCCGTGGCCATGAGGCGTGCAACGCCGGCAGACGGGTCAGATCACCAGCCGCTACGGCCGCCAGTTCACCCACGGTCTTCAGCAGGGGCTCGTCCTGGAGGCGGGGATGGGCATGGGCCACCTCTCGGGCCGCCCATGGTTTCCAGTCAATGAGCAGCACCGCGGCGCGCCAGGTTGTTGGCCAGGGATTGTCAGGCAGAACGGCCTCCAGTCGGGCCAGCCAGTGATCCGCTGCTCCGGCGTCCTGGCGCAGGATCTTGAGGGCCGCCAGGCTCCAGAGGGCATCCGTTGCCTGGGGGTGTTGAGCGAGGCGCCGGTTGGCCCAGGCTTCCACCTGCTGTTGATAGAGAAGATGGCCATCCAGCTGATGGTGTGGGCCGATCTGCTCCATGAACCGGGCCAGGCCCTGGGGACCATGGGCCAAGCCTTGGGCCAGAACGACAAATTGCCGGACAAAGGGGGTCCCCCGGGCCGCATCGGGCCGGCGCTGCCAAAGCTCCACGGAGCGCCCCCGGCTCCAGGGCCATTGCCGCACCCGCTGGAAACGACCGTCCTTGCGGATGCGGTGGCTCAACCGGCGGACGTTCTCCCGGTGGTGCCCCTGGTCACCCGTCGCCAGCGCCACCCATTCCGCCTGGTTCAGCACCAGGGGATGATGGGCAGGAGAATCCCCCAGACTACGGACCAACAACTGACCACCGTTCAGTCTGCCGTAGTAGGTTCCGGTGTGCTCGTTGAGGTCGGCGCTGCCCGGCGCCATGAGCAGAGTCGTGGGGGCGTGACCGGTGTGCTGGCGCAGGAACGTCACCAGGCTGACGACAGGGGGTTCCCCCGATCCTGCTGCCCTGTGAATGGCGGCGACCCGTCCCACGGTGCTGTGGCCTGTGGCCAGCGCCATGGAAACAGCCAGGAGGACAAAGGCCCGCCACCGGCCCAGCCAGTTCTGCAAGGCAGAGAGGAGCACCAGCCAGCCCAGGCTGAGCCAGAGAATGAGCAGGGCCAGAACCGGCGCAATGTAGCGGGCATCCTTGTTGGGGCTCATGGTGGTCAGCAGCCAGCCGCTGACGGTGCAGCCCAGCAGCCAACCCCAGCCCGCCGGGAGGGAAGGCTGCGGGATCTGCGGGATTGTTGAGAAGTGCCTTGTCCGCAGACCACGCCACAAGGCGAGCCCCAGCCCCAGCAAGGCCCCGATACAGGAAACAGAGCCGAGTTGCTGCCACCAGAGTTGTGGATAGTACAGCAGGCTGGCCGTGGAGAACACTGGCGGATCTCCCTCATTGGCGCCTG
Organism: Synechococcus sp. SB0668_bin_13; assembly: GCA_009836025.1. GTDB lineage: Bacteria > Cyanobacteriota > Cyanobacteriia > PCC-6307 > Cyanobiaceae > Synechococcus_B. The sequence continues at coordinate 7,443 of VXWH01000009.1, read as the reverse complement.
AGACCACCACTGCCCGATGGGTGCCGCCGATTGTGGTGATCCAGTTCTGATGAAGCCAGGGCAACAACAGGGTCAGCACCAAGGCCGTCCCCGCCAGGAGTTGCCGTCGCCGCTGGCGTTGCCCAACTCCGGTCACCACCGCCCACAGATAGGGAGCCGCCAGAACCGGAACGGCGCTTTGCTTCACCAACAGCGCCGCCGCCAGGCCGGATGCAGCAAGCATGGCCGCAACCCAATGCCCTCCATGGGGCGCAGGTCGCTGCCAGCGCCAGAGTTGCCACAGGGCCGCCGTGGTGACTGCGGTGAGGGCAAGATCCAGGGTGAAGTTCACCCGCAGGGACACCAGTCTTGGGGCGATGGCGGCCAGGACCAAGGCCAGGATCGCCAGGCGGGGGGAATGGAGTTGTCGCCCCCAGCCATCCAGTGACAGCAGCAGCAAGCCATGCCAGAGAGCCAGGGCCCAAGAGGCCTGATCCGGTCCCTCGCCCGCCACCGCCATGACCGTGCCGTGGACCAGGGAGGCCAGGGGCGGAATCTTGGGTGACAGCAGGAGAAAATCCCGCCAGCCGGGCCACTCGCCACCGGGGAGCAGTCCGAGAGCACGGCCATGGTCCACCGCGCTATTCAGATAGTCAGCCTGATCCCAGGCGGGGATGGCCTGATCCGCCGCCAACCAGGCCCGGTCCGCCGCTGTGGCCAACAGCCAGATCAGCAGCAGCGGCAACCAGCGCCATAACAGTGGGACCAGCCAGCGTTTCCTGGTCTGACTCTTCCTCATTCCCTGGCCTTTGACCACAGGCTGTTATTATCTTTCTCTCTCTGCCGTCCTGCTCGCCGCTACTACGACATTGAATCCAGAATGACAGGTAACCTCGAAGAATAGCAAGATGCGGGATCAACAAGGAGAAAAAGCTGCTATAGAGATGGGTGAATAGAATTGAGTAATGAGTATGGGACGCCCATATTCAGACGATTACCCCAATATCAGATGGATACGATCACTCGTATATCCGTAAACATCTGGAATGGTTCTTCGGCCATTCCTGCTTGCCTTGGATGTTATCTCAACAATGAGACCGTAGTGGCACCAGGAATCCATGGCACCCAAGCCCACAAACCTCTCAAAGGGGCGGCGCTACTCCACAACTCAGGTCACTTGACTATCATCAGGCCCCATGGATTTGCCCACAACAAAGCTGTCAATAATTGCCACGCTGCCGTTGCAATATCCCCAAATAAACACTTTCGTTGAAGCTGGAGCCTCGAAGCTGACCATGTCGAACGGAAAGGCGACTTTCTCCATGTAGAAGTTCTCCTCGTCGCATCGGAGGACCACGAGAGCGTCAGACTGGTTGTGATAACACCACTCCATATGGGATCAGCAAGGATTTATCGATTAATCCACAGCCAGTGATTAGATTTTGTGTCTGGTGTTACAGAACCTGTGGTACAGAAAAGAACGGTACGGAAACAGGGTGCTCAGGTCGCCTGGATGGCGGCAGTGTTTTTGGTTGCGGCGGCAACAACTTCCTGGCGCAGGTTGGGGTTGAACGCCAGGGCCCGGGTCCAGCTTGGCAGCCGAAACCCCGTTGGGGCGCCCATGAAATCGTTCCAGCAGGGCCGAACCAGCTTGGCAAAGCAGTTGACGATGGACTCCTCGGCATGGCGGTCATAGGGCAGGCCGTTGATGGCGGCATCCAGGTGGTGCTGCCGCACGCGATCCTTGGCGATCCGCTGGTAGAGCACTTCCAGGGTGGCGGCCTCTTCCCGGCTCAAGGCGATGGACTCGTGCTCCATCAACGCACGCATCAAGCAGGCAAGGATTTCTGAACACATGCGTTGCAGACCCTCCATCCGCGCCGTGCCAATGCCTTTGTGTTTGTGGTCAAACACCCCCAGATCCACCTGGGCGATGTGGCTGATGGTGAGATTGCGGTACACCTCTGCCAGGAGACCCATTTCCAACCCCCAGTCACAGGGAACCCGCAGGTTCAGGGCAAGGTCCGCGGTAAAGGAAAACTCTCCGGAGAGGGGGTAGCGGAAGGCGTGCAGGTAGCTCAGCAAGGTTTTGGGACCCACCAACTGCTGCAGGGCCTCCAGGATGGGCATCACGAACAGCCGGGTGGCGCGCCCATGCATGCGGTTTTCCTCCAGGGAGAGCCGGCTGTAGAAGGCTTTCACGTAGGCCACGCCAAACTGGCGTTCCAGCAGAGGGCCCAGCATCCGCACGGGATAGGAGGGGTTGAACGTGCGAATGTCCGCATCAAACAGGGCAATGAGTTCGGCTTCCAGAGTGGCGGCCGCCAAGCCCACCCACACGGCCCAACCCTTGCCGGCAGGCCCCAACACGTCCAGCCCCGCATCATGGGTGTGGGCCATGAAGTCCCGCAGCACGGGTCCGTTGGTCCACAACACCTGGACGGGACAGGGCATCTCCTGGAAAAAGACCTTCGTTTGATCCACCTCGTCCTGATGCTCGGCGGCCAGGGCAATCACCAGGTGGCTCAGGTTGGAAAAGCGGGCCAGCACGTCCCGGGTCAAGGCCAGGGCAGGACGACGCAACTCGTCAAAGAGGCAGGGAATCAGGACACAAGCCCGACGCTGAGCCAACTGCTCGTTGAAGCGCTGCTCCTGATGGGCATCCATGGGGCGGTGATTGTGAACAGTGCTAATGGCGTCCTGAAGAAAATCCATCGAAACCCCTGTAAATGGGCCAATGCTTGGCAGCGTTACCAGAACCTTACCGTCATCAACACTTGCAACCACGGATCGTGCCAGAAAGCAAGGCTGCGGGTGAGCAAGACACGGCAGCCGTCATCTGGAAGCTGAGCCAGTTGCTGCACAGCATTTACCCCCAACCGGACCTGCAGGCCCGCCTGAGCAAGCTGCTTCCCCAGGAATTGCCCCCTGGCCAATCGGCAACCTGCCAGCGCTGGGACCAGTCCACCGCCATTCTCATCACCTATGCCGACACCGTCACCGCGGCTGACGAACCCGCATTGGCGGTGCTGAATCGCTTCCTGTCACAGGACTACGGCACGGTCGGGCTGCCTGTTCTCCATGTGTTGCCCTTTTTGCGCTCCTCCAGTGATCGGGGCTTTGCCGTCTGTGATCACACCCGGTTGGAGCCCCACTTTGGGGACTGGCGCCATCTGCAGCAGTTGGCCCATGGGCGCCGCCTCATGGCGGACCTGGTGGTCAACCACGTCTCCGCATCCCATCCCTGGGTGCAGCAGTTTCGCCGGGGCCAGGCGCCTGGATCGTTCATGGTGATGGCGCCTCCAGCCCTGCAGGGCTGGGACAACGTGGTCCGTCCCCGCAGTTCGGTGCTGTTCACCCTGATGGACACCCACCAGGGGTTGCGGCCGGTCTGGACCACCTTTGGGCCGGACCAGGTGGACCTGGACTGGAGCCGGCTGGAGGTGCTGGAGTCTTTTGCCCGGTTGATGCACACCTACGTGGACCACGGTATCACCTGGGTTCGGTTGGATGCCGTTGGTTTTCTGTGGAAAGAGCCCTACACCACCTGCCTGCACCACCCCAAGACCCGGATCCTGGTGCAGGCCCTGCGCCTTCTCCTGGAGCGGTACACCTGCAACGGCGTCCTGCTCACGGAAACCAACGTTCCGGAAGAGGAAAATCTTTCCTACCTGCGCAGCGGGGATCAGGCCCATGTTGCCTACAATTTTCCCCTGCCGCCCCTGCTGCTGGAGGCTCTTCTCTCCAACCGCTGTGATCTGATCAACCGCTGGCTGGCCCGTTGGCCCCGGTTGCCCAGAGGCAGCGCCATGCTGAACTTCACGGCCTCCCACGACGGCATCGGTCTGCGTCCCGCCGAGGGACTCATCAGCCCCGAGCGACTCTCCAACCTGCTGATGCGCTGCGAGGAGCGGGGCGGGCTGGTGAGTCACCGCACCGAAGCCGATGGCAGCTTGAGCCCCTATGAGTTGAACATTTCCTGGTGGAGCGCCATGGCGGGACCCGCAACCACCCCGCGACGCCTTCAGTTGGAGCGTTTCCTGGCCAGCCAGTTGCTGGTGATGGCCCTGCCTGGTGTCCCGGCCTTCTACCTGCCCACCCTCCTGGCCGCCGGCAACAATCACCCAACATACTGCAAGACCGGCTGCCGCCGTGACCTGAACCGGCCCCGATTCGATCTGCAAGCCTTGCGCCAGGACCTGGAGAACACCGACAGTCCCGCGTCCATCATCCGCATCCTCATGGCCCATGCCCTGGGCATTCGCGCCCAGCTTCCTGCGTTTCACCCGGAGACTCCCATGGCGCTGCTGAGCCCTGAGCGCAGCGACATGATCGTTTTGCAGCGGGGTCACAGGAGGGATGATCCCGACAACCTGTGGGTGGTGCAGAGCTTCCGTGAGGAGGCGGTGGAGCTGGATGTTTCCCTGCTCGACCCCCGGCACGACGGATGCTGGAGAGACCGGCTCAGTCAGCGGGTCGTTACCGGCCCGCGGCTGGCGCTCAGTCCCTACGAGGTGCTCTGGCTTCAGGCAGCCTGATGCCAATGGCGACGCCTGGATGCAAGACCATTTGTCTACAGGCACTGGTGCAGGCAACGGGCTGCCGGTGGTAGAGTAGGGCCGGTGGGCAATAAGGCGTCCGGGAGGACGGCGGAGAGAGGGATATTAGGTACAATAGGTACAGTGGTTCTAGTATGAAGTCTGGCCAACAGGTTCTCAACCTTAGTGGCGCCGCCAGCTTGGGGACGCCCCCCCTTAACCTGTGGGAACCATGGTGGCGTAGACCATGCGCCATGTATTGACCCATGACCTCCAGTCCGCCCGCCTCCAGATCCCAGGACCAGCCACCGGCCAAGGCGTCCCCTCCCCCTGCGGCGGCGCCCACTGCTGGGAGGACGTGGTGGCGGCGCTGGTGGGAGCCCGTTGTGGTGGCCACGGTTATCGTTGCCTTGATCGCCTCCCTGGTCATGGCGGCGGCGACTGGGTTGGAGTCTGTCAAGGGAGACGTTCGCGACGGCGAAGCCCGGGTCCATGAAGAGGTGCGCACCACCGAAGCCAGGCTCGTGGAAAGGATTCATGCCAACGAAACCAGCATCCAGGCCAGCGAAGCCAAGCTCCGCGAAGAAATCCGGGCCAGTGAGGCCAGGGTGAACAAGCGCATTGACGGGGTCAAAGAGGAGATCAAGGCCGTGAATAAACGGCTGGACGCCATGAACGACCGGCTGGACGCCATGAACGACAAGATGGACCGGCTCCTGGAAACTTTGCTGGCGAGCGGCAAATAGCAAATCCTGAACCGGGCTGCGCCCCCTTGCCGCAACACCCCTGCCCCATAACTGGGAGCAAGTGCTGTTTTTTGAGAGTGTCTTGTTTTTCTTTCCGCCCATGCCCTGCTTTCAAAGTATAACTTTACCTCCCCCAGGGGACCGTGGGGCGGCTCTGGGCTTAGGGAGGGTGTTCAAAATGGCTCCCTTCAGGGGTGAGGTGAGGAGGTTTGACCATGGGCAACCCATACCAGGGGAGGCACGCCCCCACGGGCCTTGCTGAGAACTTTACCTGGGCCGTCGCCAGGGTGGTGATGGCGGAGATGCCGGATGATGGCCTCACTTGCGCCTGGGGTCTGGCCATGAGGATTTCCCCATGGTGGCGCTGGAACCGCCTTCCTTCCTCCCGGCCTGAGTCTTCCGCGTCCGCTGGTCCGCCCTCCGACCGGGCCGGGGGGGGCCGCCTTCTTTTCCGACGGTTCCAGTCCATGCTGCCCGCCAGGGCAGGCCCTCGCGCTGGTTCTGTTGTCCGTTGCGGCGCGGCGGCGAGTCTCGTCACGGGGACCGCAGCAGCAGAGACACGCAGGAGCTTGTCAGCAACTTAGATCAGGCAGACGCTTCGGTAGGAAACTTTGGAGGCGACCATGCTCAGGCATTCACGACGAGCAGCAACGGCCCGGGATACAAGCTGACCAGCATCGATGTTGAGTTCTCAGTCTTGTGGAAATTGGGTCCGCAGTAGTTACGGCCATTATCCATGCGGCGTCCGGTGGCGCTCCGGATGACCTTGTCGGCACCTTGACGGTTGCCACTCCTCCAGACAGTGGCGCGGAGCAGACGGTTACCTTTACGGCGCCGTCTGCCGGTATCGACCTTGCAGCGAATACCCTATACTTCTTTATGCTCGATTCTACGAGCAATAATGTTTCCACCCTACAAAACACGGCATCGGAATCCGAGGACAGCGGTGCTGCGTCCGGTTGGAGTATTGCCAACAATAGCATTTATCGAGATTGTCAGAGTAATGGCGTATGGACTAGTTATGCGGAATCGAAGAAGATTGCCATCAACGGCTGGCCACTCCCCCCCCCCTGGTCAGTTTGGCGGTGAGCAAGTCCATAGCGGAAGGCGCCCAGTTCAGCCACACGGTCAGGCTGTCCGAGTTGGCAACGGAGAACGTGACGGTCAAGGTGAGGGGCCGTCGTACGGACGGCACGGTCCTGACCAGAAATGTGGTGATTCTGGCGAGCACAAGGGGAACGCCGCCGGCCTTCCCGTACCCGGGAAACAACCAGAACACCACCGAGGACGCCTTCTACCAGGCGGCCACCACTAGACATGCCGATGTGGGTGGAGCCGGTCAGCGGCTACAGGGTGCCCAACAACCTGAGCGAGAGTGGCACGACGAAGAGCGTCCGGGTACACGATAACGACACCCTGGCCCATCTTGCCCCCGGCCGCGGGTTGGCCCTTACGTTGCCCATGGTCACAACCCTATTCTAACCCGAGTTCTGGATAAAGGCACTAGGGCCTGTGGACAAAAGATGTTGCCGTCCAGGTTGTGTTTGTTTCAACCTTGAGGAAAGGAGGTTGTGATGAGCAGGCAGCGCTTTGTGATCACGGATCGACTCTGGCAGCGCAGCGCACCATTGCTGCCAGGTAAGGCCATGGATCGTGGCGTTACCGCAAGGGGCAACCGTCTGTTTCTCGAAGCTGTCCTCACCGAAGGTGGGCACTGCGCCACCTGGCGGGATCTACCCGCCTGCTTCCGGAACTGGAACAGTCAGTTGGGCCGCTTCCGACGCTGGGCCACCAGCGGTGTGTTGCAGCGGGTGTTCGAGGTCCTCAGTAAGGCTACCGGCACTTGAAAACCCCTTCCAAGACTGGCTTTTCAGGTGAGAGGGCATCCCCATGGGGAAGAATGAATCAGGCAGTGCCTGATTTTGGAAGCTCCCTCTCCCCCATGGCAAAGGCTGGAAAGCCTCAAGAACAGACCACAGCGGAGTTCCCTTTCCCCCTCTCTCCTCTCCCCATCAGGCTTCCCAAAGCCCCAAGCAGAGCAGGGGCAGTTTCCCGCTGCCCCCTTATCCAGAACTCGGGTTAGAGTAGATCCCTGTACCTCCTCCCAACCCGAGTTTCGGGAACTCCCTGGGAACATCTCTTATGGTCCTGTCCTTTTCGGTCCTCCTGCAAAGGTCTTC
>VXWH01000019.1:3628-12543 GCA_009836025.1 Synechococcus sp. SB0668_bin_13 | reverse complement strand
AACCTGCAACTCCTACCATTACCCCTCCTCCACTGGTACTTAGGGCGTTCTCCAGAGATTCCCCAGGCCTTCTCCCTGGCCAAACCAATACAACCTGTCAGCTTGCCTCCCATAACCATCTCCATCTGAGCACAGACATGTTCCACTCTAGAACCGGTCTTGGACTGTTCCCCATTTCTTTCCTTGGCAGCAATATCCAGAGGATGCCGGCCACTTCCTTTCTCTTGTATCCGACTCTCATAGCCTGCTCCCTTCAAAACACCACCAGTATGCTTTGACAAGCTGAGTCCGCCCACACCATGGCCTCCCTATTCTCAGCATCCAATAGCCCGGCAAGCATTTGGCTGGCGTGCATGTTGGCAGGGGTCACCACTTGGCGGATCAGTCCCCAGGTCACATCAATACTGATACTGTTCTTGGTATCCGTAGTGGCTCACCCCATTCTTCTTCACCCACCTGGCACGAGATCCTTTTGTCGCAGCCGGTGGAGGTTGGCCTGCCACCCCTCCGGCACCTTCCCCTCCTTGGTCTCTTCATTCTCCTTGCGCTGATCCCGTTGCTTGGGCACGGGCACAAGGTCCGCTGACCTGTCGTGCTTCTACATCCTACCAGATCTCAGGTACTCTGGACTCAAAGCCTCTGCAAGCATTGGCACTTCCTCAAACCTGGTTACATATCGTTACATATAACTATTGTAAGAAAGGCCCAGCCTTCCTCTAACAACACATGCTAATCTCTTCTTTGACTTCTTCTATTCTTCGAGGTTCCCATTAGATCCTGAGTCATCGAGATTTTGTAGGCGCCTCTGCTTGCGCTTTTTTTGGTCATTGGCTTCCCTACTGTTTTCTCCACTCTGCATGGATGGTGCATGCCGACAACTTGATACCGCTTACCGTGATTTTGGCATCGGAGCGGTCCAGCGACACCGTCGCAACGTGTTTGCCGTCAATCGTACATGGCACCCGTGGCCCGTCTGTCGCAAACGCTTCTACCGGAGCATCTTCGATGGAATCGAAGATTCTGACCGGCACTTCGACAAGCTGATACAGGTATGGTGGCACTTCGTACTTGTCCCGGAAAGCACGGAGCAAGATGATATGTGATACGGCCTGGCGGTATGCCCGGAACAGCTTGATCGTCTCGAAACGCCTTTGAGATGCCTTACGAATGTCCTGAATCCAGGACGCTTCTGTCAGCTTGGAGATATGGAGCGACGTTGTTGACAGGTTCTTTGCCGCGGTGGATTTCAGTGAAAGGTGCAGCCTCATGCCGGGACGCAGACTTACCGTCATGTCAATGAATCGCTGTGTCTGTGATTCTGGCCGCAGTACGTTCCAGCCCATATGCTCACATGCATTCCTGAAAACAGCCTCGAATGCGGTCAGCCGCAACGGCTCTACGGTAGCCCCGTGGTGAACCGACAAGGCCAGCCCGAAATACTCTGTCCACTGGGGATTGTCGGTCAGCCATGTTCCAGCAGACCGGACATTCAATGCTGGCGGGTTCGCCAAGGCTTCAATAACCTTGGCAACGAATGACACCTTGACGGGTGACAGATTGTCCAGTTTGGACTTGATCTCTTCCAGTGTCATCGTGGGAGACGCTGCTCAATCAAGTCCACGAAAGACGACTTGATCTCCACACCGACCCAGCGTTGTCCAAGTTGCTCTGCCGCCAACAACGTTGTTCCCGCTCCGGCATAGGGATCCAGTACGATGCCGTTGGCCGTTCCGGTAATGGACAGGCAGCGGACGGCAAGGCCCATGGGCATCATGGCCGGGTGGTCGTCTGCATGATCGTCACTCCGCCTGATCGGCTCGGTGGGAATGGCCCAGACGCTGCGCAGACGCCTGCCGCCCGGTCCGGGAACGGCGTGGACATTGTAATGGTAGTCCTGACTCTTGGAGAGCAGAAAGATGGTTTCGTGGGCCTTGGTGGGCCTGTCCCGCACCGACTCGGGGTGGGCATTCGTCTTGTGCCAGATGACTTCGCTGCGGAGCCACCATCCTTCCTGCTGGAGTGCGAATGCAAGACGCCAAGGCAGTCCGATCAGGTCCTTGGCTTTGAGGCCGTCCGGCGTCGCTGGCCGCACGCCCATGGCGCGGGCACGGTTCTTGCGATCAGGGGCACGATACCGTCTGTTCCCGGAGGTAAAAGCGTCTCCGATGTTCAGCCATACCGTTCCGTCGTCCCGGAGTACACGGCGCAAAGCCGCAAACATGGTGACGATGCTGTTGATGTAGGCCTCCAGGTCGTCGCTGCAACCAACCTGATCTTCAACACTATAGTCCCGAAGCGACCAATAGGGCGGTGACGTCAGGACAGTTTGCACACTTGCCGATGGAAGCAGATCCATGGCCCGGGTAGCATCGCCGCAGATCAGAACGGATTGCTCGATTGCGGGGAATGCCGCATCAGACGCCATGGCCCTGACGTGGCGTAGCGGCCGGGAACGATCCTGGTGAAACAGGGGCGCAGCAACAGCATTGATCGTCGTCACCGTGCCCCTCCTTGCCAGGCCAGATAATACCCGACAGACATGGAAACCTGAATCAGCCCTGCTTAGCTGGCGGCAGCAGCGGCAGTGGAATGAGCGTGATCCGCCAGTATACGCCAACGGCTGGCCAATTCTTCCCCTCCCGCCTCGTCACACTGCCCTTGCAATCCGTTGGTGATGGCGCAGGTGTTGCCCACAAAGGTTTCCACGGTGCTCTGGCCGGCAGCCAGGCCGTCGGCAATCAGGTGTTGGGGGCTGAGGGGAATACCAGTCTGCTGGGCAATCACTTGCAGAGACCTACCGGGCGGGTCCTGCTCCGGGAAGAGAACAACCACGCTGGCCTCCGCCAATTCACGACGCAGATTGGACAACACGGCTGGCCGTACCGCCTCGGTGGTGCTGAAGCCCTGAAGCGCCAACTCCCTGAAGCCATAACGCTGGGCGTAATACCCGAACGCTTTGTGGCCGGTGGCCAGCACCCTCTGTTGGGATGGGATGGTCTCCACTTGCTGCTCAGCCCAGGCATCCATGTCCTTCAGCACAGCGACTGCCTCCTGATTCAGCATCTGGAGAGCTGTTGCGTCTTCCGGCGCCAGTCGGGTCAACTCCCGGGTGACCACCATGGCCATGGCCTGGGTGTTCTCGGGGTCATGCCACACATGGGGGTCCACACCACCGTGGTCATGGCCATGGTGATCGTCGTGGTGCGGATCGGGGCTGTCGCCGTGGCTTAACGCATGGTGGTCTTCATGCCCATGATCGTCATGGTGGTCCCCATCGTGGCTCAATTCATGGTGGTCCCCATGGTCGTGGTCATCATGGTCGTCGGCCATGGGGAACGGGTCGGCCTCCTCCAATGACGGGAGTTCAATGGCCTCCGCCACGGCCAGCGCTTTGCCCTGTTCAACAAGGGTGGCGAGGACGGGGGTGAGGCCATGGCCGTTGATGAGCACAAGATCAGCCTGCTCCAGGCGGCCCCGCTGCTCCGGGGACAGGGAAAAGCTATGGGGATCCTCTCCACCGGACAGGAGGCAATGGACGGTGATGGACGGCGTAGCAAGGGTGCGTGTCAGGTCACACAGCACCCCATCGGCCGCCAGCACATGGGGATTGTCCGCCCCGGAACCGGCCGGGCTGGAAGACTGCAATGATCGCGGGCGACCGCAACCCGTGGCCAGGCCCCCCAGCAACACCATCGTCAAGGCCAAACCGGTCAAACGCTGAATCATGGAATCCTGGGAGCACCCAGCCTATTGCCTACCCCTTTAGACTACCATCAATGTAGACTCAATTGCAAGCTCAATTGCGAACTCAATTTGGCAATAGACTCCCTCAGACGTACCCAAGGGGCCGTTGCACCTGTTTGAAAGGATGCCTCCAGTAACGCCAGGGCTGCGGGCCCGTGGTCTGAGCTACCACTACGGTGGGCAGCGGGTGCTCCATCAGATTGCCTTCCAGCTTCGCCCCGGCAGCCTGACCGCCCTGGTGGGTCCCAACGGGGCCGGCAAATCCACCCTGCTCCACCTCTTGCAGGGACAACTCCAACCCAGCGCCGGGACGGTGGAACTGGATGGGGCGCCGGTGCGCCGGTGTCGGCGGCGGATTGCCCTCATGCCCCAGAAGGGGGAAATCGACTGGCATTTTCCCATCACGGTGGCGGAGTTTGCCGGGCTGGGGCGGTTGGTGTCCCCCCGCGCCGGTTGTTGCGACGTGGATGGGGCCTTGCAGCGGGTGGGCCTGGGGGCCATGGCGGGCAAGCGCCTTGATCAACTCTCCGGCGGGCAACAACAGCGGGCCCTGCTGGGCCGCACCCTGGTGCAGCCGGCTGAGGTGTTGCTGCTGGATGAACCCTGCGCCGCCATTGATCCCCCGTCCCGTCAACAGCTTCTGGGCCTGATGCGTCAACTCAGTGATGCAGGGCTGACCTTGCTGGTCAGCAGCCACGATTGGGGTCCCGCCCTGAATGCCTACGACCGGGTGCTGGTGCTGGACCAGGTGCTCCGCGCCGACGGCACCCCCGACCAGGTGCGGCAGGCCCTTGACGACGTCACCATGGGGAACCATTGCTGTGGCTGAACCTTGGGGAGGCGGCTGCCGGATGGGGCGTGATCGGGGAGGTGATCTCCCGTGAGCTGGTGGATTCTGCCCCTGCTGCTGGCCCTGTTGACCGGTGCGCTCTGTCCCATCAGCGGCGCCTTGCTGATTGTGCAGGGACGGGTCATGCAGGCCAACCTCATCTCCCATGCGGTGCTGCCGGGCCTGGCCCTGGCTGTGGCGTTCGGCCTTCCCCCCAATGTGGGGGGATCCATCAGTGGTCTCCTGGGCGCCCTTGTGGCGGAGCGGCTTCTGGGCGGTCACAGACAAAACGCAGCCAACCATGGCGCTGTGATGAACACTGTCCTGGCCGGGTTTCTGGGGCTTGGGGTGTTGCTGGTTCCCCTGTTGGGCATCAGGGTGGATCTGGAAGCCACCCTGTTCGGGGACCTGCTGCTCACAAGGCCGGTGGACCTGCTCCAGGCCGGGGGTGGCCTCCTGTTGCAGGGACTCTTTTTTGCAGCCTGCTACCGCCCTCTGGTGTTTTTAAGCGTGGATCCGATGGGGGCAGCGGCCAGTGGCCTGCCGCTGCGTGCCCTGAAACTGGCCTTGGCGGGGATCACGGCCTTTGTGATCGTCAGCAGCATGGCCGCCGTGGGGGTGGTGCTGGTGGTCGGTCTCATGTGTGCGCCTGCATTGGTTGGCCTGGCCGGGGCCACCAGCCTGAGACAGGCAGTGCTCAGGGCTTCTGCGGCCGGCATGGCGCTCAGTGGCGGCGGCTTCCTGCTGGCCCTGCTGCTGAATCTTCCCCCCGGTCCCTTGATTGGCGTCCTTTGTATGGGGTTGGTGGTGGTGCGGAGGGGCTGTTGACTTCCTCCCCGTTCTGAAGAGCAGGGATTCCTTCTCGCTTGATGTTCACCCTCAATGAGCCGGTGCTCAACAACGGTGCGGCGGACAGCGGGAGAAAGTCGAGCGACGGGGTACGCTGCCTACACCCACGAACCAATCCATGCCCTTCGACGACCTGATCAACCTGATTGAGACGCTCAAAAGGCGGATTGAAGCCCACCGCCAGTCACTCCAACAAAATGAAATACGCACGCGGACGGCGTTGATCGACCCCCTGTTGACTGCCTTGGGATGGGACGTGGCAGAGCCCGGCCTGGTGACGCCGGAATATAGTGTGGGCCAAGGCAGGGCCGATTATGCTTTGATAAACGGGGGGCCGGAAACTGGACCTGTAGCCATCGTGGAAGCAAAATCGCTTGGTAATTTCCTCAATGACCGCGAACGCAATCAGATGTTAAACTATGCAAACATGGAAGGAATAGAGTATGCCATTCTTACCAACGGTGACGTCTGGGAGCTGTACGACATTTTCAAGCGCGTCCGCTTAGATGAACGCCGCCTGCTCAGCGTGAAGATCGCCAGCACGCCTGCTCACCAACTGGCCCTGCAACTGCTGCTGCTGTGGCGGCCGAATCTGGCTTCGGGAGTGCCCGTCCCGGCCCAGGGAGCCGGGGTATGGGGGACAAGACGAGAAACAACAACCACAGAAGCGTTCCATCCACCTGTAGAAACACCTTTGCCGCAGACGGATTCTGCGCCCCCTTCAGTTGTGATCCATCAGCCGAAGCAGCAGCGCAGTTCAGGCAGTTTCAAGGCACACTACTGCGTTGACGGGAAAACTTGGCGCGAATGTCCTAATGCCACAGCTTTGATGCTCTCTATCGTAGCGTGGTGTGGACAACAGCATAGGGATGGAGCAGATAACTATTACGAGAAGTTGAGTCATACTTGCCTTCGTGGTGGTCGACCAATTCTCGTTAAGGAGAGAGTCACGGAGGTCGCAAAGAAAGGGTATTCTGGGAAAGAAGTGAATGGATGGTATATATTTAATAATTTGAGTAATTCTGCAAAAAAAGAAATGATTGAAGAAATTCTGAGGACCTGCATTAGACAAAACAGTACAAGTCCTATTCTAGGCCAGGACATACAGGTGAAAATGCCCAATGATTAAGAGGAAGATCCCCGTTTCCTGCGCAGCTTCTCCCACCAGGCCAGTCGTTTGATGATTTCCCGTTCAAAGCCCCGTTCGATGGGTTGATAGAACCGTTGCCGTTTCATGGCGTCCGGGAAATAGTTCTGCCCCGAGAAGCCGTCCGCAGTGTCGTGGTCATAGGCGTAGCCGGCGCCGTAGCCAAGATCTTTCATCAACTGGGTGGGCGCGTTGAGGATATGGGACGGTGGCATGAGTGATCCTGTGGTCCGCGCTGCCCGTTTGGCGGCGGCAAATCCCCTGTAGACGGCATTGGATTTTGGGGCGGTGGCCAGATAAACGGTGCATTGGGACACCGCCAGATCGCCTTCAGGAGACCCCATGCGATCATAGGCACTCCAGCAGGCCAGTGCCTGGGGCAGTGCCTGGGGGTCGGCCAGGCCGATGTCTTCAGAGGCAAACCGGATCAGGCGCCGCAGGATGTAGCGGGGATCCTCCCCACCCGCCAGCATTCTGGCCAGCCAATACAAGGCGGCATCCACGTCGGAGCCCCGCAGGGATTTGTGGAGGGCGCTGATGAGGTTGTAGTGCTCTTCACGGTTTTTGTCGTACACAGGCGCCCGTTTCCGGACCGTGCGGGCCAGGGCCGCCCCGTCAAGCTGGGTGTCGTTGGGCAGGTGAAGCAGTTCATCAGCAAGGTTGAGCAGAAAACGGCCGTCACCGTCCGCCATGGCCTTGAGGGCATCGCGGCCCGAGCCATCCAGGGGCAACGGCCGGCCAATGGCGGACTCGCTGCGCCGCAAGAGGGTCTCCAATGCCGTGTCGTCAAGACGCCGTAGCACGAAGACCTGGCAACGGGACAGCAGCGCCGCATTGAGTTCAAAGGACGGGTTCTCCGTGGTGGCCCCCACCAGCACCACGGTTCCGTTTTCCACGTAGGGAAGGAAGCCGTCCTGCTGGGCGCGGTTGAACCGATGCACCTCGTCGATGAAGAGCAGGGTCCCCCGCCCCGTCCGGCGCAACTCCGTGGCCCGCTGAAACACCTTGCGCAACTCTGCCATGCCCGAGAAGACAGCCGACAACGGCTCGAAGGCGTAATCGGTTTGTTGTGCCAGCAGGTGGGCAATGGTGGTCTTGCCCACACCGGGCGGCCCCCAGAGAACCATGGACGCCACCCGCCGTTGCGCCACCATGCGACCGATAGGTGCATCCTCCGCCAGCAGATGATCCTGCCCCATCACCTGATCCAGCCGCAGCGGACGCAGCAGGTCCGCAAGGGGCTGGGGCGCCTGGCTTTCCAACAGACCTTTCATGGTGTGGGCTGGGGCGCACCTACTTTTTTCAGTTTGTAGAATCCAGTTATAGAGCGGGTTTTCATTTTACAAATCTGCCCGCAAGTGGCCCTGAAAACTTGGGCAAGCTCTGGAAAAATCTGGACAAATGGTTCAATGGGAGAGCCAGACGAATGAATCTTAACAATCTCTTTAGATTCTGGTTGAGTGATGAGTGCTTGGTTCCCTTTCAAAGCCCTGCAAGTTCTACAAGCCCCTGTTGGCGTCACTGCCAAGTCCATCCTTTCCCCATGCCTTCCATCCCTTCGGACTTGGTTGATTGGTTGCGGCCTGGAGCTATCGGTGCTGGATTGGCCATTGTCTGAACTGAAGTGAGGGCGCTGCACAAGCGGATTGACGAGCTACGGGAGGACCTAAAGGCCAGCGAGGCTCGGCAACGGGAAGACCTGAAAGACGGTCTGGGCAAGTTGGATGCAAAGATGGACCGCCTGCTTGAAGCCCGTTTCACGCAACCCGTATCCCCGGAGCGGTGAGTTGCCCTTGAATATTGCCCTTAAATCATGCAGTTACGCAAAGCCCTTCCCCACCAGAACAGCAACGGCCGTCACCGGAGCTGCGGCATCCTGGCGCTGTTGACTTCTTCTCTGCTACTGGCAGCAGGCGCCGCTGTTGCCCGCCCGGATTGTGACGACTGGCCTTCCCGGGGGTTCTTCAGACAAGCAACAGCGGCGGATGTTGCCCGCTGTCTCTCCCAAGGGGCAGACCCCAAGGCAAGGGTTCAGCTTGGACTTGGCCCTGGATATACCCCCCTGCACTGGGCGGCGGCGTTCAGCGAGACCCCAGAGGTAGTGAAGATGCTGCTGGATGCCGGGGCTGACCCCAAGGCAAGGGATGCGGATGGCCGGACACCCCTGCACTGGGCGAAGACCCCAGAGGTGGTGAAGGCGTTGCTGGATGCCGGGGCTGACCCCAAGGTAAGGGATGCGGATGGCCGGACACCCCTGCACTGGGCGAAGACCCCAGAGGTGGTGAAGGCGTTGCTGGATGCCGGGGCTGACCCCAAGGTAAGGGATGCGGATGGCCGGACACCCCT
>VXWH01000019.1:0-3528 GCA_009836025.1 Synechococcus sp. SB0668_bin_13 | reverse complement strand
TGCTGGATGCCGGGGCTGACCCCAAGGCAAAGACCAAGGAAGGCAAGCTCCCCGTGGAACTCGTACCTGACGACTCCCCCCTACGTGGCACGGATGTTTATTGGCGGCTGAACGAAGGCCGCTACCGTTAAGAGACTACCTCCCAACCTTCCTCACCAGGCGGCAACGGCCACCGGGCCGTACACACCCATGACTTGTTCAGAGATGCCTTGATCAGTGAGGAGATATTGAGTCACTAGTGCTCGCGTAATTACCTCGCCCCGGTCGTTCTTGCCGATCACCAGCACACCGCCGTGGGCGTTGGCGAAACCGCAGATCCGTTTCAGGTACTCATCCCGCCAGGAGGATTTCCATTCGAGGGTTCGGTTTCGCCCAGGGCATCACCTGTCATTGCAGTAACCTCGCTTTGAGGGTTTTCATAGTTCCTCTTGCTGGCATCGGCCATCGGTCTCAGTCCTATCCGTTTGCAGATCTTCTTCGGACTGGGGGAGCAGTAGGTCTTTCTCCAAGAAGTGTACGCTTAAGTTCCAAATATCCCCTTTCATAAATCTCGTTTGTACTTAGATCAAGATAGTACTTGCCGTTCAGCCATGATGGGATAGCTTCTGCCCGTGAGCCTTTCGCAAGTACGGGAATAAATTTACGGTGATTTTCTTTCTGACATACTTCAGCAGTCATAACATTGTCTTCATAGCCTACACCGTCTCGTCTGTTATTTGATTTTTCACAGTAACTTGAGGTACAAATAATCAAGACATGATCACTTTCTCGGATATTCTTCTCCATGAAGTGTGGCACCTGATCGCCTGGAGCCAATTCCCATTGATCCAAAATTGCTTCGATCCCATCATTACGAAGTCTTTCCGCAAGGCTCTTAACCCATTGTTTGTGATTTTCATTGTCCCATGAATAGGAGATGAAAATCCTGATATTCTCATTGTCAACTCTATTTTCATCAGTTGTATCTTGCATTTTGTCCATGTCGGTTGAAGACTCTATTTTAGTTTCTTGTTGTATCTTTTTCAATCTATCATAACCCTCAACAGTCAATAGACAAGATATTTTCTTATTAAATGGCTCCTCATTGTATTCTAGTTCAATGTAATC
The DNA here is from genome assembly GCA_009836025.1 of Synechococcus sp. SB0668_bin_13. Lineage (GTDB taxonomy): Bacteria > Cyanobacteriota > Cyanobacteriia > PCC-6307 > Cyanobiaceae > Synechococcus_B. The sequence goes on along the minus strand of VXWH01000019.1, from coordinate 2,421 downwards.
TTTCTTTTTGAGATATTTTAACAGATATTTAAGCTCGTTATAGGTAGAAGATTCAGAATAAGCGAGTAAATTGTAGTATGCTTTGTGTTTCTTTGTGAGAGAAATCTCATCAAAAGAATTGTTGTCATAGACAAGTTGTTCAATATAAATACTATGAGAACAAGTAATAGACCTACCTGGTTCCTGCGTTTCTAATTTTAAATACTTAAGAATCTCATCAGCACGATCAGGTACAGACATAGGACTTCTTCGTTTTATCTCTTCAATTGTCTCACGGGTAATGATTGGACATTCAATCCCATTTCGCCTTTGCTCAATAAGCCATGACGTTAAGAGACATTTTTGATTACATATTTTCTCTTCTAGAGAGCCCATATAGTACTTTGTGAAGGAGGGAAGTTTATATTTTCCACCACAACGAGGCGAATTATATAGACACGTTCCTCTGTATCGGGCATCGCCCTCAAAACATAGACAAGGAGTCCCCCAGATCGGATCGGGTACAAGTTGATTCATTTGCCTTTCCCTCCTGCCTGCGCAACTAAAATCCCCCCAAGTCTACGCCGCCCCATCTCCGCCAAGCAAAGGGACCTGCTTAACCCACGGCACCCTCCCCAGCACTTCCCAATCCCAACAGGAGAGCCATTTCTCCAGCACCCGATAGCCCCCCAACTCGTAGCCCCAGACAGGGAGCGGTACCTTGCGCCAGAAGGCGCGGTCACTGAGACAGACTTTCAAGGCCAACGGCATCAAGTGAACCAAGCGTACCATAGCGTCCCCTCCCTCTGCCATGGTGCTGTGCTCTGCGGGGGTGAAGAAGGTTGCGATCTGATCGAGGATCAACTGTGCGCCACCATTGAGGCGGTATTCGACGGAGAGTTGGATACCTTCCTGGGTTGCGTGAAGTAACCCGAATTCTGGATAAGGGGCAGCGGGAAACTGCCCCTGCGCTGGCCCTGCTGCTTGGATTTGCCAGCTTACTGCGTGGGGGGTCTCGTATGGTGTGAGTCTGAGAGGGTCAGTATTTTTTTACCATCAATCAGATAAAGGTTCAACGATTTAGCAAGGATTGAGCCTGCGTTCTGGCCGTTTTTGGCCACTTCCGGCTACTTTTGACTGGCCTGTCCCGTACATCGCCATAGAACATCCTGTATGGCCCATCTGATGGAACCTGATTCAGAGGTTCCATCAGATGTCCACGAACTCCATTGTCACCCTGATCCCGGAGCCAATTGATTGCTCAGATGGGAATGACGAGTTGGCTGCCTCCACCAGCCACGCCACAATTCGGTTAAACAAAGCAAAACCACCAGGGGAGCCACCCCCTGCGCAGACCTGGAATGCTCCAGCAAGGATGATCCCCGCTCACCCATGGAGCCGTTGCCACCACATGCCGGCCAACTGCCAGCTTGACCAGAGGAAGATCAAGAGATAGAGCCAGTTGAGCCAGGCGGGGCGTTTCATGGTCGGTGGGATTCCGGCTATAGCTTGCCATGGCTGTGCCAAGCCCGCGGCAGGTTCGTCTGCCTTCTTGATGCAGGAGTTGTATGGTCGATACTGGATTTGAACCAGTGACATCATCCGTGTGAAGGATGCGCTCTACCGCTGAGCTAATCGACCGAGGATGACAGCGAACAACTCCACTTTACAACAGACGGCCCCATGGTGGGCTGAAAAGCGGAGCTTCACGTCGTGGCTTTACTGACTCCCATGGTGGTGACCGCCACGGGACGTGTGGGGCGTGCTGCCATGGTGGCGCTCCTCGGCGCCAGGGCCGAGGCGCACAACGCCCATGCTCCCCTCGTCGGTACCCACAAACCAGACCCCCATGGTGCTGACGCCAGCCGTCAGCACGCCCATGCCCACCACCGAGCCGGTGATCACCCCCATGGCCACGGCGCCAAGACTCACTACCCCCATGGGCACCACCCCGATGGCCACCACCCCCATGGGCACAATGCCGATTGAAATCACCCCCAGCGGGGCAACGCCGAAGGCGATCTTCTTGGGGCGGGAGCCGCAATGGGCCGGCTTCGATTCCGTGGGGTTGGTGGTCAAGGCGGCACTCTCGAGGAGACAGGGTCGGACCCGTGGAAGCAGGCTGGCCTAGCCGGGCCGGCGCTGATGCCGGCGCTGAGCCAACTTCAACAGAACCTGGCGCCAGGATACGCCATGGTGGGCCAGGGCCACGAGCATGTGGTAGAGCACATCAGCGGCTTCCCCGCTGACGGCGTTGGCGTCATCGTCCTTGCAGGCCATCACGAATTCTGCTGATTCCTCACCGATTTTCTTGAGAATGCGGTTGTCGCCGCCACGGAAGAGGGTATTGGTGTAGCTGCCAGCTTCCGGCTGCTGGCGGCGCTGCACAATCAATTGATACAGTTCGGATACCGCGTCCATCGGGGGCGCCGGGGCGTGGGG
>VXWH01000178.1 GCA_009836025.1 Synechococcus sp. SB0668_bin_13 | reverse complement strand
ACTTACCCGGAGATTACGCCCCCTTCAATTTCCACCACCTTCGAGACACATCCCCGGTGCATGGCATGGGCTGCCTGGGTGGCTTCCCGCAGGGGGCGCTCCAGGAACAGCCCACCAGCATTCCTGACTTGCTCGGTGACCTCCCCCACCCAGCAGCCGAAGAGGCTATCGCCGCAGCGCAGGTGATGGTCCAGAAAACTGAGCGGCGCCCCGGCGGTAAAGGTGTGGAGCCAGAGGGACACCTTGGCCAGTTCCACCGCCATGGGGTTCTTGTCCACGCCGTAGACACAACGTTTCAACACCAGACGCCGCACAATGTGGCGGTCGTCCAGTTGACTTTCCTCCAACTGGCAGCCGCCACGGCGGGCATTCTCCCGGATGGTGGCGCGAATGGCTTCAATGCGCTCCGCCACCGGCGCCGTTGCCCCGTTCGCCCCTGCCAGGCCATGGGGTTCTGTTTCCTCGTCCTCCGGGGCGGCGTCCATGGCTTCGATTACCCGATCACTGAGATAGTCCACCAGGCTCACCAGAAAGTGGCCGGAGCCCATGGCCGGGTCGCAGATTTTGAGCGCCAGGATTTCTTCTGCGCTGCGATCCTTCACCAGGGGCGTCAAGGTTTCCTTGATGATGAGCCGCACCAGGGCATCCGGCGTGTAGTAACTGCCCGATTTCTTGCGGGCAAACAGGTTGGGTTGCACCGTGACGGCTCCGTCCCGATGCGCCAGTTCATGGTCCAATAGCCGTTCATAGATGGAGCCAAGCTGCTCAACGCTCAAATCCCGGTAATTGATGTAGTTTCCCGTCTTGCTGGAGAGGTCCGCCAGCAGGTCCGCCATTACCTGGTCGTTGAGGCGCACAGCCGGCTGCGCCAGCAGGGGCGCTTGGGCAGCGTTGAACAGGCCGCCGTTATAGGGGGGCAGGCCAATGGAGGGATCCCCCTTGTCAATGGCCTGACAAAGACCCTGCAAATCGCACCAGTAGTGGCAAAACTTGGTGGAGAAAACACCGTTGGCGTCTTTGCGGCGTTTTACGTCATCGCGTCGCTTGCGCAGGCTATAATCATTGTAGCCGGAATTCTGCACCGGCAACAGGCCGCGATCCTCCACATAGAGGATAAAGAGAAGGCGGTAAAGCAGGGTGAGGGCTGCCTCGCGCACCTGGGCCAGGGACGAGGGCTGATCCAAGGGCTGGCCAGCGTCTTCGGCGGCAGCGGCCAGGGCCTCAGCTAGCCTGGGAAATACTTGGTGAAACACCATGTCCGACAGGCTGGCGGCAACCCGTTCCTCGTAACAGCGACCCTCGTTCAGGATCCATTCATGCAGGCTTTGGCCACCCGCACCTGGCACAAACGCCTGGGGACGCAACAGCAGCACAAAACATTTGAGTCCATGGCGGTCCTGATGGCGCAAGACTTCCAGTAGATCAATTTCAAAAAACTCTTCTGCCACAGAACGGGCGCCAGCGTAGTAGAGGCGCCAACACCAGCCGTTGCTGAGAATCCCCCACCGCAGGGCCCCATGGGTCAGGTCGTCGGCACGGCGCAAATAGCGCAACACCTGGCCGGCCGGCGCCCGCTTTTGCTGATCGCTGCTGCGATCCAACCCCACCCCCCAACGCTTGGCTTCCACCAGCGCCGCCCCATGGCCATAGCGTCGCCACTCCTCCTCCTGCTCCAACGCCTTGGCCTTGGCTGCCCCATTGGCAAACAACACCCCATCGGGCATGTCCTCCCACCCCCGACTGCTGAGCCGTTGCTGCCGCAAGACGGCCTGCCAACCCAGGCACTGGAGCACGGGCCAGATCAACTCATCCTCCGTGGTGGCCTCATTGGGCTGGTGCTGCCGGGGAAAACGCTCCACAACCTCCCGTAACCCCGCTTCCACCGCCGCCAACTCCCCATCCCCCAAGCCTTTCCAGGCCCAGGAATCCGCCAACGGGCCGTTGGGTTTGAGAAAGTCCTGGGCAAACAGGCTGCCGCGCCAAGGGGCTGGTGACGGGGTGGAATCCGGCGCTGGGGGCATGGTGGTCTGTCTTGACGGGGAGGTGGGTGCAGGGTAAGCTGGCGGCGGCCCGCAGCAGGTAGGATAGGTACGTGGAAGCCCACTCCCATATGTGCAGTGCTCCAGTCACGCCAGATTGGTGGGCTGGCAAGGCCAGCCATACAACAATCTATGGGGACTAGGGAAAATGATCGAGCTACCAACCAGCATCTTCCACCTTGCTTTATCCTCCTCAACATCTCTCAAACCCATGACCAAAACCTACAACCTCTTCATCAGTCACTCTTGGTCCTATAGAAGCCAGTACGACGGTTTGATCAAACTATTAAGGAAAAATACCTACTTTCATTTCCGCAACTATTCTGTTCCCAAAAATAATCCAATTCATGACGCAAGTAATGATAGGCAACTCCGTAAAGCAATTAGAAGCAAGATGCAGTCTTGCAGTGCGATCCTGGTCTTAGCGGGAATCTATTCTAATTACAGCAAGTGGATCAAGAAGGAAGTTAATTTGGCAAAAATAGGTTTTAGTGCATCTAAACCTATTATTGCAGTCGAATACTGGAGAAGCAAGAGAACATCTGTACCTGTTAAGAACGCAGCGCAAGCAGTCGTAAAATGGAACAGCCAAAGTATCATCAATGCACTCAAGGAGGTGACCAGGTGACTAATTCAAGCCAAGACCAGCTTTTGGAGATCTACAAGCTTCACGCCGAGCTTGCCGACCAGGTAAGCCAAAGACGGGAAGGGGCCAACCGCCTGTACGTCAGCTTATTATCAGGCTTTCTTGTATTCCTTGCTGCCCTGTTGCGGTTTGGCTCAGGAGAAGTAACTACGGCCACGCTTTTGCTGTTTTCCGGGATCATTGGCATGGCCATATCCGGATCCTGGTATATCGTGATCCGTTCTTATCGACAACTCAATAAAGGAAAATTTGCCACTCTTCATGAACTTGAACAGAAATTAGACTATCCATTCTTCAGACGTGAATGGGAATTTCTAAAGCAGGGTAGAGATCGTAATCTTTATTGGAAGTTGACCGTTGTGGAAACATTTCTGCCGATCATTTTCTCTCTGCTATTCTTCTCCTTTCTGGTGATCGCTCTGTGCATGTTCTGTAACCAATAAACGGCATTACATCGGCGGTGCCCAAGATGTTAGCCCGGAGTTGATGAACACCATCCATCTCATGGGGCGACGGCAAGCCTGGCTGCGGGACGAGTAAACTGAAACCACCACAGAACGCCGCAACACCAGATCCCTGATGACACCCCGCATCACCCTGCAAAACACCCCCAGCCGCAAGGGCGCCATCGCCCGTTCTGTCAGCTTCGATAGCCACGGGAACCTCTTGCAAGGCGCCCTCTACCTCCCGGAAACTGCCGCCACACCCCTCCCCGCTGTGGTGGTGACGGGCGCCTGGACGACGGTGAAGGAACAGATGGCCGGCACCTATGCCCGCGAACTGGCGGTTCGTGGTTATGCCGCGCTGGCCTTCGACTTCACCGGCTGGGGGCAAAGTGAAGGGACGCCGCGCTATGTGGAGGATCCCGCCACCAAGACAGCCGACATCCATGCCGCTGCCGCCTTCATGGCTGCACGGGAGGAGATTGATCCCGCCCGGATCGCCGGTTTGGGGATCTGTGCCTCGTCGGGTTATATGGCCGCGGCCGTGGCTGATGATGACAAGTTCCAGAGGGTTGCCCTGGTGGCGCCATGGCTCCATGATCCGGCCATGGCCGAAGACATCTATGGTGGCGCCGACGCCGTGGCCGGTCTGATCGCTGCCAGCGAAGCCGAGGGCGCAGCAGACACCGTGCTGCCAGGGGCCAGCGCCACCGACGCCAATGCGGTCATGGTTCAGGTACCCTATTACACCGAGGCAGACCGCGGTTTGATCCCGGCCTATGACAACAAGTTCTCTGTCGCAAGCTGGAAGCCTTGGCTCACCTATGACGCACAGGCTTCAGCCGACCGCCTCACCAAGCCCATGCTGATGGTGGGTTCACCCGCAATCGCTCTACCCGCCGGTGCCGAAGCCTATGCAGCCCGCGCCAGGGCCTCGGTGAAAACCCTCTGGCTGGGCAAGGACGTGGCCCAGTTCGATTTCTACGACCGCGAAGACGTGGTGACCGCCTCTGCCGATGCGATTGCCGAGTTTCTGGCTGTCTAAAAGACCTACACCCACCGCCCGTTGTTCCATCGGACACCTCGGCCCAAAGGATGGGGCCGCTGCCGAGATGAAGCGGACGGATCGCCTGTTCAATACCGAAAGCAGACGCCAAGCCAGACAAAAACAAGGGCAAGGGCGGTCACGGCGACAATATGGACTCCCAATAGGGGCAAGCGGTCTGCATTGAGGCTGGGCACAATCCAGAGACGGGCATGGATGGCAAGGGCCAATGTTGCGGTGAGACAGATGAGTTTCAAGCCGATGGTCCGCGCCACAGGATTACTCCACTCCGCCCATGTGGCCCTATCAGGCAACAGTCGGTGGGCCAGCACCAATCCGGTGACCAACTGAACGGCCAGGGCCGGTAACCCAAGCCGCTCGTAGATGTGTTCAAAGTCCTGGACGGGCTTCGGGTCATGGTTCCGCAGGGCTTGCGGCAACACGCCGATGGCCAGCACCAAATGGCCGCCAACCCAGATGGAAGCGGCGGTAAGATGGATGAACAGAAGGGTTCCAGCCATGGCCATGGGGGATCGGCGTCATTGCTTGGGTGGTGAGGGCCGGGACAGCACAAAAACTGCCGATGCGCTCAGCACCACCACCTGTATCCCAAGCACCGGAGGACGGACCCCAAGCGCCAGGGACAGGGTCAAGACTGCCGCCATGGAGGCCACAGCCAGGATCTTGGCGCGACGGCTGATGGCGCCGTGTTGCTGCCAATTGTGAATCAGGGGTCCGAAGACCGGATGGGTATGGAGCCATACAGACCAGCGCCGGGAGGAACGGGCAAACGCAAACGCCGCCGCCAGAACAAATGGCGTGGTGGGCAGCAGTGGCAGCACAACACCCAGCCCTGCCACCAGAACCATCAACAGTCCAACAATAAGCCAGACCACTCGGAACAGACCCGATGTGAATTGTCCTGACTGTTGCCCCACCACACCTGTTCCAAGGCTCACCCATTCAACAGGCCCATCGGATACGCTGGCGTAAAGCATCAGGGAAACACTGGACAAACCGCAAAGCGCAGCCTGAGGGAATGATCCCACTGGCGAGGGGCCATGGTCCTGCTGGTGGTGGAGACGTGACGAGGGGGAATGCGGTATGGCCTAACATCCTTTTCCATGCCTCCGCTTCGCAACTTGAGCCTTGCCGAACCCTCCAGCCGTCTGCTGGTCCTGACCGGTCCCAGTGGCGTGGGCAAGGGCACCATCTTGGAGGCTCTCCTGGCCCGCTATCCCCAGGTGTGGCTGTCCATATCCGCCACCACCAGACCACCGCGACCCGGTGAGCGCCATGGCAGGAACTACTTCTTCCTGGATCGCCAGAGCTTCATGGATCAGGTGGCCCGGGGGAAATTCCTGGAATGGGCTGAATTTGCCGGCCACGCCTACGGCACGCCCGCTGGCCCCATCCAGTCCCGGCTCCATGCCGGTCAGACAGTGGTGCTGGAAATCGAGGTGGAGGGGGCCCGCCAGGTGCGTCGCCGTCTCCCCACCGCGGTGCAGGTGTTTTTGCGGCCCCCCTCCATGGCCACCCTGGAGGAGCGCATTCGCGCCCGGGGCAGTGATTCCGAGGATTCCATCGCCAAAAGGATTGCCCGCGCCAGAGAAGAACTGGCGCGGGCGGAAGAGTTTGACCATGTGGTTCTCAATAGGGACCTGAGTCAGGCCATTGACGACGTGGAAGCCATCCTGCACCCCATGCTGAGACCTGCCTCAAGCCGGGAACAAGGCCCCAACCAAGCCCCGATCAAGGGGATCAAAGGGGATGGAACAGCAGGTCAGGGAAGAAGCGGTTCAACTCGATCAGAATGCCAGCGGTGAACGTGAACCACAGGGCGGCCAGGACAGGGGCAGTGGTGAGAAACTTTGTCATGGAGATCAGCGGGGAGAAACGGAGATCTGAGAGTCGTCTGCGAACATGGCGCCGCTGCGCATTTCGCCAATAGCATCCACCGGCCACTTGGCGGCGCCCAATGCACAGGTGAGGGCCAGGCCGGTGTCAATCTGAATTTCCTTCATCTGGGAACCTTTGCCGCGGATGGCCATCATGTAGCTGCGGCCAGCCCAGCCGATCCAGCCGGCCATGTAAAGGAAGAGCAAACTGGGAATCAGAAAATCGCCAGCGTGGCTGAAGCGGCCATCAACAACGAGGTGGGGAAGACCGTCTTCTCCACAGGAGGCCTGGCTATACATGGAGAAACGGGCCTTGGCCTGCTCCGTGGCGGCAGCGGCAGCCCGTTCCTGGAAGCGGGGTGAGTCGGCGCAAAGGGTGAGTCCTGCCACATCGGCATGGGCAGCAGGCGCAAATCCGAACAGCAGAACTGCGGAAAGAAGCGCTGCAAAGAGACGTTTCATGGGATCCGGGGAAGGCAAACGGCGGAAGGACAGCAGAATGATGACTGGCTGGCCGCACGTTGGTCGCAATCCTAAAAGAAAGGGGAAAAGGCCGTTGACCATTGTTCTGGCCCTCGAAACAAGTTGTGATGAGACGGCGGTGGCCCTGGTGGCTGGCCACCGTGTCCTGGCCAGCCAGGTGGCCAGCCAGGTGGCCAGCCATGCCCCCTATGGCGGCGTTGTCCCGGAATTGGCCGCACGGCGCCATGTGGAACTCCTGCCCCACCTGGTGGAGCAGGCCTTTGCGGAGGCCGGCGTCACCTGGTCCCAGGTGAATGCCGTTGCCGCCACCGCCACCCCTGGCCTGGTGGGCGCCCTGCTGGTGGGTCTCACCACCGGCAAGACCATGGCCCTGCTCCATGGAAAGCCTTTCCTGGCGGTTCATCATCTGGAGGGTCACCTCTGCTCCGCAGAATTGACGGGAGGTCCACCACTGAAACCACCGTTTCTGGTGTTGCTGGTCTCCGGTGGCCATACCCAGTTGGTGCGGGTGGACGGTCCTGGGGCCTACGGGCTCTGTGGCGCCACCGTGGACGATGCCGCGGGCGAAGCCTTTGACAAGGTGGCGCGTCTTCTGGGGTTGGGCTATCCAGGAGGACCCGCCATTGAGGCTGTGGCCAGCGGCGGCGGGAATCCCCAGCGCTTTGCCTTCCCCCAGGGGCGGGTCAGCCGCAGGGGGGGTGGGTATGAACCCTATGCCTTCAGCTTCAGCGGCTTGAAGACAGCGGTGCTGCGTTGCATCGAAGCATTGCAGCGTCAGGGGGAGCCACTGCCCGTGGCTGACCTGGCCGCCAGCTTTGAGTACACTGTGGCCGCGGTGCTCAGCCGCCGTAGTGTGTACTGCGCCCTGGACCAGGGCGTATCCCGACTGGTGGTGGTGGGTGGCGTGGCCGCCAACCGACGCCTGCGGCAAGCCCTGGAGCAACGCTGCCGGGAGGCGGGGCTCGCCCTTGTCATGGCGCCGCTGGCATTTTGCGGGGATAACGCCGCCATGATCGGCGTGGCCGCCGGTCAGCGGCTGGCCTCAGGCTGCCGGAGCCCTTTGACGATTGGCGTCAGCCCACGACTACCGCTGCACGAGGCCAAACGTCTTTATGATCCACACCCTCCCTTTTGAAAGCCCTAACATTTTCTTTACGTGTACCTTTGAAACCATGAATCAGCCGGATGCCCCCGCGGTTGATCTCGGCGGTCCCACTGCTGAACCCGTCAGCCGTGAAGAACTCAACAGATGGAAGCGTGGCTTCACCCCGCAAGCAGAAATCTGGAACGGTCGTCTGGCCATGATTGGTCTCTCCGTGGCCATCCTGGCGATTGTGTTGTTGCGGCTGGTCTGAATCCGCCACTGGCTGGGGAATTGCGTCATGCCTGATGCTTGCATCAGTTCCCCATGCCGGTTTGAAACATCGGGTCAGCCTTGTTCTTGGAACACGTCCGGAAGCTATCAAGCTGGCGCCAGTGATCCTGGCGTTTCAGGCGGCCGGTGACTTTTCCACCCGTGTGATCCAGACCGGACAACATCAGCACCTGGTCAAGCCCGTGATGGACCTGTTCGGCCTGACCCCGGACCGGGATCTGGCGCTCATGACGCCACGTCAAAGCCTGGCCCACATCACCTGCACGGCCCTGACAGGTCTTCAAGAAGATTTTCTCCATCACCCCCCTCACTTGCTGCTTGTTCAGGGGGACACCACCACCGCATTTGCTGCCGCCTTGGCGGCGTTCTACCAGCGCATTCCCCTGGCCCACGTGGAGGCGGGCCTGCGCACCGACGACTTGTTCAATCCCTACCCGGAGGAAGCCAATCGCCGCCTGATTGGCCAACTGGCCCAACTCCACTTCGCCCCCACGCCCCGCGCATCCCGCAACCTCAAGGCCGCCGGTGCCCTGGGCGTCGTTGCGCTGACGGGAAACACGGTGATTGACGCCCTGTTAACCGTGGCCCGCCAGCAGCCCGCCTGCCCTGTGCCCGGCCTGGCGTGGGACGCTCAACCGGTGATTCTGGCGACAGTGCATCGGCGGGAAAACTGGGGGGAACCGCTGCAGGGGATTGGCCGCGGTCTGCGCCAGGTGCTGGACCACCACCCCAAGGCCACCCTGCTCCTCCCCCTGCATCCCAACCCCACGGTGCGTGAGCCGCTGCGGCAGATGCTGGCGGATCATCCACGGGCCTTTCTGGTGGAGCCCCTGGACTACAAGGCCCTGGTGGGCGCCATGGCCGGCTGCACCCTGGTGCTCACGGATTCCGGGGGACTCCAGGAGGAGGCCCCAACCCTGGGGAAGCCCGTGCTGGTGATACGGGACACCACGGAACGGCCGGAGGCCGTGGAGGCCGGTACAGCCCGTCTGATCGGCACCTCAGCCAGCGCCATCCTCCATGAAGTCTCACGCCTGCTCACAGACACAGCGGCCTACAACGCCATGGCCCGTGCTGTGAATCCCTTCGGTGACGGCCTGGCCAGCGGGCGCATTGTGGCTTCCTGCCGCGAGTTTCTCCACCAGAACGCGGCGGCGAAGCTCTAGGCCGCGGTGGGAGACACCATATTCCTTCCCATAACCGAGTAAGGGGACGCCGGGGAGGATCCTCTCGCCGCTGAAAGGCCCTCGCTTGAGCGGTACGATGGAGCAGGTCATGGTTGACGTGTTGTGCCAACTGCCCCAACGGCTCCGCCATGTTCTGACAGTCAACCAGAGTCGACTCCGGCAGACTTCCTTCAAGACTCCAGAGCCTGGGTTGAGGTGGATGAAGGGGCCATGACCCACAACACCCGGTTGCTGCGTCAGAGGATTGGTCCCCACGTAAAACTCATGGCCGTGGTCAAGGCCAATGGCTACGGCCATGGCGACGGCGCCGCAGCCAAGGCTGCCCGGGCGGGGGGCGCCGATGCCTTTGCGGTGGCCAGCCTGGCGGAAGCCGTTGGTCTCCGTCGCCAGGGGCTGCGAGAGCCCATTCTGGTGCTGGGCCACCTGAGCCTGATTGACGAAGTGCATGCCTGTCTGCGCTGGCGTTTGCTGCCCACCATCAGCACCCTGGATCAGGCCCGGTTGTTCCATACTGTGGCGAGCCGTTCGGGCGCTTGTTTGCCTGTCCACGTGAATCTGGACACAGGCATGGCCCGCCTGGGCGTCCCCTGGCGGGAGGGGGTGGCATTGATTCAGGCCATCCTCCACCTGGACGGCCTCCAGGTGGAGGGGGTCTACTCCCACCTGGCGGCGGCCGATGCTGTTGATCCCAGCCTGACGCAGCAGCAGCAGCAACGTTTCGATCACGTGGTGGCTGCACTGACCAACAGACAACCCGCAAGATTTTGCCGTCACCTGGCCAATTCCGCCGCCGCCATGGCCGATTCCAGCCTTCACTACGACATGGTGCGGGTTGGGCTGGCTCTCTATGGCCATGCTCCAGCGGAACACCTGGAGGGCAGGCTGGCCCTGCGACCAGCCATGGCAGTGCGGGCAAGGGTCACCATCCTCAAAACCGTTCCTGCAGGCACAGGCGTCAGCTACGACCACCGCTACCACACAAAACGCCCCAGCCGGCTGGCGGTGGTGGCCATTGGCTATGCCGATGGCGTGCCGCGGCTTCTCTCCAACCACATGGGTGTACTCCATCGGGGGCGCTGGCTACCCCAGGTGGGGTCCATCACCATGGATCAACTCATGGTCGACGCCACCGACGATCCCCAACTGCACACCGGCGCAGTGGTCACCCTGCTGGGCCATGATGGAACCGCGTCCATCAGCCCGCTCCAGTGGAGCCAGGCCTGCAGCACCATCCCCTGGGACATTCTCTGTGGCTTCTCCAGCCGCCTGCCCCGGTTACGTGCTGCCCGTTCAACGCGGCATGGTGGCCAACTGACCATAAACTGATAGGCTGAAGTGCCACTGGAGAGGTGGCTGAGTGGTTGAAAGCGGCTCCCTGCTAAGGAGTTACAGGAGGCAACTTCTGTCGAGGGTTCGAATCCCTCCCTCTCCGTTCCTTCTGTCCCCGTCTCTCAGCGCTTGAAAAAGCGCAGCGTCCCGGGACGACCCCATGGGCCGTCCACCCGGAGGTCGGGCTGATTGAGGGCCATGTGGCGCAGGATCCAGAACACGCGCTCCACCTGCTCCGGCGCCCCAACGGCCTGGGCAATTTCCGCAACCGTGCGGGGGGTGGCATCCAGAAGGGCCGCCACCTGCTTTTGCAGACTCAGCACAGCAGCAGCAGCCTTTTTGCCCGCTTCCACACCGGGCTGGTGGTAGGCGTTGACGTTCACCAACTCCCCATAGAGCCCCACTGTCCGCTCAAACAGGGCCACCAGGGCCCCCAACTCCCGTGGGCCGAGGCGCTCCATGGTGATGGTGATGCTCTGGCGGCCGCCCTCGGTGAGGGCAGCGCGGGTGCCTTGGAGAAATCCATCCAGCAGGTCCCCAGGGCTGTCAGCCTCCTCCACGGTGGAACCGGCGGCGGGATCCTTGAGGACTTCGATGAAGGTGACAAAGAAATTATCGATTCCATCCCGAAGCTGCTGCACATAGGCGTGTTGGTCGGTGCTGCCCTTGTTGCCGTAGACCGCAATGCCCTGATGAACCACCACCCCGTCCCGGTCGCAGCGCTTGCCCAGGGATTCCATCACCAACTGCTGCAGGTAGCGGCTGAACACCTCCAGGCGATCCCGATAGGGCAGAACCACCATGTCCCGCGTCCCCCGCCCTGAACCGGCCACAAACCAACTGGCGGCCATGAGCGCAGCAGGATTGCCGCAGAGCACGGGCTCACGGGTGACGCTGTCCATGGCCGCCGCCCCGGCAAGGAAGTCCTCCATCGGTACGCCCGCCAGCAGGCCGGGCAGCAGACCAACAGCAGAGGTGATGCTGGTGCGTCCACCCACCCAGTCATGCAGGGCGAAACGTCGTAGCCAGCCTTCCGAGGCGGCCTGCTGATCCAGCTTGCTGCCCGGGACAGTAACGGCCACCGCCTGGGCCGGCCATTGCCCCCCCGACTGTTCCAGGCGGCGGCGGGTCTGCACCATGCCGACGTGGGGCTCCGGGGTGCTGCCGGATTTGCTCACCACGATCACCAGGCTGGTGTTGAGTTGCTCCCCCAGTTCTGCATAGGTGCGGTCCATCCCCTCCGGATCCACGTTGTCAATAAAGTGAAACCGCAGGCCAACACCCGTCTGCTGCAGGGCGTGAATGACCAGCAGGGGTCCCAACCCCGATCCGCCGATCCCGATCCACACCACGTCGGTGAAGGCCTGCCCGGCAGCGGTGGTGACGGACCCTTCCAGCACACCCTGGGCAAAGGCGGCCAGGGCCTGCTGCTGCTGCTGAAGCCCCTCGGTGATGGCGGGATCCGGCGCCAGTTGCGGAGTCCGTAGCCAGTAATGGCCCACCTGGCGTTGCTCGTCAGGGTTGGCAATGCTCCCTTTCTCAAGATCCGCCATGGCCGCAAAGGCATGCTCAAAGCGCGGCTGAAGGCTGGTGAGCAGGTCCGGGCTCAGGGCCATGCGACTGGCGTCCAGCCAAAAGCCCAATGCCTCATCGTGCCAGAGCAGCCCACAGAAGCGTTCCCAAAGCTCCTGGTGGCTGGTGGTCTCAAGGGGGGGGAAGGAGGGGATTTGGGGAGCCAAGCTCATCTGCCCGAATGTCTTGAAGGCACCAGCGTAAGCAGCTTCTGAACCCAGGGATGGAGGCCGGCCTCCACTCCGTTGATCAAGACCAGGGCGTCGCACAGTTGGGCAACCTCCTGGGACAGGCGAAGGACGGACCATTCGCCGGCAGCCATATGAAGCTCTGAGTACCGGGAGCTGCCCTCTTGTGTTACAAGTAAAAGCTGCTTGCCACGGCTCAGATCTTGGATCAACAATCTCTGAAGATGGTAACGACGGAAACACGTTTTAACCCGAATTTTGAATACAGTGACGGCGCATCAGTCCATTTGCCTTTCAACGTGCAAGCCATAATCATCCGAAGCCCATTACTTGTGCGTGTCCTCTTGGCGTTGCCGCTAGCCCTGCTGGCGGCCTGTGGTGGCGCGGGGGGGGGGGGGGGAGGGGTGTGGGGGGATGAAACAAAACCCATAAACCAACGTATTATAAAAAAGGTTTCCACCTAGGGAGCCTACACATCCACGGGCGCA
>VXWH01000174.1 GCA_009836025.1 Synechococcus sp. SB0668_bin_13 | reverse complement strand
ATCACGTTCTCATGTATCAATGGTGCTGGTAAAATGTGTAAATCATACATCTCAAAAGATCTATAGATTAGCTGCCATGGTTGCGGTTCTCACCCAACACAATTTATTCATTGCCGCCTATGCTTTCTGCCGATTAGAATTGATTTGCACTCCACAAATTTCCCGTCCGTGACTCAATCAACCAGCCGCATTGTGAAGGCTGCTTTGGCCGTCGCCGCTGCCGTTGGCACTTTGGGCGCCTCTTCCATGTCTGGTTTCCTGCCGGGTAACCAGGCTCAGGCCCAGCCCCGGGAACTCAACGTTTACTCAGCCCGTCATTACAATACAGACAAGGAATTCTACGACAGATTTACAAAGGCAACCGGCATCAAGGTGAATCTTCTGGAAAGCAGTGGTGATGCGCTGTTAAGCCGGCAGGCCCTTGGTATCAAGCCTCCGGCCGATGTCATCATCCTGGTGGACGCATCCCGACTGGCTCGCGCCGCCGAGACGGGTATTTTCCGCAGCATCTCCTCCCCGGAGTTGCGCGCCAAGGTTCCGTCCCACCTTCGTGATCCGGAAAACCGCTGGTTTGGCCTGACCCGTCGTTTCCGGGTTCCGGTGGTCAACCCGGACATGGTGGACCCCGACACCATCACCAGCTATGAAGATCTGGCCAATTCTGCTCTGGATGGGAAACTCTGCCTGCGCAATAGCAAGAGTCCCTACAACCAGTCTCTCGTGGCCTATCAGCTTGAGCGCATGGGCGAAGTCAAAACCTCTGCATGGGTGCAGGCCATGGTGGATGACCTGGCGCAACCCTTCTTCTCCAGCGATGGCGATCAGATTCGCGCTGTTGGACGGGGTGACTGCGGCGTGGCCGTCGTGAACACCTACTACCTGGGCCAGAGGCAAGGCGGGGATAAAGGTCCCGAGGACAAGGCACTGGCCGACAAGGTGGTGATTGCCTGGCCTGAGAAGGTTCACGTGAACATCAGCGGCGCGGGCGTCACGGCCAACAGCCCCAACCCGGAAGCAGCCCAGCAGTTCATTGAGTTTCTCGCTGACGAGAGTGCCGATTACGCCAAGGCCAACCGGGAGTATCCCGTCCGCGGCACCGGTTCTGATCCCGTTCTGCAAGCCTGGGGATCCTTCAACGAGGACAACGTGAGTGCCGCCACCCTGGGGCGGAACAATGCCAGCGCCCTCCGTTTGATGGAGGCCAACGGCTGGAGTCAGTAACGCCTGCTGGGGTGATGGTTCGCAAAGAGGGGCGGGGGAAGTTGCGCAATCTCGCCCAGAATGATCACATCGGCCAACTCCACCCCCGCCGGCAGCAAGGATTCTCCCGCGCCGCCGCACTCCTGCACAGGCGCCTGCTCCCAGGGGAAGCGGCAACTGCGGTGATCTCCTGTCAACAGGGTGAAACAGGGATGATCCGCCACGGGCCACAGGCCCAGGAGGCTGTCGCTGCGTTCCAGAAAGCGCAGGCCAATCTGGCCCAGGTCGCCGCGGCGGTTGGACGCCAGTTGCCCAACGGGAAGCCGTTTGAACCGGCCATGGCGTGTGGCCAGAAGCAACTGGCCGGCGCCTTCGCAACAGGCGGCGCCCACGATGGTTTCACGGGGGAGCAACCGCAGGAGGGGTGCGCCGGCCGGGCTGTCCAGTTCTTGCAGGAGGTCCGGGGTCACGTCCAGGCGCAGCAGGCGGCCGCAACTGGTGGCCACCACCAGAACCACCACGTCTTCCGGGCAGGCCGCCACCCGGCAGAGTGCCCGTCCTGGCCGCAGCTTGAATACGGTGACGGTGCGACCGGAGCTGCGCGACCGGGCGGCCAACTCCAGAACGTCAGCAGCTTTGAGCCAGCGGCAATGGCCGTCATCGCTCAGCAGGGCCAGTCCCGCCGTGGTGGTGGAGCCACCCAGCGCCGCCAACTGGACAGGGTGGTCCGCCTGCCCCCCCAGCTTCTCGGGAAGAAAGTGGGCCAAGGCCCGGGGTTGAGGCGCTGTTCGCTCCCAGCGGAGGCTGGCGATTCGTCCCATGGCGCTGAACACCACGATCCGGGGTTCAGGACGGACGGGAACAAGACAACGGGGCGGTTGAGGCCGGCTGGCCAGGGGGGCCGGCTGCTCAAGCTGAAGTCGTGATACGGCAAGGGGAGACGCCAGCCTCAACTGCCCATCAGCCTGCACCAACAGTTGCCCATCCTCCGGAATGGCCACGGGGACCCCTGTCTGCCGTCCTGAACTGGTTGGCTCGGCAACGGTGGCCGGCGCAGCGGTGGCCAGCCGGCCCAGGAGGCGGGTGCGGCGGGGCGTGGCATAGCGCTTGCGCAGTTGCTGCAACTGCTGGATCAGCGCTTCGACTCTGCTGTTGCGGTTGTCCAGCAGCAGGTGGAGTTGGTCCTGCGCCGCCTCCAGTTCCTGCCGTTCTGTCTCCAGAGCCTGCCGCTCCAGGCCGGTCAGGCGGCGCAGGGGCATGGCCAGCACCGCCGCCGCCTGGGCCGGGCTGAGACCAAGCTGCACCTGGAGCGCCGCCGCCGCTCGGGCTGCTTCCGGCGCCTGGCTGACCAGCAGAATCACCCGTTGCAGTTGGGTCAGGGCTTCCAGCAACCCTTGGACCACTTCCAGCCGCTGGCTGATCTTGTCCAGGGCAAAGCGGTAGCGGCGCAGGGTGGTCCGCTCCCGGAACTCCAGGAAAATCTCAAGAACCCGCCGCAGGCTCAGTTGGGCAGGTTGCCCATCCACCAGCGCCAGAAGGATGGCGCCGAAGTTGCTCTGCAACGCGGTGCGGCGGAACAACTCCTGCAGAACACGCTCCGGCCGGCCGTCCCGGCGCAACTCAATCACCACCCGCAGGCCCTCCCGGTCGCTCTCATCGCGGATGTCGGCAATGCCGCTGAGGCGGCCGTCATTCACCTGCTCCGCCAGCTTTTCAATCCAGTTGGCCTTGCTGAGCTGGTAGGGCAGTTCCGTCACCACGACAGCATGACGACGGCGCCGCCCCTTGCCCGGTTGGACGGCTTCCAGATGGGCCACCCCCCGCACCCGGATGCTGCCCCGCCCTTGGAGATAAGCCTCCCGCAGGCCGCTGCCCACAGGGATTTCCCCCCCCGTGGGAAAGTCGGGGCCGGGGATCAGTTGCAACAGGGCTTCATCACTCAACCGGGGGTTGCGCAGAAGCGCCACCAGGCCATCCACAACTTCCCCCAGGTTGTGGGGGGGGATGTTGGTGGCCATGCCCACGGCAATGCCGGTGCAGCCATTGAGCAGAAGCATGGGAAGCTGGGCAGGCAGAACGGCCGGTTCCTGTTGAGACCCGTCAAAGTTGGCCGTGAAGTCCACCGTGTCCTCCGCCAACTCTCCCAGCAGGGCCCCATGGGCCAGAGGCGCCAGACGGGTTTCCGTATAACGCATTGCCGCCGGCGGATCGTCGTCCACCGAACCGAAATTGCCGTGGCCCTGCAGCAGCGGGTGGCGACTGCTGAAGGCTTGCACCTGACGCACCAGGGCGTCATAAACCGCGGTTTCCCCGTGGGGGTGGTACTTCCCCAGAACATCTCCCACCACCCGGGCACACTTGCGGAAGGGCCGCTCCGGCGTCAGGCCCAGTTCATGCATGGCATAGAGAATGCGCCGCTGCACGGGCTTCAGACCATCGCGCACATCGGGCAGGGCCCGTCCCACGATCACGCTCATGGCGTATTCCAGGTACGAGCGCTCCATCTCCTCCCGCAACGAGGTGGGGACGATGCGATCACTGACCATGCCGCTTGATCACGGGTTCGGCTTAGCCTAAGGAAGGGCTGGGCGCTTTCTTTCAGGGGAGGACGCCGTCTTCTTCAGGCGCTTCTTCAGGCAACGGTGTGGTGCTGTCCCGCTCCAGGCGCCGCAACCTGGCAATGGCACGGGCCCGCTCCAAGGTGTTCTGCAAGCGGGAATCCGTGAATAGATCCCGGGTCGCCAGCCGCAACTTCTCTCCCCATAACTGGCTTTCCTGGAAATCTTCTTCCACGTAGTCCGGCTCCCGATCCAGGGCGCGGATGGTCATGCCGATGGTGGATTCACCCCGATCTCCCTGTTTGTAGAGGGCGGCGGCCAGGGCCAGTTCCGGCTCCGCCACCTGGTCGTTGATGGCAATGGCCTGGCGCCAGCGCTCCATGGCCGCTTCGGGTTGGTCGGCTTCGTAGAGCACCAGGCCCTGGTTGTTGATGGCCGCCCAGAAGTTGTCCCGTCTGGCGGCAGCCTCCTGGAATGCCGCCAGGGCTTCCTCCCCTTCTCCTTGCAGGAAGAGGGCGTTGCCCAGGTCGAAATAGGCGTTGCCATTGTCGGGATCCAGAGTAAGACCTGTGCGGATCAGGGTCTCTGCATGGGCAAAGTCATCGTCAGCCATGGCGAGGGAGGCCTCGGCAAACCAGACCCCGGCATTGTCGGGATCCAGAAGTTTGGCCTGGGCAAGGGCTTCCTTGGCTGCTGCAGAATCCCTGTTGCGCAGCCGGGCTTCCGCCAGCAGCAACCAGCTCCGGGGATTCGAGGGCAGCAGACGGACAGACAAGTCAGCCAGGCTGGCGGCTTCTTCCAGTTGACCGGTCTGTAACACCTGGGCCGCGGTCTGGGCAATGCTCAGGGCCGAAGCCTCAAGTTCCTCCCCTTGGGGAAGGTAGACATAGGGAATCAGTGCCGCAGCCGGGGCGGCAAGGCAGCACCCTAAACCTGTCGCCAGACCTGTTGCCAGGACAGACAGCCCGAGTCCCCGTGGCAACAGGACGGGGCCGGATCCGTGGGCGCCCACGATGAAGCAGCGGTAATGGATTGGCTAGCCTAAGCCTTCCCGATTGCGCCACGTCATTCTGTGTCTGCAGCCCCTGGCGCCCTGGAAGCGGCTCTTCATGCGTTGGAGTTGCCGGATCCCGAGGCGGATAATCTGAGTGAGGCGGAGTTCCTGAAGCGGGTGGATCATGCCTGGTCCGTCTGCGAGCGGTTTGATTTACAGACGGAGATCTGGCGGGGCCGGATCCTGCGCCGCATCCGGGATCGCGGCCAGCGCCACGGCCAGAGCCGGGGCGGCACGTTTCTGCAGTGGTTGCGGGAGCGGGACATCAGCAAAAGTCATGCCTACGGCTTGATTCAACTGGCTGACTCCGCCGATGACCTGATCGTCGAGGGCAGTCTGGATCCCGCCTGTGTCAACAATTTTTCCAAGCACGCCTTTCTGGCCACCGCCAAAGCAACGCCGCCGGTGCAGCAGTTGATCAACACCGCAGCCAATGAAGGGGAGAGGATCACCCGTCACCAGGTGAAGCGCCTTGACGATGAATTCACCGCGGCCAGCAGTGAACTCCTGCCGGACGAAGTGCGTCAACGCACCCAGGCGCAGGTCTTGCCCGCCAAGGCGGTGGCTCCCCTCGTGAAGGAGCTGGCCCGGCTGCCGAAGGAAAGCCAGGAACAACTGCGGCAGGAGTTGGCGGCCGCACCGGAGCTGGATGCCGTCAAGGCCGCCACCCAGACGGCTCGCAGCATGGCCAGGGTCCTGGACGCTGCCCTGGCTCTGAACACGCTGCGGGACCGTTCGCTCAACCTGGACCAGGCCATGGGGGAAGCCCAACGGTTGGAGGCGCTGGGAATCCTGGCGGAAATCCTGCGCCATGCCCAACAGGTGGAGCAGGCCGCCAGCCAGTTGAATCACAGTTGGCGGCGGATGGGTGATCTCCATGAGCGCCTCCAACTGGACAGCGGCGGCAACGCCCCTCACCTGCGCCGCCTGCTGGAGACGCTGGAATCCCTGTCGGGCAGTCCCATGCAGGTTTCCCTCGGCACAGTGGGCGGCCAGGAACGCCTCCACGTGGAGATCACCATCAGCGGTGGTTGACGTCCAACCTCTCGGCGGCGCCCTGCTGGTGGCCTTGGGAGCCGCGCCGGGCGCTTATCTGCGCTGGCGGCTGGTGCGGGGGTGGTCCCCCTGCTGGGCCGGCCGTCATCAACAGCGCCAACTGCCGGGAACAGCCGGCGCTCCCTGGGCCACCATGGTGGTCAATGTGGTGGCTTCCGGCGCCTTGGGATTGTTGGCGGGCTTGCTGACGCACCACCCCCAGCAGGCACTGTGGCTCTGGCTGGGGGTGGGCTTTGCTGGCAGCCTCAGCACCTTCTCCACCCTGATGGTGGACGTGATCCTCCTGCTGAAAACCGGCCACCGGCAAGAAGCGCTGGGCCTGGCCGGAGCCAGCGTGGTGGGGGGCTACGGCCTCCTGGCCCTGGCCCTGGGCCTGGGTGAGGCGTTGGCCCCATGAGCACCGGACATACCACGGGGCACGCCATGACGGCCGGGACGCAGCGGTTCCTGCTGGTGGCGGCGGGGGCTGTTCCTGGAGCCCTGTTGCGCTGGCAGGCCGCTGTCCAGTTGAGCCCTTACCTCCCTCCCGGGGGATCCGACGTTCTGGTCAACGGCGTGGGTAGCTGGCTGCTGGGCTGGCTGGTGGCCTGGGCGCCCTCCCGGCAGGGGCTCCAGTTGTTTCTGGGGGCGGGATTCTGTGGATCACTCACCACGTTTTCCTCCTGGATGCTGGTGACGGAAAGACTTCAACAACGGGGGTTCATCATGGGGCTGCTCTGGCTGGGTCTGGGTCTGGCGGTGGGCCTGGCCATGGCCTGGCTGGGCCAGTTGCTGGGTCAACTGCTGGGCCAGGGGCAGGCGCGCTCATAAACTGTTGCTGCCTGTGGATTCAAGGGGCATGAACAGCAGCGGCCCCAGTGTCTCTGAGCAGGTTGCCCAGCAGTTGGCTGGACTGCTGCAAGAGGGCAGCTACGACCGTGTCAAACATCTCCTGGAGCCCCTCCAGCCCGTGGATATTGCCGAGGCCATCGGCACCCTGCCCACAGCCCAGCAGGCCCTGGGCTTCCGGCTGCTGCCCAAGGATCTGGCCATTGAGGTGTACGAGGACCTGGAACCCCTGGTGCAGCAGGCCCTCCTGGAGACCCTGCGCTCCAACGAGGTGTTGGAGGTGGTGGAGCAGATGGCGCCGGATGACCGGGTGCGTCTCTTCGATGAATTGCCGGCCAAGGTGGTGCGGCGCCTGCTGCAGCAGTTGAGCCCGGAGGAGCGCCGCGTCACGGCTCGGTTGTTGGGCTATGCCCCCGGCACGGCGGGCCGTCTCATGACGACGGAATTCATCGCCCTCAAGCAGCAGCAGACGGCGGCGGAAGCCTTGAACGTGGTGCGCCGTCGGGCGCGCACGACAGAAACCGTCTACGCCCTCTACGTCACCGATGGGTTCAGTCGCCTGACGGGAACCCTGTCCTTGCGGGAACTGGTCACGGCCGAGCCGGATCTGCTGGTGGCCGAGGCCATGACCAGGGAGGTGGTGTCCTTGACCACGGAGGTGGATCAGGAGGAGGCGGCCCGCTTGATCCAGCGCTATGACTTCCTGGCGCTACCGGTGGTGGACCGGGAGTCCCGGCTGGTGGGAATTATCACCGTGGACGACGTCATTGACGTGATTGAGCAGGAGGCCACGGAGGACCTCTACGCCGCTGGCGGCATCCAGACCACGGACGAAGACGACTACTTTCAGATCAACCTGCTGCAGGTGGCCCGCCGCCGGCTTGTGTGGTTGTTGGTGTTGCTGCTGGCCAACGTGGGCACAGCCTCCGTGATTGCCGCCCAGGATGCGGTGTTGTCTCAATATGTGTCCCTTGCGGCCTTCATTCCCCTGCTGATTGGCACCGGCGGCAACGTGGGCGCCCAAAGCTCCACGGTGGTCATCCGTGGTCTGAGCACAAGACGCATTCAGGCCATCGGGGCTTGGCAATCCGTGCTGCGGGAAAGTGCTGCCGGGGCGCTGCTGGGCCTGCTGCTGTCCGTCATTGTCAGCCTGGTGGTCTGGGTTCTGGGCTATCCGCAGCAGGTGGCCCTGGCGGTGGGGGGAAGTCTTCTGGCCATTGCCACCATGGCGGCGACGGCGGGATCCCTGCTGCCCCTGCTGTTTCGTCGTCTGGGCTTTGACCCGGCCTTGATGTCGGCCCCCTTCATCACCACAGTGGTGGACGTGGTCGGGGTATTTGTCTATCTACAGTTGGCCTCCAGACTGCTGCTGCCCGCCACCTGAAGGCACGATCCCTGGGCCTGCACGGCTCCTGCCGGTAAAGGTTCTAGAGAACCCAGCCTTTGACAAGCTGTTCTTGACGCCAGCGGCGGTAAGCCAACTGGACGGCGTCGGATTTGACGTGCAGTTCAGCCGACGGTTCGGGTGGCAATAGTGGCGGCCGCAGGCTCTCCACGATGGGCTGGTCTTCCAGGAAGATCTTGTAGGCGCGCCGCTGCGCGTCCCCATCAGCCCAAGCGCCGGTGAAGAACGACCGCACCATGAAGAACTTCGAGACCGTCGTGTGTTCAGTGAGGGGCACCGCCGCACTGAACAGGCGCAGCGTACCCAGCGGCAGGCGCACGATCAGCATTGACACATTGGGGGGATAGAACCCGACGGTGGTGGGCACCCGTGGGTGATCCCTCTTGGAGATCAATCTCCAGAAACCCGACGGGGGGACCGACTCTAAATCCACGGAGGCGGTCACCGAGACCATATGGCCGTCGCGGCGCGTGACGTCAAGGTCGAAATCCGGGATTTCCGGATGGTCCGGGTTGCCAAACGACCCGGAATGGACGAAAGGAGCATGGGAGATGTCCAGCCCATTCTCCAAGACACGCTCGTGGCTGGCCTTCCAGGTGAAATCACCAAAAACTGGCTTGCATCCCTTGGCCCGCACCTCGCGACGTGGTTCCAGACCATCCAGCTCGGGCAGAGGGGGCGCTTGCTCCGTAGGCAGGTCACCCAGGAAAACCCAGATGAAGCCGTAGCGCTCAAGGCAAGGATAAACATGGATCCGGGCATTCTCCGGGATGGGTACGCCCTTGGAGTTGGCCGGGATCTTCACACAAACCCCGTTGGGGGCGTAGCGCCATCCGTGGTAGGGGCACTGTAGACAGTTGTCAACAACAGCACCGCTGGCCAGGGAGCACCCTCGGTGGACGCAGACGTCGGACCAGGCGTTGACAGCACGATCCCGGCTGCGCCAGAGCACGATGTGGTTATGACCATGGATCCTGACCAACACGGGCCCCTGGGCCACGCGGTGGCCGAACTCAACGGCGTACCAGTGGTTTTTGATGAACATGCAAGGTCTGCGTCCAATGTTTGAGATCAGCCGTGGTCGTGGCAGTGATCACCGCAAGGCACTCAACGCAGCGGTCAACGCGGCGGTTGGTCACGTCTTGGCCGAAGGCGGTTTGGTAAAGCGGTGGGGCAGATGGTCTCCTGCCAAGGCCAGGGAAACCGCTTGGGCGGAATGTACCATTACGTAAGCCAGGTTTCCTTCATGTCCACCGTGGAACTCGCTAGCCTGAAAAATTGTCAACCCGTGGTCAGCCTGCAGTTGGCGCCCAGGCTGGTTCTGAACGGAGCCTCCAGGGCCTTGGTCAGGTCTGCCTTTCTGGGACTAGGGTAGGCACTTTTACTTAATTTTTTGAAAAATGGGAAGATTCATGGTCTTCTTTACGCTTCTTAAGGTTAGGATTTGCCCACAGTCCGGAGCAGCCTG
The DNA here is from genome assembly GCA_009836025.1 of Synechococcus sp. SB0668_bin_13. GTDB lineage: Bacteria > Cyanobacteriota > Cyanobacteriia > PCC-6307 > Cyanobiaceae > Synechococcus_B. Next base: position 3,228 of record VXWH01000174.1, on the reverse strand, counting down.
CGTCACCCATGGTTCCAGCCATCTCACCCCCCTGCTCATCCCGGTCCACCGGTCAACCCTCTGCCGAGACTGATCTGGTGCGCTCCTCCCTGCAGGACGGCATTGGCCGTTCTCCTCTGCCCAGCCATGAAAAAGACATGACTGCCGCCTCATCCTCACCCTCCCAATCCACCGGCCAATCCCCCGCCGACGCTGATCTGGTGCGCTCCTATCTCCGGGATATTGGCCGTGTCCCTCTGCTGAGCCATGAACAGGAAATCACGTTGGGCCGCCAAGTGCAGGATCTCATGCATCTGGAGGCGCTTGAGGCCCAACTCAAGCAAGACACTGGCGTTGCCCCCACCTGGGAGGAGTGGGCACAGGCTGCGGAGTTGAGCCCCGCCCAGTTGCAACGCCGCCTTCGCAGCGGTCGTCGCGCTAAGGAACGGATGGTTTCCGCTAATCTGCGCTTGGTGGTGTCTGTGGCCAAAAAATACACCAAACGCAATATGGAACTCCTGGACCTGATTCAGGAAGGCACCATCGGCCTGGTGCGTGGCGTGGAAAAGTTCGACCCCAGCCGGGGTTACAAGTTCTCCACCTACGCCTATTGGTGGATTCGCCAGGGCATTACCCGGGCCATTTCAGAGAAAAGCCGCGCCATCCGTTTACCGATTCACATTACCGAGGTTCTCAACCGCCTGAAGAAAAGCCAGCGGGAACTGAGCCAGCAGTTGGGGCGTACGCCCACTGTGGTGGAACTCTCCGCCGCCGTTGCCCTGGACGAAGAACAGGGCGGGGCTGTCCATGAACTCATCGTCCGCCTTAACAGGGAACTGGGCCACGCACCCACCATGGCCCAGCTTGCCCAGGCCCTCAAGCGCTCTGAAGATGAGGTCAACACCCTCACCAGCGAAGTCAAGGACATCATCTGCCGTGCGCGCCAACCCGTGAGTCTGGATTTACGGGTCGGGGACGGAGACGATACCGCCCTGCAGGAACTGCTCTGCCATGAAGGTCCTGCCCCCAACGAAGTGGTGGATGGTGAATGTCTCAAGAGTGACATTGAAGCCATCCTGGGCCAACTGCCGCACCTGCAGTGCGAAGTCATCAAAATGCGCTATGGCATTGGCGAGCATGAGCCCATGAGCCTCACGGGCATTGGCCGGGTGCTCAACATGAGCCGTGACCGGGTCCGCAAGCTGGAGAAAGATTGTATGGCCAGTCTACGTCATCTGCGGGCCAACATCGAGGACTATGCCATGGCCTGATCATCGCCCCGGTTGCCAACAGTCGGTGGCAAGGGCCAGTCAAGACAGCTCATACCGGGTGTGATGCTGCCATTCTTAAGGCCAGCCGCCACCGCGTCCAGGGTGTCACGCATCTCGGTCGTCACCACGCTATCAAAATCGTGGAATGGCGCCAAGCCCACAGGGCCAACGGTGTTGCCGCCGGAAAACCCGTTGTTGTGGATGGCGATCACCAACTCGGCAATGCCGGGTTCGATGTGTCGCAGGGTGCTGGTCACCCAGCATGGTCTTGCCCCGAGCAGGGTGTGCCATTGGTCGATATCAACACCAATGCAATAGGCCTTCGGTGAGCAGGCCAGCCGGATTGGGGAGCACCTCCTGTTGGCCTGGTCAACACCAGTCAAGAATAATGTCCGGGTTGGCTTGGGCAGCAGCAGTGGTTGCTTCCCCAAGGGCAAAACCAACGGTCACAACCACATCAACATCCCAGCTACACTAGGCATTGACGTTCTTCCCGTAGTCCCTGCCTGATTGAGGCTCGATATAGCTGGCTTCGCCGCCAACTGCTGCTGCACCCTGCTGCGCCCCCTTCCCAGGCGGAATGGTTAAAGCTCCTGTCATCAAGAGGTTTGCGCGCCCTCCTCCAGGAACTGTTTGCCCATGGACGTGGCGCCAGGGCGGCTGAGGCAGCAGCAACCACGCCCGTTGCCGCCACAAGGGCGGTCAACACCTGAACCTCGGTTTTTACGTTGCCCATGGTTACCTCCAGGTGGATGGTTCACGGAGGCAATGTAAGATTCCATCGCAAGACACCACCTTGGCTACGGGGAACAGGAATCAAAGCGGTCTCCCGCTCACTCTCCCTTCGGCCCGCCTTCCTGCTGCTCGGCAAAGCGGGGGGCCAGCACCAGAAACAGCCACCACCAGGCCACAATTGGACAACCCAACCCCATCACAATCCACCAGCGCTGTGTGAGCCACCAGCCTCCAACCAGTACGCCAACACCGGTGAGCAGGATGCTCCATGGCTGACACCACCAAGGTTTCTTCTGCCAAAAGCCTGGAGCCACAGCCGCTGGTGTTGCTGCAACCACCATGACACGATGGGCCAATGGCGTCCAGACCATTGGGAGCCGCCGCCCCGCAATCAGACGACAACCATGGCCAGATGCGCCATGAGGCCGACTACGACTTGACCATGGCGGAAAGATGGTTCACAAGTTCTTCTGCCCGCATTTCCCAGGAATGTCGGTTGAGATAGAGGGGATCCGGATCACTTTCATGGCGACATTGCGCTGCAAACTGGTTAAAGACCATAAACTGGCTCAGCTCAGTGATGTTTACATGATGCTGATAAAGAAGATGTATCAGAATCTGTAGATCGTAAACCGGCGGTACCGGCACACCAAGAGTCACCAGCCAGGCCTTCAGGACTTTCTCAAGGGCTTGATGAATCAGCAGCCCCCAGCTTGCCTCTGACGCATGGGGCTCATGGAGGAAGGATGCGGCAACAAGATCTCGTCTTGCAATCCGCAACAGGGTTGTTGCTTCAGGTTTGCTCATTGGACATACTCCGGTCAACATCAGTTCTTGTGATCACATCACACAGAGACGACAAGTTGATGAGATGATGACCTGTCTGGGCAGCCCGGCACCCTGGCCGTAATCCCGTGGGGAGCAAGCCAGGACAATCTTCTCTCAACTCACGCCATCAGTTTAGGTGGAGCCATGGATCCTGCGGCCGCCAACAGGGCCAGGAAGAAACACTTTCTCAACAATCCGGCTCACCCTCCTCAGAGAGAGGCACTGCCGCTGCGCTGAGGAGGGGGACGTTCTAGGATCAGGCCACCGGATCAGTGCCCATGACGCAACTGGAGACCCACACGGAGCCCATGGTGGTCAACTTTGGACCCCACCATCCTTCCATGCACGGGGTGCTCAGGCTGGTGGTGACCCTGGACGGGGAGGACGTGGTGGACTGCGAACCCGTCATCGGCTA
>VXWH01000165.1 GCA_009836025.1 Synechococcus sp. SB0668_bin_13 | reverse complement strand
CCCCAGTTCTGGATAAGGTCAATTGGTTGGGATGTTTGGTGTGGGATTGGGGCTGCGGATGTTGCCTATTTTGGTGTGTAGAGTGTCTCGACGCAAGAGTGCATCCGGTGGGTGGTGGGGAGTTCCTGGCTGGTGTGAGGGGGCTAACCTTACACTGACCGCCATCGGCCGACGGCATCCCGCAGACCATTAACAAGAGGCTGGATGCGGCTGCCGGGAAGTTCGGCCTCAACTCTGGCCACGGCACGGCCCAACTCGGCAGGAATTCGGTTGTAGGACTGTGCCAGGTCTTGAAGTTTGACTTTGGCAATCTCGGAGGGGGTATCGGATGCCGCGTTGTAAACTGAGTCAAGATTGGCCATGCGGGTTTGCAGCGACTCAGGGTGATCTCCCAGCCAATGGGTGATTTCCCTGGATCGTTTACGAATCTGCTCCCAAACCCATACTTCGGGAGCGTGTTGTCCAGGCAGAAACAGGACCGGCGCCCCTGGTTCAGCCTTGTCCTGCACCTTCTGGGCTGTTGATGTATTCTCCTGATCCCCATCCAGGACAAACACGAAGTTCCGAATCTGTCCGAACGTCTTGAAGGCTTCGGCGTACTGGGGGAACTGCTGGGCACCGGTGTCCCGTCCGACTCTGACGGCGTCGCTGTCGCTTCCCATGCCAAGTTCGGGACGGATGACGTCAAAGACACCCTGGAGCACACCTTCGGCCACCTCGTCCTCACATAAGATATTGAGCAACTCCTCAGACTGTCCATACAATGCATTCTGCACGATGTCGCGGAATGGTTCTTGTATGGTGACGCCACCATCGCCACGCTTCAAGAAGATGCGCCCGCGGGCCGGTACGGAATTAAGGACGACTGGGCTATGGGAGGTGACAATAATCTGCAAGTTGTTTCTCAGCGCCAACAGTTGAAGCTGTAGCATCAGCAGCTTCTGAACCCAGGGATGGAGGCCGGTTTCCACTTCGTCAATCAACACCAGAGCGGCGCGCAGTTGGGCGATCTCCAGGGACAGGCGAAGGACTGAACGTTCGCCGGCAGCCATATGAAGTTCCGAGTACCGGGGCCGTCCTCTTGTGTTGCAAACAAAAGCTGCCGCTTGCCACGTCGTGTTAGTCGATTCAGATCAACAACCTCTGAATACCGCAACGACGGAAGCACGTTTTTGGCGAACTGGATCTGGCTGGCGTTCAGGGGCCTCACCTGCGGCTCCGAGGCCATGCGCGCCATGCCCAGCACTCCCCTGACCTCTGAGGGATTGGTCAGATTGCTGAGGGTTCTAAGATAAAGTTGCCGTTCCGGCTGGCTGGCGTTCTTACGCCCGAGGAAACTTTTTCTCCAACGCTCGCCAGGTCGCCAGCAGCACATTGAACGCCTCCCCTCGGGCGTTGTGTACTCAAACTGCAGGGTTACCGGCTGACGTCGTCGGGTCTGCTGCCAGCCTGTGGACGGAAGTCCGGGAAGAGAGTGGATGGCACAAAATCTCTGACCCCTGCCTCTCTGACCTTGTATGCGCAAGCGGCCGCAAACAGCACCGTGGACTTGCCGCTGGCGTTCTCACCGGCGATCACGCTCACCGGATAGTCAAAACCAACCCGCAGACCATTGATGCCGCGGATCCCGTCCAGGAAGTGCGGCATGTGCAGCTTCTTGCCTTGAAGGCTCTCCCAAAGCTGTTGGAAGCGTTGTTGAAGCATCTTGCCTTCCGAGTGGGCGGACCCAGTGTACGGAGCCGGCCCTGCCTAGCCCCTCTGGCGCTGCATCTCATGGAGCACAGCGCACAGAAGAGAGTCCAAGAGTCAGCGGCCCCCAAGGGGAAGGGCTGAGATCAGCCCACGCTCCAGACACCGGCGGCCATCTCAACGAGAGGACGCACCATCTCAGTCCCACAGAGGAACCAGGCAAAGGCAGCACCGCCGCAGCCACCGAGCCACCAGCCACTGGCGAATTCCTCCCAGCCGGCTTTGGTGAACAGGTCGGCCGGTGGGTTGGGAATGGTGACGGAAGGAGGCTGCACCTTGGGACTACTGCCCGCGGTCCCGTAGAGAGACAACGCAACGGTGAGCACAGTGACCATGACCACCGTGTCCAGCAAACCGGCGGTGGCGGCTGCCTCGGTGGCCCTCAGGCCACTGGTGATGGTCAGAGGGCCATAGAGAAAAAAGCCATGGGCCATGCCCACCTCCAGCCCACGGCGGTTGGGGGAGAGGCCCTGTCGGTATGCCGGCAGAGCATTCAGAAAGACCTTGATGAAGGCATTGGAGTTGAAGGGGGTGGCCAGGTTCCCCACGGTGGGGTCCGCAACGGGTGTGACGGTCATGGTTGGCGAGGGAGACGTTGTAATGAAGAAACGCAGCAGGCAAGGCGCGGCGGGAAGATGCCGGATCAGTCCGTGGATTCAACAACGGTGAACAGGATTCCCATGGCCACGAAAGCGCTGATGAGCACAAGGGGGATAAACACTGATGGCATCCAGGCTGCGGCGTAATCGCCAATGGTGAAATCAACAGTCATGCTGGACAAAGCAAAAGGGCTGTTTCAATCATTGACAGTGTCCCAGCAGACTTGGGACAGCCTGGGGACCGCATGCCCACAATTGACGCCTCAAGCCTACAGGGGCCAGCACTTGACAGCAGTGACCACAGCCTGGGGGTGATATAAAAGTTCAACCCCTGGAGCACCGGGGAAGAGGATAGGATTTCACCATGAAGATCCTATTGCTTGCTGGCGTCGGCATCATTCTTCTCGTGGGAGCCGTTCTGCTGCTACGGCGCCGGCGGCGTTTGAGGGCCCAGATCCCACCCAGCCCGAAGGGCACCAATGCGGCTGAGGTTGAGAATCCCGTTCAGGAGGAAAAAGACTTGCCTCCCTCCTCTTCCCCTGAACAACCAGCAGAGGTTCAGGGGGTGGCCGGATCCAGAACCATGGGTCCACAGCAGCGCCGACAGATGCTGCGGTACTTGAAGTCCGCCTATGACAGCGGGTCGCAAGCCCGGCTGGACGCCATGGAAGACATGGTGGCCTGGGGACACCCTGCTTGTCTCCCTCTGCTACGGCGCGGGCTACGGGATGCGGACCTTCGTGTGGTTGGCTTGGCAGCCCGTGGCCTGGAGCGCTTCCGTGGCCCGCGCCAGCGCCTCAAACATCCTCCCCGGCGCCGCCGGCGTCGTGGCCACTACCCCTCAACACCTGTCTGACCCTGTAGATGCTGCGGTTCTGACTCTCGTGATAGGTGCGCATCAGCAGTTCTCCCAGCAAGCCCATGCAGAACATTTGCACCCCGGCCAGCCCCAACACCACTGACAACAACAGCAAGGGGCGGGTGCCGATGTCCTCATTTCCCAACACCTTCACCGCCAGGAGATAAAGGCCCAGCAGGGAACTGGTTGTGATGGCCAGGAGTCCAGCAAAACCAAACACATGCATGGGCTGGGTCAGGAAGCGCTGCAAGAACCAGATGGTGAGCAAATCCATCAGCACCCGGAAGGTGCGATCGATGCCGTATTTGCTTTGGCCGAACTGCCGGGCCCTGTGGTTGACCTTGATTTCGTCAATGCGGGCCCCCTCGATGGAGGCCAGGGCGGGCAGAAAGCGGTGCAGTTCCCCATAGAGGTTCATGTCCTCCACCAGCTCGCGGCGGTAGGCCTTGAGGGAGCAGCCATAGTCGTGCAGCCGCACCCCCGTCACCTTGCCGATCAGGCGGTTGGCCAGCCTTGAGGGCAACTTGCGACTCAGTTCCTTGTCCTGGCGCTGATGCCGCCAGCCGCTCACCAGGTCGTAGCCCTCCCGCAGGCGGTTGATGATGCGGGGAATATCGTCAGGGTCATTTTGCAGGTCACCGTCCATGGTCACGATCACACGGCCGCGGGACACGTCAAACCCGGCCGCCATGGCGGGGGTTTGCCCATAGTTGCGGCGCAGCAGCACGGCCACCAGTTCGGGCGTATCCCGGGCCAGTTGCTGTAGACACTCAGCCGTGCCGTCGGTGGAGCCATCATCGATGAGCACCAACTCGAAGGGCTCCTCCATGGGCCTCATCACCTCCAGCAACTGCTCCAGCAGGAGTTCGAGGCCGTCGGCCTCGTTGTAGAGGGGAATCACCAGGGAAATGCTGGGCTGAACCGTGGTCATTGGCTGGTGCAGGGGCAAGTGCCGGGAATTCACAAGTCAGGTTTTTGAAAAGGCCTTATGGCAGCGTGGCGCCGTCATGGCAACGCACCACCCGGCCAGCACCCCGCAAGTGGCGGCGGTAATGGCTGGCCACTGGGCTGGTGTCCCGCTGATCGAGGGCGTCAACGGCAATGCGCCCATGACCATGGCTGGAGGAGGAACTGTGCATGTAGCGGCCTTGATCCAGGTGCAACCCCACATGGGTACAATGCTCTGGCGTGCCAAAGAAGACGAGATCTCCAGGTCGCAGCAGGCGGAAGTCATCGGCGCTGATGGCCACAGGTTGGCAGAACCGCTCCTGCTGGTACGCATCCCGTGGAATCCAGACGCCAACATGGGCAAACGCAGCCTGGACCAGGCCGGAGCAGTCGTAGTTGGGGGCGTGGGTACCCCCCAGGAGGTAGCGGTTCTCCGTAGCCATGGCCTGGTGGGCAAACCCCAGAACCTCCCCCAGCCGCCCCTGAATGGCGGAAGAGGTTAGCAGTAGAGGCTGGTATTGGGCGGACTGAAGCTGCTGGCTCAGCAGGTCGTGGCAGTCCATGAAACAGGGATAGCCATCCTCCGCCAGGCGTACCCGCTGGCGGGCGCCTGGAGCCGGGTTGGGGGGGACGGCCTCCAGCAGCAGCAGCAAGCGCCCTGCCGCTGCCTGGGTACCCAACGCCAAACCATGGCGCTGCCCATAGCCGGGAGTGTTACGGGTGAGGCGCCATGTGGAGAAGGCCTCCAGGGCAGGCGGAGAAGGGGTGGATGTCATCCGTCCTGCGGGGATTCAGATGGATTGGGTACGCTGCCCGTCAGTTTGCTCAACATTGGCCTTGGCCTTCTATGCCAACAACGGGGCACTCCAGGAGCATCTGTTGTGCAGCCTGAAGGACATGGAACAGCAGCGGCCATGGGTGGCTCGGCAGGTATCGGTCACCTGGTTGCGCTATGAGCATAGTCTGGTTGATCAAGCGGCACAGCTTTCCAGCGACGAGTTCTGGGCCTTGCCCGTGGCTGGCGCCAGCCACGGCGGCGCCACCCCCCGTTACCCCGCCAGTGTGGTGAAGTTGGTGTACATGGCGGCCCTGGAAGCCTGGTACGCCCAGGGCCTCCTGCGACGCACGGCGGAGCTGAAGCGGGCCACTGCGGCCATGATTGGCCACTCCAGCAACGATGCCACCGCCTACGTGGTGGATGCCCTCACGGGCGCCACCAGCGGCCCGGAGCTTGCTGGAGACGCCTACGTCACCTGGCAACGGCAGCGGCAACTGGTCAACCAGTGGCTGCAAGAGCAAGGCTGGCCTGAATTGCAGCACTGCAACTGTTGCCAGAAAACCTGGGAGGAGGGACCCTATGGACGGGAGAAGCAGTTTTACGGTCTTCAACGGCAAAACCGCAACCGCCTCAGCAGTGATGCCACAGCCCGCTTTCTCCATGCCATCGTGGCGGGTGAGTTGATTTCGCCGGTGGCCAGCACCCACATGCGTCAGCAGCTTCGGCGCTCCCTGGATGCCGAGGCCCGCTTGGCGGATCCTGAAAACCAGGTGGACGGTTTTCTTGGCGCCGCCCTGCCTGAAGGCAGTCAACTGTGGAGCAAGGCCGGCTGGATGAGCACCGCCCGGGCCGACGTTGCCTATGTGGAAGCTCCCCAGCACAGGCCCACCCTGGTGGCGGTGCTGGGGGAGGGGACATCCAGCGCCACCGACGACCGCTGGCTACCGGAACTCATGGCCAAGCTGCTCACTGCCTGCTGACGCATGGGGCGAGCCCCACATGGCAGGCTTAAAAATATGACAGAATTTTTAGACGCGAATCAGCGGCTGGGGCAGGCCTGGGCAATCGCCTCGGACGCCCCCTCCGACGACCAGCGAAACACCAGATCAGGAGATTCCATCAATGGTATCGTGATCTCGATCACATCACTTTCTCGCAGCGCGTTCAGCACCCTGCGGACCGCCCGCTTTGGCGATATATAGCCCTTATGGCGCAGAGACATAGTTGTGCTGTCTTTCACATGGCCTTCCCATATGACCTGCCGCCCATCATCTAGCCGCACTTTAAGCGGCGTATGATACCAGCTGTCGACCAAGTTGGTGAGATTGCGGAATAGTGACCGTGAGCGGAGCCGGGGCTGGCACGTTGATCGATCATCAATTTTGGACACGAAGATCTGCGCCTGGGCCTCCTCTATCCGCATAACGATCTCCTCCATCGATATCGTTGCAGTTGCCTCAGCGGAGACGGCTGCTACCCCCCCCCGGCCTCTCAAGGGTGGTCCACTGGGCCAGGGCTGGAGGGCAAGGGGACAGGGCAACAAAAACAGCGAGGCCAGCATGTAAGCAATTGGGTTGTGCTTGGGTTTTGATCATGATCAAATCAATTTAGGGCCACCAATTTTACATGAGGGCAGGGCAATAGAGCTACTTCCACGCTGGTGTATCGTCCTGGAAGAAGGTAGGAAGAGCAGCGTACCCAGATCATTCTGGCTTGTGGTGAGGCAGAGGCCCACTTGGAGAGTGCCAAGGGTGGGGCTGAGCCAGACGGTGGGCAACTGGCGCCGTCGCTTGCACCACCAGGGCCGGGCAGGACCGCAGGACGAACAACGCCCTGGCCCCACCCATGGTTATCAGGCCTGACCCTAGCGCGGCGCTGCTGGCCTTAGCCCTCGGCACCCTCCAGGAGCGCGGCGTCAGAATCTCCATGGGGCCTGCTGAGATGGCCTGTAATGCCAACACAGACACACTGTGAATCACACCCACGGAAACCGACATCACCCCTGGCCCGGTGAGTGACGTCCAGACATCAGGAGCCATTGGTGGGGCGGCTTGGGGCTTGGTGAGCCGAACCGACCGCCTGTTCCGGGAACTAGGTGTTCTGTCAGTACTTCGAGGACCGCCTCAATGAGGTCACCCACAGGAGTGGGGTGCGTGTCTAACGCCAGCACGCCTTGCAAAATCACTTCCCCCCTTAACCCAGCCCAAACACCCCAGGATGCACCTGGGTGGGCACCACCGCCAGGCTGTTGACGGCGGCACAGCAGCGAAAGTCCGCGTCGTGGTTGCCGAGGCGTTGCAGGCGTTGACCATGGGTGGCCAGGCGTAGACAGGCCTCCGGGTTGTGGCGCCACACCTGCCAGAGGGCAGCGGCGGCGGTCGTCTCGTCGTTTCCGCAGAGGGTTTGGGGATCGCTGCCCAGGGCCGTGGCCATGGTGTGGAGCAGGGCGCCGGCGGCCAGGCTGTCCTCAAGGGAATAGCTCCCCTCCCAGCCACTGCCCACAATCCACACATGACCTGCGGCCACCGCCTGTAGCCGCTCGGCCACGGCCGCCAGGTTGTTGAGGGAGCAGGTGAACACCCGGGGAACGGCCTGCACCCGTTCCAGGGCACGGGTGCCGTTGGTGGTGCTGAGGAAGAGCTGTTTGCCCTCCACCACAGCCGGGGTCACCGCAACCGGAGAATTGCCCAGATCGAAACCCTCCAGCGGCCGCCCGCCCCGCTCCCCCGCCAGCAGGCGTTGGCCGTGGGGAGCTGCCGTAGCCGCCCGACGCAGGGCATCCAGATCGGCAAACACGTGAACCGCCGTGGCGCCGTTGTGCAGGGCCCAGCCCATGGTGGTGGTGGCCCGCAACACGTCGATGACCACTGCCGCATCGGGCCGGCCACGGCCGGGCACCGCCTCCAGCGTGGGGCAATACCGAACAACCTTCATCACACCACAGAGTCCATGGCCTGCCACAGTAGCCGGGTGGTTGGCTGTGGTTCCATGGCGCAAGATCTCCGCCAGTTTCTGGCGCTCCTGGAGGCGCGGGGCCAACTGCGGCGCATCACGGCAGCCGTGGATCCGGACCTGGAGTTGGCGGCCATTGCGGATCGGGTGCTGGCCATGGGTGGCCCCGGCCTGGTGTTTGACAACGTGACGGGCAGCCCATGGCCGGTGGCCATCAACCTTCTGGGCACCGTGGAGCGGGTGGTGTGGGCCATGGGCATGGAGCAGCCGGAGGAGTTGGAGCGCCTTGGCGAACGCCTGGCCACCCTGCAACAACCCCAGCCCCCCAAGCGTCCCAAGGAGTTATTGGCCATGGGTGGCCTGCTGTGGGACGTGTTGCGGGCGCGCCCGGACCGGAATCTGCTGCCCCCCTGCCAGCAGGTGGTGCTGGAGGGTGAGGCGGCGAACCTGGATACCCTGCCCCTGTTGCGCCCCTGGCCGGGGGATGGGGGATTCATTGTCAACCTGGGACTGGTGGTCACCAAGGACCCGGAGACCGGTGTGCCCAACGTGGGAGTCTATCGGCTGCAGCGCCAGTCTCCCCACACCATGACGGTCCATTGGCTCTCGGTGCGGGGTGGGGCGCGCCACCTGCGCAAGGCGGAGGCCATGGGCAAGCCCCTGGAGGTGGCCGTTGCCATCGGGGTGCATCCGTTGCTGATTCTGGCTGCCGCCACCCCCATTCCCGTCAACCTCTCGGAGTGGTTCTTTGCAGGGCTGTACGGCGGCAAGGGGGTTCAGCTTGCCCGCTGCCGCACCGTTGACCTGGAGGTTCCCGCCCACAGTGAAATCGTGCTGGAGGGGCGGATTCATCCAGGGGAGCGCCTGGCGGATGGGCCGTTCGGGGATCACATGGGCTTTTACGGCGGCATTGAGGATTCTCCCCTGATTCGTCTGAAGGCCGTCACCCACCGACGGCAGCCCACCTTTCTGGCCACCTTCAGCGGACGGCCCCCCAAGGAGGAGGCCATGCTGGCCATTGCCCTCAACCGCATCTACACCCCCATCCTCCGCAAACAGATCCCGGAGATCAAGGACTTTTTCCTGCCCATGGACGCCCTCAGCTACAAGCTGGCGGTGATCGCCATCGACAAGGCCTATGCGGGCCAGGCGCGACGGGCCGCCATGGCGTTCTGGGGGGTGCTGCCCCAGTTCACCTACACCAAGTTCGTGGTGGTGGTGGACGGGAGCATCAACGTGCGGGATCCCCGCCAGGTGCTGTGGGCCGTCAGCGCCAAGGTGGACCCCCAACGGGATCTGCTGGTGATTGCCGATAGTCCCTTCGACAGCCTGGATTTTGCCAGTGAACGCATCGGCCTGGGGGGGCGCATGGCCATTGACGCCACCACCAAGATCGGCCCGGAGCGGCGCCACGACTGGGGTCGTGCATTGGAAAGGGATGCCGCCACCGAGGCCCGCATTACGGAGCGTTGGGGGGAGTTGGGGTTGGCGGACATGGGCAAGGCGCAGCCGGATCCGGTTCTGTTCGGCTACGTGATGGAAAACGTGCTGGCCCGCCTGGGCCGCCCCTCCTGAGCGCTGGCGCCGCCCCTCCCTCTCCATATTCGCCCCGTGTTGCAACGTCGCACCCTCTACGCCTTGAAAGCTCTATTAACCTTGGCCCAGGCCCGGGAGACCCTCTGCTCCGTGTCCCACATCGCCCAGCGCCAGCAGCTTCCCGCCCCCATGCTGGAACAGGTTCTGTTGCAGTTGCGGCGCGCCGGGCTGGTTGCGGCCCGGCGGGGCAGGGCAGGGGGCTACGGACTGGCGCAGCCGGCCAACTCCATCTGTCTGGCGCAGGTGGCCGCTGCCGTGGGGGAGCGGCTGCAACAGGCAAAGCCCTCTCCAGACCGTGAAGACAATGCCACAGACCAGGTGCTGGCCATGCTGGAGCGGCGTCTCCAGCGTTCCCTGGCCCAAACCCTGCGGGAGACCACCTTGGAAGAGTTGTTTCTTGATCTGCGCTCCTGGCAGGCCATTCTGGAGGATGACAACGCCCTAATGCTTTGAAAGGGGATTTATGTACGTAAGTACCCAAGAGTTCAAAAGCCGCTCCAGCACTAGCTTTTCAGCAAGAGCTTGCATGGCGGTACTGAAGTGAAGTGATTGAGTCCACCCAACCGCTTCGCTGTATGAAGCGATTGGCATGACAACACGGGCGTCATGCTCGACGGTGATTGGGTTTGAGAGCGGCATCAGCGACCTTGTTGCCTTCGAGACCAAAACAAGATCTATAAGATTACCGCCAAAAGCAAGTGCTGATACGGGATTTCAGCGCTTGGGTACTTACGTACATAAATCCCTATTATTTTTTAGGTGCTTCGCAAAACGCTCTCTGGGAATCATCAAGCTGTGGCATGAGAGTTCAGTTTCAATTGTGGATCCTGGAGGCTAGAGATGCTCTGATAGGGGATGGCGGCCCGGTAACGAATATGTAACAAACCTATGGCTTCGGTGGCCTTGCTTGCCCTTTCTGAAGAAGCCCAAGCGTTCAGCCTTCCCCTGAATGGCCCGCACTTGATGCACCGTGGGCTGTTGCCCTTGGGCCAATCGGTACAAAGCCCCTGCCTCAGCGCAGCAGCAGACCCGTGAGGAGCAGGTTCAACTCACGCCCCCGGGGCCGGAGCAGATGGCGGCGAACACTCCATGGCGCCGCCGCGAAAAGCCGCACCATGGCCCCCGTCAGGCTGGCCAGGGGGAGGGTGTTGGTGAGGAAGCCGCTCCAGAGGGGTTGAGGTAGTTGGAAGAAGGTGTGGAAGAAGGCTTGCAGGTCGTTGCTGCCGAGGCGCATCAACTTTTCCAGGCCAAAGCGGTAGATGCCGTGGCGGCGCACCAGGTCGTCACTCCAGAGGTTGCCCCAGGCGGCACGACTCAGGGCGGCGCCGCGGCGCCCCTCCTCCAGGGCCTGGGCAATGGCGGCGGCCAGGTCAGGGCCACGACGCAACAGGGAGCCCAGCATGTAGCCCGAGGCGGGGTGAACCATGGTGGCCGCCCCGCCAAAGCCCATCACCCGCTGCCTTCGATCCGGCAGGGGCAGGTTCATGGGAAACAGACACTGTTCCACCTCCTGCACCTGCTCCACGGCGCAACCCTGCCGGTCCAGCCGTTGCTCCAGACGGTGTTTCAAGAGGGGGAAGGGGAGAGGGGGGTACGCCGCCAGGGAGGTTTCCTCCACAAAATACCTGCCGTTGCCCAGGTCCATGGCATAGAGGAAGGTGGGGGGCTCCTGCTGCTGCTCCGGGCTGAGGTGGCTGTTGCGGTAGTCCATCAGCACGAAGGAGCCGGGCCGGATGGGGGGTGTGGAAAAGCGCCCCACCACTCCATAGGCCGCCTGCTGCGCCACGGCAACACAACGGGGACGCTGCACGAACACCGGCTGGTGGCCCGTGGCATCCACCACCAACCGGGCACGGTAGCTCTGCCCCGATGCCCCATCCACGTGGGAGTGGTCGGGGTGGTGGCGGATGGCCGCGGCAGCGTCCCGCTGAACACGGACGCCGTGCTGGCCGCACAGTTGCCGCCAGTACCCCTGGAGGCCGTGCTTGTCAATCAGGCCGTAATCCAGACCGTGGTTGTGCTCCTTCCCCAGGAACACGCTGGAGCAGCGCCGCCAACGGTGGGCCAGTAGAAACCCCAGATCCAGCTCGTCCAGTTCATGGCCCCAGATGCCGTAGGTGTTGGGCCATGGCCGCCAGGGATCCCGGGCGGCAAGAAGGATGACCGCAAGCTGGCGCTGGGCCAGCGCCGTGGCCATGCAAAGGGCGGCTGGTCCTGCCCCCACCACAAGCACGTCGCAGAGGGAAACTGCAGGGGCGAGGGATGCAGCCATGGTGGTCAGGCTGGGTTACGGAATCGGGGCGGCAGCCGGCGTTGGCAGGGCTGCCTCAGAAGGCGTTGAGATTGACGCCCATCTGCCGGGCATAGGCGTCAAGACCCTTCTTCTGGATGGTGCGCAACGCCCTGGTGGAAATCCTCATGCGCACATGGCGCCGTCCCTCCGGCCACCAGAGGCGTCGTTGCTGCAGGTTCACCTGTTGCAGCTTCTTGGTGCGGATGTGGGAGTGGCTGACGGCCATGGCATTGTTGGCGCGCTTGCCGCTGAGCTGGCAGACCCGGGACATGGAATACGATCCGAGGCTTGCAGCATAGCTCGAAGATGAGGCCTTCAGGAGGTTATGGTGGGAAGAAGGGACTTGTGGATCCTCCTCTCGGCGCAGCCCATGACCACCTCAAATCCCGTCCCCGATCCGGTGAGAGAGGAATCCCAGGAGCCCCAGCCCCGGACTCCCTATCTCAATCTCACGGATCCTTTGCCTGGCCCTGCCGGTGCGCCACGGAAGCAGGAGCGGGATTACCTGGTCATCGGGCTCATCATTGCCTTGATGGCCATGATCGTGGCAGGGTTCTTTGCCTTGGACGGCAAGATCGATGCTCTGGAGACAGCCGTAAACGGTCGAATCGATGCCCTGAACGCCAGGATGGATGCTCTGAGCACAAGGATGGACGGCCTTTACGAGTTGGTGCTGTCCCTCAAGAAGTGACGGCATCCATACCCCAACGTCTCAAACGAGCGAAGCATCAAACGGCAAAGGAACTTCCGCAGCCACAGGTCTGGGTGGCGTTGGGATTGGTGAAATTGAAGCCGCCGCCAATGAGGGCCGTGCTGAAGTCCAGTTGGAGGCCATAGATGTAGAGCAAGCTCTTGGGATCGGACACCACCTGGAACCCTGCGCCGTCCGCCAGGGTATAGGCATACACCTTGTCATTCTCCTGCACGTCCTGGGCCTGGATGAAGTCCATGGTGTAGCTCATGCCGCTACAGCCCCCCGAACGGACCCCCACCCTCAGGATGAAGTCCGTCCCCTGCTGCTGACGTAGAAGGCCCAGTTGCTTCAAGGCCGCTGCCGTAATGAGAATTCCACGTCCATCCCGGTCCGCCTGGGGCGCTGGGGTGGAAGGGGCTTCAG
>VXWH01000037.1 GCA_009836025.1 Synechococcus sp. SB0668_bin_13 | reverse complement strand
CACAAGCCAGGCCAAGAAGACCTCCCCTGCCGTCCTCTTATCCAGAATTGGGGTTTGCATGGTTTCCCTTGCTTGTGTGGCGCTCCCGTTGAATCACGCAAAAGGAATGGTTAAGGGACGCAAAAATCACTTGACAAACCATTGCTTTTGTGAAGCAAACTCGCTTACCGTGCATCCCATAGTTAGCTTAACAAACTATCGCAATCGTAAGACAGTAGGCCGCCACTGCTGTTTCAAGTGTTGCCACTTTCCAGGCCAAGACGGCTTGGCCAAGGATTGGCCAAAGTCTAAAATCGCGTTATGCTGCAAGACCGCCAGCAGAGTCAAGAGAATTGGCAACCGGCAAAAGCCAGTGTTCACGCGGGTTCTTGGCAAGCGGGTTCTTTCCTTGCGTGCTGGCCATGGGTGCCTGCAAGGGCTGAAAACCCCGGTTTTCACGTTGGGCTTGCCACAGGGGTAAGGGAGGCAGGAAAATTGCCAACACCTGAATCCCCCCCCTCGCCGTGGAGAGTGACAGCACCCGGAGCACCATCAACCTCCCGAAGACGAACTTCGGGATGCGGGCCAACGCCGTGGAGCGGGAGCCTCAACTCCAGCGGTTCTGGGCCGAGCACAAGGTGTACGAAAAGCTGAGCCGCAGCAATCCCGGCCAGCCCTTCGTCCTCCACGACGGTCCCCCCTACGCCAACGGCGCCCTGCACATGGGCCATGCCCTCAACAAGGTGCTCAAGGACATCATCAACAAATACAAGCTGCTCCAGGGGCGCAAGGTGCGTTTTGTGCCGGGTTGGGACTGCCACGGCCTGCCCATTGAACTGAAGGTTCTGCAAGGGCTGACACCGGAGCAGCGGCGGCAACTCACCCCCATCAAGCTGCGCAAGAAGGCGGCGGCCTACGCCCGCAAGCAGATGGAGGGGCAGCGGCAGGGCTTTCGCCGCTGGGGCGTCTGGGGGGACTGGGACAATCCCTATCTCACCCTGCAAAAAGAGTATGAAGCCGCCCAGATCGGGGTGTTTGGCCGCATGGTGCTGGCCGGCCACGTCTACCGCGGCCTGAAGCCGGTGTATTGGAGCCCCAGTTCCCGCACGGCCCTGGCGGAGGCGGAGTTGGAGTATCCCGAGGGTCACACCAGTTCCAGCGTCTACGGGGCCTTTCCCGTGGAGACCGTGCCCGATGTCCTGGCCCGGCGCCTGGATGGGGCGGCCCGGGGTCTCCACCTGGCCATCTGGACCACCACCCCCTGGACCCTGCCCGCCAACGTGGCGGTGGCGGTGAATCCCCGTCTGGACTATGCCGTTGTGGCCACAGCGGCCGGGCGGCGCCTGGTGGTGGCCTGTGGGCGGCGCCCGGCCCTGAGCCAGGTGCTGGAGGAACCCCTGGAGATTCTCCAGACCCTGCCGGGGACCGCGTTGGAGGGGATTGGCTATGGACACCCGCTGCTGGAGCGCCATGGCCGCGTGGTGTTGGGGGGCGACATGGTGACCGCCGAGTCCGGCACCGGCCTGGTGCATATCGCCCCGGGGCACGGGGCGGAAGACTTTGCCGTGGGCCGGCGCTACAACCTGCCCGTCCTCTGCCCCGTGGATGAAGGGGGGCGCTTTACCGCCGAGGCCGGCCCCTTCGCCGGCCTCAACGTGCTGGAGGATGCCAACCCCGCCATCGTTGCCGCCCTCAAGGAGCGGAGCGCCCTGCTGGCCTGTGTGCCCTATGCCCACCGTTACCCCTACGACTGGCGCACGAAAAAACCCACCATCTTCCGCGCCACGGAACAATGGTTCGCCTCGCTGGACGGCTTCCGGGAGGCGGCCCTGGCGGCCGTCGGTCAGGTCAGGTGGCTGCCGGGCTCCGGCCGGAACCGCATTGAGGCCATGGTGCGGGAGCGGGGGGACTGGTGTATTTCCCGGCAACGGGTCTGGGGTGTGCCCATTCCGGTGTTCTATGCCCGCAGTGGAGACGAGGTGCTGCTCAATGAAGACACCCTCGCCCACGTGCAACAACTGTTTGCCACCCACGGCAGCGACGCCTGGTGGACCATGGACGAGGAGCAACTCCTGCCACCCGCCCATGCCCCGGAGGCGGAACGCTGGCGCAAGGGCACCGACACCATGGACGTGTGGTTTGACTCCGGCTCAAGCTGGGCGGCGGTGGCGGCCGGCCGTGAGGAACTCGCCTATCCCGCCCATCTCTACCTGGAGGGCTCGGACCAGCACCGGGGCTGGTTTCAATCCTCCCTGCTCACCTCTGTGGCCGTCCATGGCCATGCCCCCTACCGCTGTGTGCTCACCCACGGCTTCACCCTGGATGAACAGGGCCGCAAGATGAGCAAATCCCTGGGCAACGTGGTGGATCCCACAGTGATCATTGCCGGGGGCAAAAACAGAAAGAAGGAGCCGGCCTACGGGGCCGACGTGTTGCGGCTCTGGGTGAGTTCCGTGGATTACTCCTCCGACGTGCCCATCGGCGCCGGCATCCTGCGGCAACTGGCGGACGTATACCGCAAAGTGCGCAACACCTGCCGCTACATGCTGGGCAACGTCTACGACTTCCAACCGGAGCGGGACGGCGTTCCCTTCGAGAAGCTGGCGTGGCTGGATCGCTGGCTGCTGCACCGCACGGGAGAGGTGCTCCAGGAGGCAACCAGGGCGTTTGAAGCCTACGAATTCTACCGCTTCTTCCAGATCCTTCAGAACTTCTGTGTGGTTGACCTCTCGAACTTTTATCTGGATGTTGTCAAGGACAGACTCTACATCAGCGCCCCCCAAGACCTGTCACGGCGTCAGTGCCAGACGGTGCTGGCCGTGGTGGTGGAGCAGTTGGCGGGCATGATGGCCCCTGTGCTCTGCCACATGGCCGAGGACATCTGGCAGAACCTCCCCTATCCTGTCCGGGAAACCTCCGTATTCGAGCGGGGTTGGCCCCAAGCCGCTGCTGAGTGGCGTCACGACCGGTTGGCAGAGGTTGTGGGACAGTTGCGCCGCCTGCGCACCAGCGTCAACCGTCAGCTTCAGGCCAGCCAGGCCGCTGGCCAGATGGGCGCCTCCCTGAAGGCACAGGTGCGTCTGGACATTCAGGATCCAGCCATGGAAAGGGCCGTCACCTGGCTCCAGGACCACGACGCCAACGCCGAGGATCTGCTGAAAGACTGGCTCCTGGTGTCCCAACTGCACATGGGCGGTGATCCCTTGCCCCACCCCCTGGCGGAATCCCGGGAGGACGGCCTCCACATCCAGGTGGCCAGGGCGGAGGGTTGGAAGTGTTCCCGTTGCTGGCACTACACCACGGATCAGGGGCAGGTATTGGACGACGGTTCCCATGTCTGTGATCGCTGCGCAGCCGTTCTCCGGCGTTCCGCAATCGCCGTGTGACCCCCAGACTCATGGTGTTCGATCCCATCTTCCCATGGCAGCCATTCCCCAGTCAGCGCCGAGCGCCATCAACGCGGACCATGACGGGCGCACCGGTTCCGTGGAACGGGTGACCCGGGAAACCCAGGTGCGGCTGCGCCTGAACCTGGACGGAACCGGTTGTGGCCAGGTGGAGACCACCATCCCTTTTCTGGACCACATGCTCATGCAACTGGTGAGCCATGGCCTCTTTGATCTCCAGGTGCAGGCCCACGGGGACACCGAGATTGACGACCACCACACCAATGAAGACGTGGGCATCAGCCTGGGGCAGGCGTTGGGGCAGGCGTTGGGGGATCGCCGTGGGATTTACCGTTTCGGGCATTTCCTGGCCCCGTTGGATGAGGCCCTGGTGCAGGTGGCGCTGGATTGCTCCGGCCGCCCCCATCTGGAGTTTGACCTGCAACTGCGCTCCGAGCGCATTGGCCGCTACGACACCCAGCTTGTGCGGGAATTCTTCGTGGCCGTGGTGAACAACAGCGGCCTCACCCTGCACATCCGCCAACTCCACGGCCGCAACGACCACCACATCGTGGAAGCCTGCTTCAAAGCCTTTGCCCGGGCCTTGCGCATGGCCACCGAGGTGGACCCGCGCCGCTCCGGCCAGGTGCCCAGCTCCAAGGGGGTGCTGGAGCAGGCGGGGGGGGGTGGTTGACAACAGTCATTCAGGGCGTCTCCGCTTGCTGGGGCCGGCAAAACCCAGTGCTTGAAACTGCTGCCCTGCCAGGTACTCGCGCAGTTGTTCCAGTTGTTCGTAGTGTACCCAGTGAATGCAGCTTACCGGGCAGGTATCAATGGCTTCCTGGATATGCCGGGTGGAATCCCCGTCCTGGCGAACCGCACGGGAGCGGCCAAACTCCGGCTCGATCAAAAAGGTATTGGGGCACACATTGGCGCAGTAGCGGCAGCCAATGCAGACGGATTCGTCTACCCAGACTGCTTTCTCCCGCAACGCCCCGCCCAACAGGGGCTCCAGACCGGTTGGGTGGCTGGAGCCGTCAGTCGGTGTGGTAAAGGCAAGGGATGGATCCATGGTCAGCAAAGTGGGCGCCAGTCTTCGGGGATCAGCCCGAGGTGTCAGCCGTCCCAGCGGGTCACCACCAGCTCGATGGAGCCGTCAGCCGTGTTTTTCTGCTCACACACCTGGAAGCCCTCCTGCTGGGTGGCTGCAAGGATGGTGCGCAAGGCATAACGCTGGGTGAGTTGGGCAAGGAAGCGCTCCACTGGCACGTTCTGGTTCCAAAGCTGCAGGTCCGTCACCAGTTCGTAGCTGCTGCCGTTCCAGCGAAAGCCGATGTCGGCGCCGTTGGGCTGACGGATGGCCAACTGGGCTTCCACCATTTGGCCGCGATATCCCCGCAGTTGCTGCTGACCAGCTTCAGGCTGGTACCCCATCTCCGTCAGAGCAGTGGCGAGATCATCAACGTTGCGCAACTCGGTTTTGATGGTGCTGAAGTGAGACATGGCATTCAACGGAAGTCAGGAAAACTGGCCAAGAGAAGCGGTCTGAAGCTGGCGCTGGCGACCCACAGCGGCGTAGTGATCTTCAGTGGGGGCGCTGCTGACGACAGCACCAAGCCGGGCCTCAAGGGCAGCGGTCAGCTTCTGACAACTGGCGCCTTTGAGGCCTTTCACTTGCTCTTCCACACGGCCGTCCGGACGAATCCGGAAGCGAATGGTCTGCAAGGTCATGGGCCAACTTAAAATCTCTGGCCAAACAATAACCGCTTTTCTGCCCGGGTGGCATGCTTCCCCAATGCCTTGGGCAACGGAACGCCCAACCATTTGCCACCGAACGGGGTTCCCACATGGGTCACGGCATGGGTCCTCGAACCGGAGCGTTGGATGCCCAGACCTTTGACTTGCATGGGGTTTTCAGGCTGCAGGGACGGCTTTCCGCGACCTGCGCACCGAGGTGGGTGGGTTCCGTGGGGCAGCAGAGGGGGCGCCACATGGAAGTGCAAAACTCTGTAAACTTCTGACAAGTCCGACAAGACAACACTGCGGGCGTGCGGCAGCGGTTGGTGGTTTCAGTTCAGGAGACCGTCATCCAGGAGAGCCTCGATCCTGGCCATGCTGTCGGGATCATCCAGTTGCTCAAGGGCCGTGCGGGCATCTTCAGCCACACCCTGGTCCGGTTCTTCCAGCATGGCTTGAATGAGTGCTTGCACCAGCTTGTGCTGCTCCGTGGGATGATCTCCACAGGCGCCATGGAGACGGCTCAGGCTCCAGGCACAGTTGCTGCGCACCACGGCATTGTTGTCAATGTGGAGGGCTTCCCTGAGCACCTGGCTGGCCTGCACCGCATCGGCTGGATCACCAACGGCCACGTCCACAAGGGAACTGGCTGCCCACAGACGCACTGCGGCAATGTCTGTGGTGAGGGCACGAATCAAGGCCTGCAGGACTGCTGCTCCGGGATAGTTCCCCAGGCTCCAGGCCACGGCCTTGCGGACAAAGCCATTGCTGTCCTCCAACAGTTGCAACAACGTGGACTCGGCTTCGGCCGTGGGGTTGCGACCCAGGGCATACACCGCACTCATCCGTGTGATGGGGCAGAGGTCGTGCAGTTGGGGCAGGAGCAGGGGAATGGCCCGATGGTCACGGTGCTCGCAAAAGATGCGCAAGCCCTGCATCACCTCGTCACGGCCGCGGCTCAGGTAAGCAAGGCCGGCACGGATCTCGGCATCCGGATCCGGACAGTCCACGGCAAGGGAATCCAGCGGATCATCAAGGAGATCCTCCGGCTCCAGCGCTTCAGCCAGCAAGCCCGGATCCAGGTCTGTGGTGTGATCAGGAGCCTTATCCATGGTCGTCGGCTGGTTGTATCGCCATTGTTCCACAACCTGGTCAATGGATGGGGGCCGGTGCAGCCATATCCGTGGGCAGCCATATCCGGGCGGAGACAACGAAAAGGGTGAAGCCAAACACCAGCACCACGAAAGCCATCAGCAGGGCAGCGCGCCAGGAGGCCATGGGCCAAAGACGATTCAGTCTATTCTGGCCGCAGGCGGCCGTCTCAGCCATCGAGTGCCCAGGTGGCGGCACTGGAGGCGGGACGCGCTCTACCGGAAGCAGCCCATTGTTGAAGAGCTTGCAGCCGCTCCGCGGCAGTTCGCGAGAGCGGCACAAGCTGGTCAGCAGCCTGGAGAAGGTCGTCTTGCCTGAGGGGGCGGCCCCCGTCCCCAAAAGCCAGATGCATGGCTTCAATGAGCGCCTGCTCCAGTTCCGCCCCGGAAAAGCCCTGGCACCGCTCCGCCAACGTGTCCAGGTCCAGATCCTTCTGGTTGGGGCGCAGGCGCGTCAGGTGGAGCCCCAAGATCTCTTTTCGCTCATCGAGCGTCGGCAGATCCAGCAGGAAAATCTCGTCAAAGCGGCCCTTGCGCAGCAACTCCGCCGGAAGGGCGTCAATCCCGTTGGCTGTGGCCATCACAAAGACGGGGCTGTCTTTTTCCGCCATCCACGTGAGCATGGTGGCCAGGACCCGCTGGCTGGCGCCCCCGTCACTGCGACTGTCGGCTCCAAAGCCTTTATCCATTTCATCGATCCACAGCACACAGGGAGCCATGGCCTCCGTGGTGCGGATCATCTCCCGGGTTCGGGCTTCACTGGCGCCCACCAGGCCGGCAAAGAGGCGCCCCACGTCCAGGCGCAGCAGGGGCATCCCCCAACTGTGGGCCACAGCCCGGGCCGTCAAGGATTTGCCGGTGCCCTGGGGACCCAGCAGCAGAACCCCCTTGGGATGGGGCAAGCCATAGGCCCGCGCTGCTGGGGAAAAGGCCAGCCGTCGCTGCTCCAGCCAGCGCTTGAGCTTGTCGTGTCCGCCAATGTCGGTGGTGTTGGTGTCGGTGCTGCAGTATTCCAGAAGCTCCGTGCGGCGTACAGCCTGGCGTTTTTCCTCAAGAATGTCGGCCTGGTCCTCCAGGCCCAGGGCGCCCCGCTGGGCCAGGGCCCGGGCGGCCACCTGTCGGACCCGCTCTTCCGGGAGACCGGTGCAGCAACGGCCCAGGGTTTCGCTCACGTCAAAGGCGAGGGGCTGGCCAGCGGCGTTGGCAATTCCTTCCAGCAGGGCGGCGATCTCGGCACTACTGGGGAGGGGCAGTTCCAGCACGGAAGTCACGGTTTCCAACTCCGTGGGAAGGCTGAGGTCGGGAGCGCTGATGATCACTGTATGGGGTTGGCGACGCAGCTCCCTGGCCAGATTCCGCAGACGCCGGTTCACCGCCGCATCCTCAAGGAAGCGGTGAAAGTCCAGCAGCAGCAGGATGGCGCTGCGCCCTGCAGCCATGGTGGAGAGGCTGTCGAGGGCGGCCAGGGGATTGCGCTCCCCTGTGCCGACACGGTCACTGGGGGCGTCCAGGCCACCAATGAAATCCCAGCGCATCACCAGACGATCCTGGAGTCTCCGCGCAGCGGACCGCACCAGGTTCTCCAGGCGTTCCTCCTCCTGGGTAGGGACCCAGATGATGGGCGTGCGCGCCCGGATCAGAAGATCCAGTTGCTCCAAAGGGCCTGCCTGCACACTCATGCCTGCTCCTCAGGACCTTGACTTCTTCTGTCGCTGACCCTTGCGGCGGCTGGGCTTGGCGGGCTTGACGGCGGGTTTCTGCGGCGGCTGGGACGGAGAGGAGGTCTGTTGAGTGCGCTCCTCCTTGAGGAGGCCACGGAATCCTTCCTTGCTGACCACGGCGTCTGCCGCCACCGCCAGAGCTGATCCGGAAGCGGCATCGGCGGCCTGGGCCGCCAACTGCTGCTCCAGGAGAGCTTGAAGGTTGGCGGGCAGCGCTTCCCGGGTCATGAGGAAGGTTTGCAGTGCCTGGAGCACGTTGGCCACCACCATGTACAGCAGCACGCCGGCCGGCAGCGGGAAGAACAGGAACAAGCCGGTCATCATGAAGGGCAGCACCCGGTTGGTGGTGTCCTGCTGGGGGTTTTTCGGCATGCCCCAGCCGGAGAGGATCTGAGAGACAAACAAGGTGCCGCCAAAGCCTGCGACAAGGACGGCAATATCCCAATTCACCCTGCCGTCCACGTAAAAGCCCACATGGCCCAGGGCCTTGATGAACAGAAAGCCGGTTTCGGAGGCCACGCCGGGAACCTTCCCCTCCACCGTTGCACTGCCCAGCCCCACTGCCGTGATCTGGCCGGATTCATCAACACGGACCACGTCCGCACCCCGGGTCACCTGCCAACTGGGGGTGATGGCGGCGGCATGGTCCGTATGGGCCTGCACCGCCGCCAGGGATTCCCCGTCCCGGGTTTCCAGTTGCAGCGTGGCCGTATCCCCGATGGACAGGCTGTTGCCCTCAGGCAGGGCGGCCACCACCGGCACGTGATCTGTTTCCGAGAGAAAAATGGAGTGGCTGGCACTGGTGAAGGGCTTCACCTCCTCCTGGATGATTTCATCGGAGGCCATCACCTTCACCGGGATGGTGTAGGCCACGTCGGCAAAGGGGGATCCCCGCAGGGTGGCGAAAAGGGCAAAAAGGATGGGCATCTGCACCAGCAGGGGCAGGCAGCCCCCCAGGGGATTGCCAAACTCCTTCATGAGCTTGCCCAACTCCTCCTGCTGTCGCTTGGTGTCGTTGGCGTATCTGGCCCGAATTTCCTCCTGCCGTTGTTTCATGACGGGCTGGGCAATGCGCATCCGCCGGGCATTGCGGATGGATCCAGCGCTGAGGGGGAAGAGGGCCAGGCGGATCACCACCGTCAGGAAGACGATGGCCAAGCCGTAATTGGGCACCAATCCATAGAAGAAGTCCAGGATGGGCAGCAGGAGATTGTCGGAGATGTAGCCGATCACAGGAGTGAAGCAGTGGAGGGTGGGTGTCCAGCAGAGTCAGTGTGCCCCATGGAAGCCGCTGGACTCAGCATCAATTGGAGAAACCAGCCTGACCTGAGCGCCGGCTTGCGGCCTTGGCCTTGCCCGGGCAGCGCTCTTCCACCAGGTCGCGCCAGCGGCGGTAATCAGGCAGAGACCGCATCTCGAGAGCGCCGCCCTCCTTGAGCAACAGCACCATGTCCCCATACAGACCAAAGCCCCGGGACACCGAACGCACCTCCCGGATCTGGCCAAAGCTGACGGTGGTTACGGTCCGCCCCAGAAAGCCCCCCTTGACCACAATCGTCCGATCCGTGATGCGGAAGCGCAGCCAGAGGGCACGCACAACGGCTCCCACTGCCAGGGGAATGCCCACCACGGTGAGGGCAGCCAGCAGGCCCAACACCAGATCCATGGGATGGGGTCCACCATCGTAGAACACCTCTTCCGTAGACGTTGTCTTGGCGGCCTGGGCAGGGGCGCTTGCTTCTGTGGACTGGTCGGACGGGTCAGACATGGACATGGGGTTCAGGCGCGGGTCAAGGCGGCAGGCGCGTCCTGTTCGTGCGCACGGCGCAGACCAGACCGGCCCAGAAGGTCACTCCACTCTTGCAGCAATTGATCCTCACTGCGCTGGGCAGCGCCCGGTTTAAGGCTGAGCAGCAACCAGTGGCCCCGCCGCAGGTGGGGAACCTCCTTCATGAAAGCATGGTGGAGAAGGCGGCGCAGCCGGTTTCTCCTTACTGCCCGCTTGCTCACCTTCTTGCTCACCACCACGGCAAAGCGTAGATCCTCCTGTCCCACTGCCGCGCTGTTGTGCTTCAGGGCAGTGCGGATCCGGGATCCCATGAGACCGGGCTTGAGGCGCTGAAGGTTGGGTAAACCGACCCTCAGGATCAGGCTGCTGCCATGAAAACGCGCCCTGGCTCTGTAGAGATGGTCAAAAACCATGGTTCCACTGAGGCGGTGGTCCCGGGGAAGCACCATGGCGAACTGCAAGGCAATCCCTCAAACTGCAAGCCGGGCGCGGCCTCGTTTGCGTCGACTGCGAATGACACGGCGGCCTGTGTGGCACCGCATGCGCACGCGAAACCCGCTGACCCGCTTGCGCTTACGGCTGGTTCCTTCAAGTGTCCGTCTGGTCATGGTTCCGCTGGTGTTGTGTGCCCAATGGGCAAGCACTTTACCTGTCCATGGCCAATTCTGCCTGGCCCGCTGCCGTCTTCATTGGCGATCCGGACGCAAGGACACGGCTCCCCGCAGATAGGGGTGCTCCGGAACCCGACCCCTGGGCAGCCAGCCATGGGCAAAGAGGCGGATGCAGTGGCTCAGATCGCCCGGTACATGCATTTGCTGCGTGTCCAACAGAGCGACTGCTTGCCACCCTGGCCGCCGTCGCGCCACGGAAGCTGGAAACAGGGCATCCAGATCCGCCGTCACCGAAAAGACCATGGAAATCAGGTGATGGGGCTGAAGCTGGTTGCGTCTGACCAGGGCATCAAGGAGTTCCGACACAGCTTGATCAATGGCCGAGGCGGTGTTTTCCGTAGCTGTGGTGGCGCCACGCCATGCCACCAATTGGTCTGGGGAAAAAGATGGGTCAGTCATGGACGGTGCAGCCATAGGGGGCCAGAGCCATGAAGAAGCTCCAACTCCAGCTCTCGACCCAGGCGGCTGAGCAGCCCGGAACCGGGCAGGAGGCGCCGCAATCCCTTCGGCCGATCCTCAAGCTTGACCAGGCGAGCCTTGTCGGGGTCCAGTCCCGCCAGGGTGGCGGCCCGGCGCCGGGCCAGGTCCTCGTCCCCCAGGTGATCCACCAGACCCAACGCTTTCGCCTGGGCGCCTGTGAACACCCGTCCATCCGCAAAGGTCTTCACCGCTTCCGGGTCAAGGCCACGGCCCTGGGCTACGGCCTCCACAAACTGATGGTAGCTGGAGTCGATCAGATCCTGCAAAAGCTGGCGTTCTGCATCGCTGAGGGGCCGATCCGGGGACAGGATGTCCTTGTAGGGACCGCTCTTGACGGTTTCAAAGCGTACCCCCAGGCGTTGCAAAAGCTCGGAAATGTTGCTGCCCCGAAGAATGACCCCAATGCTGCCGGTGATGGTTCCAGGATTGGCCACCACCTCCTTTGCGGCAACCCCCACATAGACGCCACCGGATGCGGAGATGTTGCCGTAACTGGCCACCACATGGCAGCCATGCCGCTCTTGGAGTCGCCCCAGGGCCTGGTGGATTTCCTGACTGTCTCCCACCGTGCCTCCGGGGCTGTCAATGCGCAGCAACAGGGCAGGGAACTGACAGGTTTCAACCCGCTTCAGCAACCTGATAACGGCTGTGCGGGTGCTGGCTGTGATCGGACCGCGGAGTTCAATGCGGGCGATCTGTCGCCGTTTGCGATAGCGCCAGGGCCGAAGCCAGGACATGGAAAAAGCCTTCAGGTGGGGTGATCCTACGGTTTGTTCTGCTGGTGGTGATTCCTGAGCAGTTTAAGGTGCCTGGACCGCGTCGGCAATGGGGAGTTGTCCGGCTTGCGATGGGGAGGATCCTGTGGATGCCGCGCCCTAGGCTCAGGTGAGAACACGGTCCCCTGTCGCTGGTGCATAGGGGGTTTTCTCCACTCCACCCCGTGATGCCCCAACGTTGGATCCTGATGGTGCTGCCCTTCGCGCTGTGGGGCAGTTCCATGGTGGCCATGAAGCTGGTGCTCGGCCATGCGGATCCCTGGACTGTGGCCTGTTTGCGCATCCTGCCCGCTGCCGTCGCCATGGTGTTGCTGCTGCCGATTGCGGGCATCCCCCTGGCGGTGGCCCGTGGGGATTGGGGCTGGCTGGCTTTGTTCTCCCTTGTGGATGTGAGCTGTGCCCAGGGCTTGCTCAGCGCCGGCCTGCAGACGACAGGCGCAGGGCTCAGTTCCGTATTGATCGACACCCAGCCCCTGCTGGTGGCCCTGTTGGCTCGCCAGGTGTTCGGTGAAGCCATCAACCCCGTTGGCTGGTTGGGACTGTTAATGGGGCTGGGGGGCGTGGCCTGTCTGGGGCTGCCTGAGCCGTTGTTGCAGAACCTGTGGCTGCAAGGGCCGGCGGTGGGTGACTTGTCCTGGAATGGGGGAACGGCACTGCTGCTGGGTTCCGCCGTGTCCATGGCCTGTGGCGCTGTGCTCTGTCGCTTTGCAGCCCGCCAATCCCATGTGCTCAGCGTCACAGCCTGGCATCTGCTGCTGGGTGGGTTGCCCCTGCTGGGGATCGGTGCATGGCAGGGCTCTGCACTACAGACATTGCTTCCCCAGGACTGGTGGCTCATGGCCTATGCCAGCGGTGGCGGCACAGCCCTGGGCTATGGGTTGTTTTTCTGGTTTGTGACGCGGCGGGAACTGACAGGATTCACGGCCCTCACTTTCCTGACACCGGTGTTTGCCCTGGCCTGCGGCTGGCTGGTGCAGGATGAGCGTCTGGAGCCGACTCAGTGGGTTGGGGTTCTGCTGGCCTTGACGGCAGTGGCGCTGATCACCCGCCGCCAGCAACTCTGGACGCCAAACCCATAGGTCATCCATCTCGTCAGGTTCAGGGATCGGACTTCGATTCGGATTCCAAACACTCCGGTCGCGATCCCTCACCGTTGCGCTGGAACAGGAAGAGTCTACCTCTGGTGCAGGGTCCTGGAGAAAGTACAAAAAAGTACAAAGGCGTTGGATCTTGGCCAG
>VXWH01000082.1 GCA_009836025.1 Synechococcus sp. SB0668_bin_13 | reverse complement strand
CCCTGAAGAGGTCCTCCCACGTGGTAACGCTCTCTAATCCTTCCCTCGGCGGCAGCCTGGACCAGGACTCTACCGGCTACGCTTGGTGGGCTGGAAACGCCCGCCTCATCAATCTTTCCGGTCGCCTCCTGGGGGCCCATGTTGCCCACGCTGGCCTGATGGTCTTCTGGGCCGGGGCCATGATGCTCTTCGAGGTGAGTCACTATACTGCCGACAAGCCCATGTACGAGCAGGGCTTCCTCTGCTTTCCCCATGTGGCCCTCCTGGGCTACGGGGTTGGGTCCGGCGGCGAGGTGACCAATCTCTATCCGTTCTTTGTGGTGGGTGTACTGCATCTGGTGTCCTCGGCCGTCCTGGGCATCGGCGGCCTCTACCATGCCCTGCGCGGTCCTGACATTCTGGAGAACTATTCGGTCTTCTTTTCCCAGGACTGGCGCGACAAGAATCAGATGACCAACATCATTGGCTATCACCTGATTCTCCTGGGGGTGGGCTGCCTCCTGCTGGTCTTCAAGGCCATGTTCTTTGGTGGTGTGTACGACACCTGGGCTCCTGGCGGTGGAGACGTGCGCATGATCACCAATCCAACCCTGAATCCTGCGGTCATCTTCGGCTACCTGGGCCGTTCCCCCTGGGGAGGCCAGGGCTGGATTGTCGGGGTGGATAACATGGAAGACATCATCGGCGGCCACATCTGGCTGGGGATCACCTGCATCTTTGGCGGCATCTGGCATGTGCTCACCAAGCCCTTCGGCTGGGTGCGCCGGGCCTTCATCTGGAACGGTGAAGCCTACCTGAGCTACAGCCTGGGCGCCTTGAGCCTGATGAGCTTCATTGCCTCCACGTTCATCTGGTTCAACAACACCGCTTATCCGTCCGAGTTCTGGGGTCCCACCAACGCTGAAGCCTCCCAGTCCCAATCCTTCACCTTCCTGGTGCGGGACCAGCGCCTGGGCGCCAACATCGGTTCGGCCATGGGTCCCACCGGCCTGGGCAAGTATCTGATGCGCTCCCCCACGGGTGAGATCATCTTTGGTGGCGAGACCATGCGCTTCTGGGATTTCCGTGGTCCATGGCTGGAGCCTCTGCGGGGTCCCAACGGCCTCAGCCTGGAGAAACTGCAGAACGACATTCAACCCTGGCAGGTGCGTCGTGCAGCGGAGTACATGACCCATGCCCCCAACGCCTCCATCAACTCCGTGGGCGGCATCATCACCGAGCCCAATGCAGTGAACTACGTGAACCTGCGTCAATGGCTGGGTGGCGCCCAGTTTATTCTGGCCTTCTTCTTCCTGGTGGGTCACCTCTGGCATGCCGGTCGCGCCAGAGCTGCCGCGGCCGGTTTTGAGAAGGGCATCGACCGGGAGGCTGAGCCGGTTCTGGCCATGCCTGATCTGGACTAGCTTCTGGCTGGCGCTGGCCCTTCGCGCCCGTGGCCAGATCCTTTCCGCAAGCCACAGCCCCCGCTCAGGGGGCTTTTTTGCCGTTTGCGTCCAGTGACCACAGCGCGGCCAGGCTGAACCCCCACTCCACCAGACGATGCCGTAGCCAGGGCAGGCTCAATCCCATCACGTTGGAGGCACAGCCTTCAATGGCGTCAATCAGAAGGCCACCACGTCCCTCCAGGGCAAAGGCGCCAGCACAGCCCAGGGGTTCACCCGTGGCCACATAGTGTTCGATGGTGGCATCGTCCACCGGCGCAAACCGTATCCGGGTCACCACCTCACCGTGGCAAGACCGCTCCAGACCGCTATCGAGAAGGCAGTGACCCGTGTACAGCGCCCCCTCCCTGCCGGCCAGGGCGCGCCAACGCTGGATGGCCTCGCCTGCAGACGTGGGCTTGCCTTGAATGGCTCCCCGGAACACCAATACGGAGTCACACCCCAGCACCAAAGGTCCCGGATGGGGCAAGCGCTCCAGAACGGTTCCGGCTTTTCCCTGGGCCAGGGCGGTGACCAACCGACCCGGCTCCATGCTTCCGGGGAGACGATCTTCATCGAAACCACTGACCTTCACCTGGCAGGGAATGTGGGCCTGCTCCAGCAGACGGCGCCGGGAAGGGGAGGCTGAGGCCAGAATCAATGGAAACGGGTGTTGAGACGATGGAGACATCACAAGTGAGCGCTAGCCGCCCTGAGATTGTCCATTCCTGTGGCCATGGATCTTGCCATTAAGAGGCAGGCGGCCCGGCGCGCCGACCGCGCTGCCCGCTGCAGCCCTTTACACCGCCGCTGCTTTGCCGCCTTGCAGGAGGGGGCTGTGGGCCTGGCCGAGCTTTGCGCTTCGGACTCCCCCTTCACCACCAGACCCTTGAGCGAGGCGCAAGCGGATCAACTGGTGCGTTGGCTGCTGCGGGTGGGCCTGCTGCGCCGGGAGGTGGATGGCCAGGGGTTAACGGATCGGGTGCGGCTCACTCCTCTGGGCCGTCAGGTGGTGGCCGCCTGGCCGGAGCAGGGCCGCCCCCCGGTCTCGTTGCAGGAACGCTGGAGCAACGGGTTACGGCGCTGGCTCAGCATTTGGTCATGACCGTGCCGTCACCGCCCCCCATCATGGTTCTCGGAACCAGCAGCGGGGTGGGCAAGTCCCTCGTCACGGCAGGATTATGTCGCCTGTTGCGGCGCCGTGGGGAGCAGCCGGTTCCCTTCAAGGGGCAGAACATGAGCCTCAACGCCTACGTGGATGAAGACGGGGGTGAAATGGCCTATGCCCAGGCCATGCAGGCCTGGTCTGCCGGTCTGACTCCTTGCGCGGCCATGAATCCGGTGTTGCTGAAGCCCCAGGGCCACGGCAGCAGCGAGGTGATCCATCTGGGGCACTCGGTGGGAGTCAGCCGGGCGGAGGATTACTACCGGGACTGGTTCCGGCCCGGCTGGCTGGCCGTTCGCCGAGGACTGGACGTCTGTCGGAAGCGGCAGGGACGGCTTGTGCTGGAGGGGGCCGGCAGCCCGGTGGAGGTGAACCTGCAGGCACGGGACCTGACCAACCTGCGCCTGGCCCAGTTTGTGCGGGCCCGTTGTGTTCTGGTGGCTGATATTGAGCGCGGTGGGGTCTTTGCCCAGATCGTCGGCACACTCCAACTATTGCGGCCCGTGGAGCGCTCCCTGATGGCGGGCTTGCTGATCAACCGCTTCCGTGGTCAGCGCAGCTTGTTTGACGAGGGCCGCGTCTGGCTGGAGCAGCGCACCGGCCTGCCGGTGTTGGGCGTTCTCCCCTGGCTGGGGGAACGGTTCCCACCGGAAGACTCCCTGGATCTCCTGGAGCGCCAGGCCCGTAAACCCGGGGCCGAGTTGCGTCTGGCCGTGCTGCGTCTGCCATCCATCAGCAACTTCTCCGACATGGATCCCCTCGCCGCGGAAGCCACGGTCCAACTGGACTGGCTGTTGCCGACGGACACTGTGGATCAGTATGATGCCGTGCTGCTGCCCGGCAGCAAGCAAACCATGGCGGACCTCAAGGCAATGCAGGCTGCCCGGATGGATGAACGCCTGCAACAGTATGTGGCCGCCGGTGGGGCGGTGCTGGCCATCTGTGGCGGTTTACAGATGCTGGGGCAACGGCTCCATGATCCCCATGGTCTGGAAGCGGAGACACCAGGGGACATCAAGGGGCTGGGACTATTGCCCTTGGTGACCACATTCGAGCCCGCCAAGGTGCAACGCCAGTGGACCACCATTACCACATGGCCCCAACCCGGTCAACCCTGCACGGGTTTTGAACTCCACCATGGCCGGACAACCGGGCCGATCCATGGTGCGCAGCCATTGTATGCTCAACCCGGCCTGGGCTGGGTGAGCCCCTGTGGCCGGGTGGTGGGCACCTACCTGCACGGCTGTCTGGAGTCTGGACCATGGCGTCGCCACTGGCTCAACCGGTTGCGGAACCGCCGCGGCCTGCCCCCCTTGCCCACAGCCGCTCCCCACCATGCCGCCCAGCGGGATCGGCTCCTGGATCACCTTGCCGACGCCCTGGCGGAAGATGTCAATCTGGAACCCTTGTTGCGCTGATGATCATGTCCACACCGTCCCCATCCGACCAGGTTCCAGTGTGCTGGGATGGTGGAGACCCCGTATCCATTGCAGTGGGCACGCCCTGGCTGACGGCAGCGCAGATGCTGGGTCACACCATTCCCACGGGCTGTCTCTACGGCAGTTGTGGGGCCTGCGAGATTGAGGTGAACGGCCATGTGGTGCGCGCCTGCGTCAGCAGCGTACGTGGATCCCAAGGTGCCCTGAAGGTGGAGGCGGCCACGGATCCCTACTGGTGACGGTGGGCTCCCCAGGAAGCAGGGTGGCTATGAACACGCACCAAAGGCCATGGGGCGACGAGATCTACTGAATCTGGGGGACGGGCGCCGCTGCGTTCAGCCTGGCGGAACCGGCCTGGCAGAGGGCCGGTCGTTCTGCCCCCGGCGCCAGGAAGGACAACGCCATGGAACCCATCCGGGCCTGCATCCCCAAGGGAGATCCACTGCAGATCCTGCTGGATGGCAATGCCCGGCTTGCGGACTTCGAGGGCCGCTACAGCAGGCATCCTCCGAGGCGACACGACAACATCCATTGGCCCAATACTGGCAAGATAACTGCCACTTGGTGAACTCCGTGTTAGCGGAAGGTCAGGCGCCGTGGGCCGGGATCATCACCTGTGTGGACTCCCGTGTGCCGCCCAGTTGGATCTTTGACGTCAACCCCGGCCAGTTGTTTGTTGTGCGTAGTGCCGGCAACACGGCATTTGATGACGGCCTGGCCTCCGTGGAATATGCCGTGGCCAACCTGGGTGTCTCCCTAATCATGGTGCTGGGCCATGGCGGGTATGGCGCTGTCTCCGCTGTGTTGGGGAGCCAGCCGCTGACTCCTCTGTTGGAGCAGTTGGTGCAGCCCATTCGCGCCTCCTTCAGCGAAGGAGTGCAAGACCTGGAGCAGGGGGTGGAGAGCAACACACGCAGTGCAGCAGCGACCCTCACCCTCAAGGGTGATGTGCTGGCCCGGGGAGTGGAGGCTGGCCCACTGAAGATTCATGGAGCTGTGTATGACATTGCCAGTTCCCGGTTACGTCTGGTTTGAGGCCCTTCCTGAACGTATCTGGCAGGGTAATGGCTTATTCGATCTCAACGAGCCAACTGCCCTGGTAGGCAGGAATCTGCACTTGGCCCGGTGCTGTGGCATAGCCATTGAACTGATAAAACCCTGTTGCCGGATTGCGCATTTTCAATTCCACCACAATGGTCTCAGACTGGGGGATGGGCCCATCGGGCGTCATCCTGATCACTCCCGGCCCCAACTGCGTCACCTCCGACAAGGTAAAATAGTCCTGACACCGTGTTCGGGTCCCCATAAATATCGACTTCTGGATACAATCGCGGCCAATTTTCACGCTGTCAACATCGATTTTTCCACGCCATTTCTCGAAAATTTCCGGTGCTTCAACGATCATCTCCAGGATGGTGTGTTTTCTGAGTTTCCCAGGGAGAATGAGCTTCAAGTTTGATCGCCGCCGTGGTTGATCATTGCTGATTCGATAATCAAGGCTAACGTAACCAGGGTCCCGGCTCCAGCGGAACTCCAGCAAGCTGGTTTGCGCCAGAGAAGGAGCAGAAAAAGGAAGCAGGACAAGGCCAGTGGCCAGAGCAAGAAAACGATTCATGGACACGAGACCAAAACAAACACTCTGTGGAATGGCCTTTGATTGATCCTAGCCCCGCCATGGCTACTCTGTCAATATGTCAATCACTAAACTGTCACATTGACCATGGCGACAGACCATGGCAGGTTCCTGCTAGACTTGCATCCAACTTGTCAGGGCACTGCCTGGGAGCAACAACGCCATGAATGTTCATGATTCCATTCTTGACCTGATTGGCAACACCCCCCTGGTGCGGCTTCGGCGGATTCCAGCCGTGGACTGCAAAAGTGAAATTCTCTGTAAGCTTGAATCCTTTAATCCAACAGCCTCTGTTAAGGATAGAATATCCATTTCCATGATTAATCAGGCTGAGAAGGATGGCCTGATTTCTCCCTCCGCCACAACGCTGATTGAGCCCACAAGTGGCAACACCGGGATTGCCTTGGCCATGGTGGCTGCCGCCAAGGGGTATTCCATTGTTTTGGTGATGCCGGATTCCATGAGTGTTGAGCGCCGCGCCATGCTGCGGGCCTACGGCGCCTGTCTGGAGCTGACGCCCGGCAGCGAGGGCATGGCCGGAGCCTTGCATCGGGCCAATGAGCTTTTGCAGGAGATTCCCAATGGATTTCAATTGCAGCAGTTCAGCAATCCAGCCAATCCGGGGATTCACACCAGCACCACGGCGGAAGAACTGTGGAAGGATACGGATGGTCGGATTGATGTTCTTGTGGCCGGGGTGGGGACTGGAGGCACCATCACAGGCTGTGCCGCTGTCTTGAAGCAGCGTAAACCGGGACTGATGGCTGTTGCCGTGGAGCCCGCAGGCAGTCCGGTTCTCTCGGGAGGGAAGCCGGGCCGCCATGGGATCCAGGGCATTGGCGCCGGCTTTGTTCCCGATATTCTTGACCAAAGCCTGATTGACGAGGTCATGACCGTGGGGGACGAGGATGCCATGCAGATGGGCCGCCGCCTGGCGCGGGAAGAGGGGCTGCTCAGTGGCGTGAGCAGTGGCGCCACCGTGGTGGCCGCCTTGCGCCTGGCCTCTCGTCCCCAGTTGCAGGGCAAGCTCATCGTTGCCGTCCTGGCCAGCTTTGGTGAACGCTACCTGAGCACCCCCATGTTTTCCGGAGACGCCATGTCTCCGTCAGGAGCGCTGCTCTGATGAGCAGGGACTTCTACAAGGAACTGGGACTGTCCCCCGCGGCAACGGCAGCGGAAATCAAGGTTGCGTATCGTCAACTGGTAAAGCGTCACCATCCCGACGCTGGCGGAGACGCGCAACGGATTGTTGCCATCAATGTTGCCTATGGCGTGCTGAGTCAAGCGGAGACACGCCAAGCCTATGATGCAACGCAGCAAGATAACCGCCAAAGGCAGACAGACCATGGGCGCAGCCAGCAGAAGACGAACCCCACACCCTCTGCCTCGCCAAACATCACTGTAGATCCCTATCAATGGCTACGTATTGTGTTTGACCCTGCCAATCGCCAGCTTTCTAAAATCATTACCCCGTTTCCTGGGCAATTGCGCTCCCTTTCTGCTAATGTTTATGATGACGAGAGGATGACTGTTTTCTGTCGCTATATCTCAGACAGTCAACGGCGGGTCGATCTCGTTCAAGCTCTTTATCAAAGTTGTTATGCTCCGCCTGCCTTTACAGATCTCTCCACCGATCTCTACCGGTGTTTTCGTCATGTCCAGGAAGGGTTGTCCCAGCTTAATTTCTACACCATGGGTTATGTGGATGACTATCTGCGGGATGGCCGTGAGGTGATGCGTCTAGCTCGACAGTTGCGCCATGAGCTTCAGCAAAGACGGCGGCATCTTCAATTATAATTTAGCCTGGACGCAATACATCTACGGGGAGCCACACGTCAGGAACTGGTAGCCGCCAACGGATCAAGGCCACATCAGCCTTCACTTGCAGCACTTCGCCAGGGCCAAGGAAGATGTAATCCGGCGGCTCGGGATCACTGGCAGCGCGGCTGGAATCCGCCATGTAGCCATGACGATCCACCTTCACCAGGCTTCCTTTCTTCAGCTTCAGGGGAGATCGGGCTTTGCTTGCCGGAGGTGGGGAGTCGGTCGGCGCCATGGCGTGATCGTGGCAATTTCGCGATACTGGCGTTGATCCTATCTCCTTTTGTCCCCTGGCGGCCAGCCGGCCCCCACCCCACTCCTCCTAGAGTTCGGGAAGAACCCCGCTCTCCCCCTGGCAATGCGACTGTTCACCACTGGCTGTACAGGGTTCGTTGGCCATGCCCTGGTCCCGGCCCTGGAAGCTGCCGGCCATGAGCTCATCCTTGCCACCAGGCGTCCTGATCGGGCGCGCCGTCTCTCGCCCACAGCCCAGGTGGTGGCTGCCGACACCCGCCAGCCCGGTCCATGGCAAGCCCATGTGGCCGCGGCTGAGGGGGTGATCAATCTGGCGGGGGAGCCCGTCGCCGAGCAACGCTGGACCGATGAGCACAAAACCCTGATCCAGCAAAGCCGGGTGGCCACCACCCGGAACCTGGTGGCGAGCATCGCCGCCGCCGACCCCGGTCCCCAGGTGCTCATCAGTGGAAGCGCTGTGGGCTACTACGGCGCCAGCGAGGCCGGTGAGTATTCTGAAGTCAGCCCCTGCGGCGCGGATTTTCTGGCCCATGTGTGCCAGGGGTGGGAAGCGGCCACCCAGCCCGCGCAACACTGTTGTCGTGTCGTGGTGCTGCGCATTGGCATTGTGCTGGGACCTGACGGCGGCGCCCTGGGCAAGATGCTGCCGGTGTTTCGGCTGGGTGTCGGCGGACCCGTGGGCAGTGGCCGCCAATGGATGAGCTGGATTCACCGCACCGACTTTTGTCGGCTGATCGTGGCTGCCCTGGCGGACCCGGCCTTCCGGGGCGTCTACAACGCCGTTGCCCCCAACCCTGTCACCATGAAGGGGATGGCCGCGTCCCTGGGACGGGTCATGGGGCGCCCCAGCCTGCTGCCTGTTCCGGCTCCCTTGCTCCAAGCCCTGTTGGGGGATGGGGCCATGGTGGTGCTCAAGGGGCAGAAGGTGCGCTCTGACGCCCTCAAGGAGCGTGGTTTCAGCTTTGCTTACCCAACGTTGCCCGAGGCCCTGGAAGAGATTGTTCACGCCTCTTCTTGAACCGCAACAACCACTGCAGGCCGCCGTTGAGGAGTGCTGCTGCCATGAGCAAACCGATGGCGGGCATGAACAGGGGGGTCCAGAGTTGCTGAAATTGCCCCAGGGGCTGCTCCAGCCCCTGGCTATGGAATCCCACCGCCACCACGAACCAGAGGGCGCCAGCCATGACCACAAACACATTCACCATCAGGACCCGATCCATCCAGGTCTTGCATGTCTGCAAGAGATCGGTGAACTGCCCCATCGGTTCAGGCTCCCGGAATCGCTTGGGCCATGGCCTCGCTGCCGCCATGGCGCCCAATCCTCTCGTTGCCTGAGACAGGTGTGGCCATGTTGATCACCTGTCGCGGGAGGGGAAGATCCAGGTCTGGACTTTACGCAAGGCCTGCCAGTCCCCACGGCGTTCCAGGCCGTCCACCATGGACTGTTGTAGCTCTTCGGTGAGATCCGGGGCCATGGTCAGCACCTTCTGGACCTGCTGAATCTGCTCCCTGACCCCCTTGGTATTGGTTTCCAGCATGGCCAGGCTGAGGTTGAGACGGGCCTGGGGATCCTGGGGGATCAGCCGCACCGCCATGCGCCCCGATTTCAAGGCCGCCAGGGGGCGGCCGGCCAGAAGTTGCAACCAGCACAGACATGTCCAGGCAGCTCCATGGTTGGGGGAGACGCGGACAATATCCAGAAACGTGGGAAGCAGCGCCTCGGCACTGACCCCCTTCCGGTAGGCCGCCAGTGCCTGCTCGAACGCACTCTGCGGCTCAGCATCAACGCCCCCGGTGGGGATGGTGTCATCAACCATCTTGATGGGTCCGGATCCTGCACTCAGAATCCCACGGTACGACACACCGGATTCCACCGTTATCCTCCAGCGCCATGTCCTGCCCGCAGCGTTTGTTTCCATCCATGCCATTGCCCATGGCCTGGCTCCTGGTGAACCTGCTCGCCCCCGCCGCCGCCCTGAGCCAGGCTGCACTGCCAACCCAGACACTCCCCATTCGCGCCCAGGTGTGTGGTCCCGTGCTGGGGGAACGTCAACACCAACCCCCGGCAACCACCTGCGTGGCCCTGGAGGTGCCGGATACGCCGCAGGAGTATTCCATCGGTTTAATGGGGCGGTCCCGGCTTTTGCCTGAGCGGGGGATGTGGTTCCGTTTTAATCAGCAGGAGGCCAGCTTCTGGATGCGCAACGTGCTGATCCCCCTGGATCTGGTGTTTCTGGAGCAGTACGATCCCCACGGCAATGGGAATGAGGATCCGACCGGAGTGCTCCCCACGGCGCACATTGTGAAAGTGGCCCATGACGTTCCCCCCTGCCGTGCCATGCCATGCCCCACCTACAACGCTGGACAACCCGTTGACCACGTGGTGGAGTTGGCGGCTGGCGAAGCCCGACGGCGCAACTGGACGGAGGGAACCGTACTGGATTTCAGTTGGTTGCAGGATCCTGGTGGGGAGAACGACCGCTCACGATCAACACGGGATTGAGTGGCTGGAGACGGGTGTGCCCCCCCACCGGGCAACCGCGGCTGATCTGGGCCTGGAGGCTATGCACCTCCAGACCGGCATCCCTCAACTGGTGTTGCACGGATGCAAAAGCCTCCAGCGTGGCCAGGGGAAGCACGATGCGTCCGCCGGGCTTGAGGCGCGCCGCCGCCTGCTCCACCATGGCCTGACGATCTCCGCCACCGCCAATGAGCACCCGATCGGGATCAGGCAGTTTGTGAAGGACGGCCAGCGCCGAGGACCCGTGGACATGGAGCCGCTGCGGATCACATCCCACGGTGAAGGCATTACCCCGGATCAGGGGAACGGCCCCCACCCGCCGCTCCACCGCATGAACCTCCAACCGGGGCCGCAGCCGCATGGCCTCCAGACCCACGCTGCCCACGCCGGCCCCCAGGTCCCACAGCACCCCACAAGGCGGCAGGTTCAGCTCCGCCAGCAGCAGCACCCGCACTTCCCGCTTGGTCATCAGGCCCGGATGGTCCTCGTGCTGGCGCCAGACGCCATCATCCAGGCCAAACCAGGGCAACGGTGCAACCCGGGGACCGGGGCGGCGCAGCAGGACCACCAGATTGAGGGGGTCCACGTCCATGGGCAGCGCATCGGGCTGCACTTGGCGCAGGCGCTCGGTGGGATGCCCCAGACGTTCCGCCAGCCAGATGTCGTAACAACTGACCATCTGGGTGGAACGGAGAACGGCCGCCACGTCAGCCAGACCACCCTGGCCCGGATCCGTCAGCACCACCAGGGCACTGGGGTGGCAGCGGAGCCTGGCCACCAGATTGTCTGCGTCACGGCCATGGAGGCTGGCCCATACGGCGTCCTGCCATGGACGCTTGAGCCGCGCAAACAACTGTTGCATG
Organism: Synechococcus sp. SB0668_bin_13; assembly: GCA_009836025.1. Classification (GTDB taxonomy): domain Bacteria; phylum Cyanobacteriota; class Cyanobacteriia; order PCC-6307; family Cyanobiaceae; genus Synechococcus_B. The sequence continues at coordinate 1,836 of VXWH01000082.1, read as the reverse complement.
GAGGTGGCCGCCGGATAAAAGACAAGGTCTTCGGGGGGAAACCGTTGCAACAATGCACGGCCCAGGCCAAACCAGAGGGGATCCCCGCTGGTGAGCACCACACAATGTTTCCCCTGCCGGTGCCGCTGGCTGAGCCATGCCAGCGCTGCCTCCAGCGGATCCATGTTGTGGATCTCCTGCGTACCGGCCCGGGGCTCGAGTTGCTCCAGCACCCGCTGGGGAGCCAGCAGGCAGTCGCAACCGTTCAGGAGTTGGCGCTGGGGAGCCGCCATGGTGTTGGGGGCTCCCGCATCACAGCCAATCACGTCAATCCTGGCCATGGCCTTGTTGCCAGACACCCACAACCTTCATTCCTGCCGTCACGTCACCTCTACCGCCATGCCCGTCGCTGATGCCTTCTGCACCGCATCGGCCACCACTTGGCTGGCCAGGCCCTCCGCCAGACCGGGAATCATGGGACGCCCCTCCCCCACGGCGGTGGCCCACCCGTCCAGCAGCCGGGCCACAGGGGCAATGCGCCCGTCCGGCCATGTGCGGGCAAATCCATGGGCGCTCTCCTCCACCTGAGTCTCCAGAGGCCCCCCATGACGGGCCACCTGCAGGGTGAAGCCATGGACGTAATCCTTCTGGTTGCTGCTCCCCACCACCACCTGAGCGTCACTGCCGTAAAGCTCCAGCCACATGCCCCGGCCGTTGCGGGTGACAGAACTGAGATTCACCTGGGCTGACATGCCGCGGGCAAAGGTGAGTTGAATCAGCGCCACGTCTTCGGCATCACAGTTGCGCAGCCAGCCGCTGGCGGGATCGGGCCGGGCCATGACGGCGGTGGACAGCCTGGCCTGGACGGAGGCAACGGGGCCAAACAGCCAACTCAGCAGATCAAAGGCATGAACCCCCAGGGCGCCCACAACGCCGCCACCCTGGTCCCGTCTTGCGTACCAGCTCCAGGGGCGATCAGGATCGGCGCGGCTGCTCATGAGCCAGTCCAGCTTCACCAGCCAGGGTTGGCCAAGGACCCCCTGCTGCACCATCTCAGCCAGTTGTTGAAACAGGGGCACCGCCCGGTATTCAAAATCCACCCCACAGACGAGTTCACTTTGCAGGGCCTGGATCCGCAGTTGCCGCGCCTCGGCTGCCGAGAGCGCCACCGGCTTTTCCAGAAAGACGGGCTTGCCCGCCGCCATGGCCTGCCGGGCCAGGTCAGCACGAACCATCGGTGGCGTGGCAATCACCACGGCATCCACATGGTCGCTGTCCAGCAGGGCGGAAAACTCACTGAACCCTTGCACCTCTTCCGCCTGGGCGGCAGCCGTCGCCTTTTGGGGGTCGGGGTGCCAGAGCGCCGTGACGGTGGTGGACCCTGTGGCCCGCAACGCCGGCACAATCACCTTGCGGCCAAAGCCAAGACCGGCGACAGCAACGCGCAGTGGTGGAGCAGGAGACGTCATGGCGTGGAGCAGCGGGCAGTAGCCTTTAAGCCTTGCAGGTTATGGTGGCTGGCGTCCACAACTGAGGCAGGGGAAAATACAAGGACACCTGGGGCCGGAAGCCCCGAAGCTGGTTTAGCATTTGTCGCACAGATGTCAGCGTGTCACGCACACGTCACATGCTATGTGCTACGCTTATGGTCCAATGCTTGACGCTTGCAATGGCAATCCCCGCAACGCCAATTCGCAAATCCCTGGCAGAGGCCATGGCGCCGGAACAACTGAAAGCTGAGACCAAAGGCATTAACATTCCAAATTCTTTGACGCGAGAAATCTTGGATCGAACGTGCAGAGGTGAAGATTTCACTGATTATGAGAGCGTAGATGCCCTCAAAAGAGCACTGTCCTG
>VXWH01000048.1 GCA_009836025.1 Synechococcus sp. SB0668_bin_13 | reverse complement strand
CACCGCCGTGCATCTATCTTCCTCTCTGCCGTCCTCCTGGGGGCCACTCTCATCTCCTGGTTCTCATGCCTGAACCTGGCAACGGACACCAGCGCCGGCGTGAGGTCAAGTCAGTAATCGCTCCAGCACGGCGGCCACGCTGTGGGCGGAGGCGATGATGGTTTCGTAGGCCATGCGCATGGGGCCGAGGACGGCCACCCAGCCCCGGGTTCCCCGATGGCCGCCATAGGGAACCTTCACCAGCCCACAGGTGGCCAGGGTGGGGGTTTTGTGCTCCCGACCGATGCTCACGTGCTGCAATCGCGGCGCCCCGAGAACCGTGGAGCACTGTTGTGGCTGCTCCCTCAACAACTCCTCGGGCCGCTCTTCCACCAACTGGAGCAGGTCACGGAGGTTGTGGCGGCCCTGGCGAAACTCCGGCTGGGCAATGAGCCCACCGAGGCCCACGACCACCATGCCGTCCACCGCCAGGGGGGACTGGCGGAGATGGTTCTCGAAGGCCAGTTGCACCGGGCGGCCCAGGCTGCGGTGCTGGGGCGGCAGGACCTGCCAGTCAATCCGCCCCCCCGCCTGAAGCTGGCGGTCCAGCCAGCGCTCCAACAGGAGCAGGTCCCGTGACAGTACAGGGGGGTGACGGATATTGAGGGTCACCACGTTGCCGCCCCAGTCCACCATCATCAGCACCAGCCGCTCGCCGCTGGACACCAGGCGCATGGTGCGCAGCCGGGGCGTGGGTGGGGTGGGGCGGGTAATCAGGGCCAGCAACCCGGTCAGGTCCGCCAGACGTCCCGCCAGAACACGCAGGAGGTCGTCCAGGGCGGTCCACTGGACTTGCAGTCTCAGGCTGTTCAGTTCCCGCTGCAGCCGTTGCACCTGGGAGCCGCCATGGGGCAGGAGGGCGTCCACGTAGTGGCGATAGCCTTGCTGACTGGGAATCCGGCCCGCCGACATGTGGGGCTGGCGCAGCAGGCCCCGGCGCTCCAGCCACACCATGGCGTTGCGGACGGTGGCCGGACTGGCATTCAGGTGAAACCGTTGCACCAGCGCGCCGCTGCTCACCGGCTCCACCGTATCGATGTAGTGGCGCACCGTGGCCCTGAGCACCTGCTGTTGCCGTGGGCTGAGGAGTCCCAAGGGGAATCGAACGCTGGAACGACTCTAGGAGCCTCGGGGACGGCGGGGACGGTTTTCCGTAGGGAGAGATACGGGACCCGGTCCCGGTGGCCCAAGGCCGGGAACCCCGTGGTCGCCGGCGGCAGAGGGCGCTCCCATGGACCACAATGGTGGCTGTTGTCTGCTGCGGCGTCGTGGAGTTCCGGCCTGGTCTTGAAGACGTTCCCGTTGCCCAGTCCGCCATCTGCCACATCGACGGCAAGGCTGGCTCCCTCCTCTATCGGGGCTACGCCATCGAGGACCTTGTGCGCCACAGCAACTTCCTCGAAACCACCCACCTGCTCATCTGGGGCGAACTTCCCCGCCTCCGGGAGCTACAGGACTTCGAGCAGGACGTCTCCACCCATCGGCGCATCAAGTTCCGCATCCGGGACGTGATGAAGTGCTTCCCGGAAAGCGGTCACCCCATGGACGCACTCCAGGCCAGCGCCGCCGCCCTGGGGCTCTTCTACTCCCGGCGGGTGCTGGACGATCCCCTCTACATCCGCCAGGCCGTGGTGCGGCTGGTGGCCAAGATTCCCACCATGGTGGCTGCGTTTCAGTTGATTCGCAAGGGACTGGACCCCATCCGCCCCCGGGACGACCTCTCCTACGCCGCCAACTTCCTCTACATGCTCAGCGAGAAGGAGCCCGAGCCTCTGGCGGCCAGGGTCCTGGATGCCTGCCTCATTCTCCACGCCGAACACAGCCTCAATGCCAGCACCTTCAGCGCCAGGGTCACCGCCAGCACCCTCACCGACCCCTACGCGGTGGTGGCATCCGCAGTGGGCACCCTGGCGGGACCGCTCCACGGCGGCGCCAACGAGGACGTGCTGGACATGCTGGACGAGATTGGCAGCCCCGACCGGGTGGAGCCCTTTCTGGATCAATGCCTGGCCTGGAAGCAGCGCATTGCCGGTTTCGGGCATCGGGTGTACCGGGTGAAGGATCCTCGCGCCAGGATCCTCCAGGAACTGGCGGAAAAGCTTTTCGCCTGCTACGGCAGTGACGCCACCTACGACCTGGCCCACCTCCTGGAGAAAAAAGTGGAAGAACGCCTGGCCGGGAAGGGGGTGTACGCCAACGTGGATTTCTATTCCGGCCTCGTCTACCGCCGGCTCGGCATCCCCGCAGATCTGTTCACGCCCGTGTTTGCCATTGCCCGGGTGGCGGGCTGGCTGGCCCATTGGAAAGAACAACTGGGCGCCAACCGCATCTTTCGCCCGTCGCAAGTTTATACAGGCGTAGACCCGCGCCCCTGGCAACTCCGCCGGGAACGGGGGGCGGCTTCCGAGTAGGTTGAACGCAACCGCAACAGCCCCACCCATGATTCCAACGGCGCCCCCCAGGCTGCCTTTCGCCACCTTGCCCGGTGGCAACCTGGATCTGGCGGGAGGATTTCAGGCTGTGCTTCAGGGATGGGGGCTGAGTCCCGGCCTGGCCCATGCCCTCTGGCTGCCCCTGCCCATGGTGCTGGTGCTGGTGGCCGCCGTGGTGGGGGTCCTGGCCAGTGTCTGGATGGAGCGCAAGGTGTCGGCGGCCGTGCAGCAGCGCATCGGTCCGGAATACGCCGGTCCCCTGGGCATTCTTCAGCCCCTCGCCGACGGCCTCAAACTGCTGGTGAAGGAAGACGTGATTCCCGCCCGGGCCGATAGCCTGCTTTTCACCCTGGGTCCGGTGCTGGTGCTGGTGCCGGTGATTCTCTCCTGGCTCATCGTTCCCTTTGGCCAGAACCTCCTGATCAGCAACGTGGGGGTGGGCATCTTCCTCTGGATTGCCCTGAGCAGCATCCAGCCCATCGGCCTGCTCATGTCCGGCTACTCCAGCAACAACAAATACGCCCTGCTGGGGGGGCTGCGGGCTGCGGCCCAGTCCATCAGCTACGAAGTGCCGTTGGCCCTGGCGGTGTTGGCCGTGGTCATGCTCAGCAACTCCCTCAGCACGGTGGAGATCGTCCAGCAACAGAACAGCGCCGGCCTGCTCAGTTGGAACATCTGGCGCCAGCCGGTGGGATTTCTCGTTTTCTGGATCTGCGTCATCGCCGAATGCGAGCGGGCCCCCTTCGATCTACCGGAGGCGGAAGAGGAACTGGTGGCGGGGTACCAAACCGAGTACACCGGCATGAAATTTGCCCTCTTCTACCTGGGCAGCTACATCAATCTGGTGCTCTCCGGCCTGTTGGTGGCGGTGCTCTACCTGGGGGGCTGGGGATTCCCCCTGCCGGTGGAATGGTTGGCCACGGTGCTGCACCAGCCGTTGAGCTCCCCTCTGGTGCAGGTGGTGACCGCCTCGGTGGGCATTGTCACCACGGTGCTCAAGGCGTTTCTGCTGGTGTTTTTTGCCATCCTGCTGCGCTGGACCACGCCGCGGGTGCGCATTGACCAACTGCTGGACTTCGGCTGGAAGTTCCTGCTGCCCATTGCCCTGGTCAACCTCCTGCTCACCGCCGCCCTGAAACTTGTTTTTCCTACAATCTTCGGCGGCTGACGGTCGCCGTCAGCCCATGTCTCTCTCCTTCCCAGTGTCGCCATGTTCGGATTTCTCAAGCAGGTGGGTGATTACAGCCGCGAGGCTGCCGCTGCGGCCAGGGGCATCACCCAGGGGTTGGCGGTCACCTTCGACCACATGCGGCGGCGCCCGGTGACGGTTCAGTATCCCTATGAAAAGCTGATCCCCTCCGAGCGCTACCGGGGTCGGATCCATTTCGAATTCGACAAGTGCATCGCCTGTGAGGTGTGCGTCCGGGTCTGCCCCATCAACCTGCCGGTGGTGGACTGGGTGATGAACAAGGAGACCAGGAAAAAGCAGCTCAAGAACTACTCCATCGACTTCGGCGTCTGCATCTTCTGCGGCAACTGCGTGGAATACTGCCCCACCAACTGTCTCTCCATGACGGAGGAATACGAGTTGGCCGCCTTTGACCGCCACAGCCTCAACTTCGACAACGTGGCCCTGGGCCGGCTGCCCACCAGCGTCACCATGGATCCTGCGGTGCAGCCGCTGCGGGAGCTGGCCTATCTGCCCAAGGGGGCCGTGGATCCCCACGGCGTGCCCGATCAGGAGCGCCGCGCCGGGCAGTTGCCCCAGGAGGCGGCGGCTGCGAATACCGCAGCGAATACCAAGGAGGACTCCCGACCATGAGCCTTGCGCTCTCCACCCAGCTTATCTGCTTCCTGCTGCTCTCCGGCGCCCTGCTCCTGGGGGCCCTGGGGGTGGTGCTGCTGCCCAACGTGGTCTATTCCGCCTTTCTCCTGGGTGGCGTGCTGCTGTCCATGGCCGGGCTCTACCTGCTGCTCAACGCCAGCTTCGTGGCCGCCGCCCAGGTGCTGGTCTACGTGGGCGCCGTCAACGTGTTGATCCTCTTTGCCATCATGCTGGTGAACAAGCGTCAGCCCATGCGGCCCATGCGGGTGCTGCTGCTGCGCCGCCTGCTCTCGGTGGCGGTCTGCCTGGGACTGCTGGCTCTCCTTGTGCAGGTGGCCCTCACCACCCCCTGGGCCCTTCCCGGCCCTCCATCCATCGGTGAGGCCGCCCTCACCCGCATTGGCGAGCACTTCTTCACGGATTATCTGCTCCCCTTCGAGGTGGCTTCGGTGCTGTTGTTGATGGCCATGATTGGCGCCATCGTGCTGGCCCGTCGTGACGTGCTGGCCCGTGACGTGGTCACCGGCGAGCCCGCGGACCAGGCCCTTCTGGAGCGCCAGCGCCCACCCTTTCTCCCCAGCCAGGGCGGTTCCTCTCCATCAGCCCCTTCCCCACGATGACCATCACCGACATTCCCCTTCAGGCCTACCTGGTGGTTGCCGCCATGCTCTTCTGCATCGGCGTCTGGGGGCTGATCAACAGCCGCAATGCGGTGCGGGTGCTGATGAGCATCGAACTCATGCTCAATGCCGTCAACCTGAACATGATGGCCTTCTCCAGTTATCTGGACGGGGCCCAGGTGCGGGGCCAGGTGTTTGCCGTGTTTATCATCACCGTGGCTGCCGCCGAGGCCGCCGTGGGGTTGGCCATTCTGCTGTCCCTCTACCGTAACCGCGACACGGTGGACATGGAGCAGTTCAACCTGTTGCGGTGGTAGCCGTTTGCTTCCCCTTGCCAGCTAACCTGATCTTGAGGCTGTGATCCAGCAGCAATGACAACCGCAGAGGCCATGTTGGACATTGGGTCCATTGATGCCGCCACTGGAGCCCTAAGCAGGGTGGCGGCGTTGGAAGCGGCTGTTCGGAAATCTGCTGTCTTCAGGGGAATAAGAAGGGTTCTGAAGCTTGTCCAGTTGGCTTTCCTCCTGGCGCTGGTCAGCGTTCTCGACGTTTGGTTGCTCTTGATTGTGGGGATTGCCTACTGGAAAACCTGGCGGCTCACCTCGTACATGAACCAGGCGGCGTTTGACGGTGACGAGGGGCTGGCCGAACTGAGGAGGATTGCCAGGCGTTGCGGGGGTCTGGTGCAGCGTCTTGATGAGTCTTATGGGCAGCGCCGTCGCCTGGGGCGACGCTGGAAGCTGCTGTTGCCACTGAACGGCCTGGTTCTGCCCCAACTGGAAAACCTGATTTGCGAGGTGGAAGACATCGGCGAGACCGCGGCCCTGTCCGGTAGCCCTGAGGTTAGGGCCAGCATCATGGAGCAGTTGGCGGCCCATGGCGTCATTTCGTCTGACGATCTGTAGTGTCTGCGGCGACAGGGAGACGACTGGAGTACGCCGGTGGGTTTGTCAAGAATCTCCGAGCCTTCGCCAAGAAAAAGGATCCAGGATTACCTGACCGGGTTCACCAAGCTCTGGTATCACGATTGGAACAGGGTCCAGGCAATGATCGCTGCCTGAGCGGATTTCAAAGCCTTCCCCTCTTCAAAATGCGAATTCCGGCACAAGGGCGGGGCAAGAGTGGTGGAGCCCGCGTCGTCTACTACTGTGATCGGGGAAGATGCCTTCCGCTCTTGATTTACGTTAAATCCGAGAAGGCTGACTTGAGTTCAGCGGACCGCAAGCAAATCAAGGAGGCCCTCCAGGCTGCTGGCCTCTGGCCACAATGAACAACCTCGGCGGTGTGCCCCCCTGTGGACAAGGTTACGGACCTCTCCCGCACTGGGCGATCTCTTGGCCTCCGGCTTGAGTTGTCGTGAAGCTCACCTCTGTCTGGCTGATCTGCCGCGACGGCACGCCCCTGGCGGACCGTTGGGGGCGCCTCTGTGCCGAACAGCTCGGCAGTTTTGGCGTTGTCTGCCGGATTGCCCGCAGTGGACTCAACTGCAACCCCTTCCTGGAGTTGCTGGCCACGGGTCTGCCGGATCTGGCGGTGGTGCTGGGGGGAGACGGCACCGTGCTCAGCGCCGCCCGTCACCTGGCCTCCTACGACGTTCCACTGCTGGCTTTCAACGTGGGTGGCCATCTGGGCTTCCTCACCCATGCCCCCAGTCTGCTCCAGCGGGAATCGAAGCACCGGGAAGACAGCGTCTGGCAGCGCATCCGCAACGACCGTTACGCCGTCACCCGGCCCATGCTGCTTGAGGCGGCCGTGGATTACGGGGACGGGACACTGGACTACGGCCCGGTGGGGGATCTCCATCTGGCCCTCAACGACTTCTATCTTCGCCCCGGCCTGGATGATCGCTCCCCCACCTGTCGCCTTGAACTGGCGGTGGATGGGGAGGTGGTGGACCAGGTGCAGGGGGACGGACTGATCGTGAGCACCCCCACCGGCTCCACGGGCTACACCCTGGCTTCCGGCGGACCCATCGTCCACCCCGGCATTGACGCCATTGTGGTGAGCCCCATCTGCCCCATGAGCCTCTCCAGTCGCGCCGTGGTGCTGCCCCCCCGGGCCCGACTGGCCATCTGGCCCCTGGGGGAAACCAGCCGGGTGGTGAAGCTGTGGAAAGACGGGGCCTACGCCGCCACCCTCCATCCCCGGCAGCGGTGCATTCTGCAACGGGCCCAACGCCATGCCCAGATGCTGGTTCTGGAGCAGCAGCCCTCCTACTTCAAAACCCTGCGCCGCAAACTCAACTGGGCCGGCAGCCTCGGCAACGCACCGCCATCCTCCCCTTGATCGGGGAGCTCGGCAACCCTAAGACCGGGAGACCGTGCTTTCCGGCTGGATGGGCGCCCCGCCGTAGGCCACGTGATCCAGAAGACACATCAACTCCCCGTCACAATCCGCAGAACTGGCAACAGGAATCAACCGTGTGGGCGTTGGGTGGGATTGGGATATTGAGCTGTTGGCCGCCAGGGAAGTGGGGAGCGGAGGCGGTGGTAGCTCTGCGGCAGCCAATGACGACCATGACGGACGCCCGCGGCGCAACTGGGCCAGGTTTTTCTTGTAAAACCTCTGGAGCGAGGGGAATGTCTGCACGGGTTGGCCGTAGTAACTGTGGCCGTTGCGCTTGGGGAAGGAAGCCCACTCTGGCGCCAACCGATGGGCAAGCTCGTTCGTGAACACGCCGCGATCCGCTAGCTCCAGCGCCTCACGACGGCAGATCAAGTAGAGAGCAGCTTTATCCTGTTGAGAGGGGGAGGAGAAGTTTGTTAATTGGAGGGCTTTTTTCGCCATCTCCCATGTGGCGGGCAGGAACTGATACGCTCCCGCTGCACGGGAGGAATATCGCCCATGGTTGACCCTGTTGGGATGGTGGCTCACCTTCTGGAAAAGCGTGCCTCCATAGAAAACTCGATAGCCTTCGTCATCGTCATCGTTCCCTCCCCTCCAGGTGCCCTCGGCATAGCGAATGGTGTTCAGGAGAGCCCGGCGTTCAGGGGTCACCTCAAAACTAAGATGGCGGCACTTGCTGGCGGCAACGGCCGGCATGGTCCAGGCAACACAGACCAGAGCCAGGGGTAAGAGACTCCGCAACACTTGCCGAACGCTCCGAAGGTTGAGTTGAAACCCGCTTGCAGCCACAACACTGCCAGGGCGAACAACCATCGGCAATGGCGTCAGTGGACACTAGAATAAGCGGCCGCTTCCCCCTTGACGATGGGGAAGGGTCAAAAGGAGTTTTCCCCGAGCACCCCGGCCAGGTGGCGGCTGGCGGCTTGGGCGCCACTTGTGGCCAGAGGACCATGGCGGGGCGGCAGCAGAGGTTCGGTAAGGCCCCTGTCACCAGCTTGCAACTGCCGGGCGATGATCAGCCGGTGGAAGCCGTGGTTCTGCACGCCACGGCACAGGGCAGCGGCTTCCCCGAAACCATGGCGTTCCACCAGGATCAAGCCACAGCCATGGCCCTGGGCCTCACAAAGGCTGCTGAATCCCGGCTTGGCGAGCACCCGGCCGCAGAGGGGCATGAGTTCCTGGGGCTGCCAAGGTCGCAACGACTGGATGGCGGCACACCTGGGCAGGCTGTCGCCAAAATCCAGCACAGTCCACTGGCCGGAGCGCACCTGGGGCGCCGGGTTGGCCACCTGGCCACCGGCCGGCCCAGCCCGCCAAAACAACTGAGCGTGTTGTGCTCCCGCGTGGTGCGCAGACCCAGGGAACGCCGCTGCCGGGTCAACATGGCAGCGGGCGGCGCTGGAGGCAGCACCAGCCCCATGGGCATGCGCAGTACGCCCTGGGCACGGCGGTAGATGGCCCCATACACCTTTGCCCGCTCTGCAAACCAGCCGCCCCTGGGGCGGTAGATATCATCCCAGCCAAAATTGCCCCCCAGCCAGACGGGGCATGACGTCTGGCCTGCCGGTCAATGGTGAGGGCATCCCGCCGAATGGCCCCCACGTCCCGGCGCACCCAACGCCGGTGATGGGGAATGCCTTGCAGGCGGCTGTCCAGAAACCAGGGGGGCAGGGCAGAACTCGGGACAAGCCGCACCTGGGGATGGTCCGCGCCAGCCGCCCGACAATGGCGCAGGTGCGGGGCCCATGGCCAAACCCGTGGGCACTGATGCAGGCGTAGAGCAGCATGGCAGGGGCGGGTTACACGGGCCTCATTCCCCCGGGGCTTGATACAGACACTCTTGTCGCCGCAGGGTGGCTTCCGCATCAAACCAGCAGTGCGCTGCCCACAGCAACCGGTTGCCCTCCAGGTGCGCCATGGCAAAGTGACGCAGGGGGCGGCCGTGTTCATCCCGGCCATGGCGGGGCACCACGGCGGCGTTGAGGTAGGCCGTGTTGTGACGATCCAGCAGGAAGGAACGCCGCTGGCCACCCCCCCTGAGGCGATGATGCATATGGCCGAACACCACCAGGGGGAGAGGACGCCAGCGGCGGATCCGGACGATGGCGGCGGCCAGGTCCAGATCACCCCAGTCCCGTGCAGGACGACGCCAATCCCGACCGCAGAGGTCATGGGCGGCGCTCCCCAACCCCGTTGGTCCCACATGGGCCAGGAGCACCAGGGGATCCTGGGCGGATACCGTGGCCGCCGCCGTGGCGATCCGGGCAATGGAGGTTTCCAGGGGCACGGGACCCCAGACGGAGCGCACGGCAGCCGAGAGCACGTAGCCGCCACCGGAACTGGCGGGACGACCACCAACAACAGCCAGGCCAGGGGGCTCCAGCCGCCGCAGGCCCCAGCCGCAATGCACGTCCCCCAGCAGAGTCAACTGGCGGCGCAACACCTCGCCACGGACATCGCGGGCAGCGTCATGGTTGCCCAGCACGCAGGCCACGGGATGGGGAAGCCTTGCCACCATCCGACTCATGCGGTCTTCCCCCTCCCCCAGATCACCCACTACCAACACCACGTCCGGATCCAGCCGCTCCAGGATGCGCTCATCAACCACATCCCAGAGCCCGTGTAAATCTCCGGCGATGGCAATCCGCATGGGGCAGCGGCCCATTCAAGACTTGGTTAGGCTTCAGCATCTTGCCTGGTTTTGTCTCCCGTGTTTGCCGCAGCGCCACCGTTGGACGAGCACCCCGGGTTGGGCCATGGCCCCAGCCCGGGGGATCTGCCGGCAGCCATTGGGGAATTGCGGAAGCGGCGGCGGGCCATCATCCTGGCCCACTACTACCAGGAACCCGAGATCCAGGATATTGCCGATTGTACCGGCGACTCCCTGGAACTCTCCCGGCGGGCGGCCGAGACCGATGCGGAAGTGATTGTATTTTGCGGGGTTCACTTTATGGCGGAGACCGCCAAAATCCTCAACCCCTCGCGGCTGGTGCTGCTTCCCGACCTGGAGGCCGGCTGCTCCCTGGCGGAAAGCTGCCCCCCCGAGGCCTTTGCCGACTTCCGGGCCCGGTACCCTGACCACCTGGTGGTGAGCTACATCAACACCTCAGCGGCCATCAAGGCCCAGAGTGACTTGATCTGCACCAGTAGCAACGCCGTGGATCTGGTGCGCCGGTTGCCGGAAGACCAGCCCATCCTCTTTGCGCCGGACCGCAACCTGGGCCGATGGGTGCAGCAACAAAGCGGCCGCACCATGGTGCTTTGGCCGGGAAGCTGTATCGTCCACGAAACCTTCAGCGAGGCTGCGGTTCTGGCGCTGAAACAGGCCCATCCGGAGGCTGCGGTGATTGCCCATCCGGAGTGTCAGGAAAACCTGTTGGATCTGGCTGATTTTATTGGCTCCACCAGCCGCCTGCTCCACCATAGCCGCAGCGCCGATGCCCCGGCGTTCATCGTCTTGACGGAGCCGGGAATCCTGCACCAGATGCGCCGGGCCATGCCCGGCAAAACCTTTCTGGAGGTGCCGGGACTGGATGGGTGCGGTTGTAACGCGTGCCCCCACATGCGCCGCAACACCATGACCAAGCTCTGGCGCTGCCTGGAAACCCTGGAGCCCCGCATTGAACTGCCGGAGGACCTGCGTCAACGGGCTTTGGCGCCCATTCAGAGAATGCTGGCCATGAGCCGTTGAGCAGGTTGTTGCCTCGACTCGGTAACCAATGCTACATGGACTTGTGGCACTCGTCGCACTGCGTGGGCCGGGTTCAGCCAGGATCAAGAAAATTGAACACCTTAACGCTTGCGGCAAACATGCTCGTCAAGACCGTCATTGCTGACCTGCTCTGGGAAATGGAGTTTTTGCAAGGCCGCTGGGCCATGGCGTCCCAAGACCGGCAAAGCCTGAACCATCAGGTCATGCATGCCAGATTGCAGGCCGAATTGCAACGTTTGCGTTGCCGTGTCCAGCATGTGGAAAAGATTGCCCGGTCCCTCAGCGCCGCTGGCGGCGAAGCAATGACGCTAAGCCTTCTTCAGGCCACCTGCAGAGCAGTCCTCACCAGGAACGATGAGCAGCACTGCTCCCTCGGAAGCCCGGCCTAACTGTCCCCAGCTTTTGCCAGTTGGGGGCGGTCATCCTCGCCGCGGCTCAGTTCCTGGTCAATCAGCAGCAACGCCGCAGTGTCCTCACCGGCCAGCCGCACGCGACTCGTCATATAGGCAGCCTGGGCTTCCGAATCCGTCTGCTGTTGGATGATGCCGTCCAGGAAAACGGAGGTGATGTAGTCTCCAGCCCTCTCGGCCATGGAGTAAATCTGCTGCGCTGAGGCTGTCACCGCCACTTCGTTGTCAAAGATGAACCGGGTGGCGGCTTCCACGCTGTCCCAGGTGTCTGTGTTGGGCTGCAGGGTGGCCAGCTCGACAGATTGGCTGCGATCAATGAGATGATCCGCCACCAGGCAGGCATGCTGGTGTTCGCTCAGGGCCTCCTGGCGGGCAAAGGCGGCAAAGCCTTTCAGGTCCCGCTCGGCAAACCAGACGGCCAGGCGGAAGTAGTCGTAGCTGGCCTGCAACTCCATCTGCAGATGGAGTTGCAGATGGCTGAGAACATCGGGCGCCAGGGTGCGGGGGACAGGGCGACGGCGCTGGGCTGGCCGACTGGTCAGGGCCAGAGCTTCGGTGCTGGGTGTTGTGGTCATGGTTTTTGGTCTCCACGGAAGACTAGGTTGCCCGGTCAGGCTCCACCACAATCATAATCGAACATGACTTGGTGATGAAACGTATGTGCGCCATGTGATAAAAATCACATCACCAAGACTCCTGGCGATAGTTCTCCGAAGCTGGATTGCTGAGACTGGATCCTCCGGCCGGTTGGACCCCATGCATCCCATTGCCTCAACTCAACGCAACCGCAAAAAAGGCTGCAAGCGGTCCAAATGCAGCAAGTGGAAGGGCGGGTCCTGCCGCTGTGGCCGTGATTAACAGCCAAGCTGGCGCCAGGACCGGTTGAGGTGGTCAATCTCCGGCTCCGTCGGCTCCGTCAGACCGGTGATCCCCACCCAACTGCTCCAGCACGTCAAGCAGTCCTTCAGCCGGCTTCCTGGACCGACCAAAGACAGAAAGCCGGGGGAAGATCCTTGTTCCCCCTCAGGACTGACCCAAGGCGCTCCAGAGGGTGGCTTGATGGGGGATAACCGTGTTCTCGCTGGCCAGGGGGGCTGAAGCGATGGTCTGAACGGCAAAGGAGACCACCACAAAACCGGACAGGAAGGCCAGGGCAGTGCCAAGTGCCTTGGAGCCTTGGGCTGTGGTGTGGGCAACAGTGGCAGCGTTTCTGGACATGGCAGATCAGGAAAGCAAGCTCAGTCCATTGTTGGGTCTTAACTGACCAACTGTTGCAATGGATACAGAACTTCACCCGGTGGCTCCATGCTGTGGGTCTGGTGACGCAGCCCCACCATGGCCAGACCATGGACCAAGCCAAGGGCAATGCCAAGCAACAGGGAGGGTGCGGGCATCAACACAACTCTCAAACTTCTTTTAAGATTCACTGTTGTGACGGGGAAGACTGCAACAATTGACACCAAAAACCGGGGTTCCCCTGCGCCCTTTCAAGCTTTCAAGACAACCGGTTCAAGACATCCTGCTTCAGGACGCCTGAGCTTCAGGACGCCTGAGGCTGGGTGGCTGTGGTGAGACCGGGGAGGGGGATGGGCATATCCACCTTGGGTTGTATCTAGCTCCAAGTTGGCATGTTCGTCTA
>VXWH01000155.1 GCA_009836025.1 Synechococcus sp. SB0668_bin_13 | reverse complement strand
GGGGAGGTGGGGATTAAAAAATTGACCATGGGTTCGGGGAAGAGGGGCTGCAGGGACCGACCCGCCGGACCCGTCACAAAGGCCATGGCAAAGATGCCTTCTCTGGGATATTCCACCAACACCACCCGGCGAAACCGACTTGCGTTGTCCCGGAGCAAGGTTTCCAAAAGCTGCTTAAGGGTTTTGTAGACCGTTCCAGCAAGGGGGATCCGAATAAGGCTGTCTTCTCCAAACGCAACCAAAGGCCTCACCACGGCGATGCGGGCCATCAGGCCGATGAGCAGAATGCCCAGCAGTGGCACCAGCAACCCCACCATCAAGTTGATGAAGCTCAGCAGCAAAGGGTTCTGGGTTTGTAGGGGGTTGAACTGCTTGGGAACAGAGGTGAGCAACTCCACGGCCCACCGAGCCACAATGGTGGACAGCCAAAGCGTTGTGGCCAGAGGGATCACCACCGCCAGGCCGGTCAAAAGGTCGTTTTTCAGGTCGTTGCGCAAGCGGACAAGGGGTCCTGATCCCATGTCTTTCCTGGACTGCGGCATGATCCTCCCAGGTTCTCAATTCAGCATGGTGGAAAGCAAAGTCTAATCAGTCGGTTGGTCGTCTTTGGCTGGCGTTTCCTTGTTTTCAGGGTTTTCATCACCTGCCAGGACACCGCCGGCAACGACGGCCGCTCCCACCGCCAGCACCACGTCAGGTAGCTGGCTGAATAACCGCGTTCCCCAGGCTTCCCGCGCCCCTGCTGTGGGATGGCGCTCCTGTGCCCGTTGCAGCTGAGCAGCTGATTCAGGTCCTGCAGCACAATCCGCTCCAACGCAGCCACGGTCTCTTCAGCGTCACAGCATCCGGGGAGAGGCCAGGGAGGCCAGCAGCTTCAGCAGCAGCACCGTGGTGAGCGGCAACCCGATCCACGGAAGCAACAAGGCCCACCACCGCATGGTTGAACGTCTGGTCTCTCCGTGGCCTCGCGTCAGCATGTTGGATTGGGCAGACTGCTTCACACCTCACCCATCTTGCACACTTGTCTGACGCATGGCTTTAGAGGAAGCAGCCGCATGGCGCCAGCGCTGGCAGGAGGGCAACACTCCCTGGAATCTGGGCCAGGCAGCACCGGAGCTGGTGACCGTCCTCAGCCGTTGGCGACCCGTGGGGCGGGCTCTTGTCCCTGGCTGTGGTCATGGCCATGAGGTTTCCCTGTTGCAGGATCTGGGCTGGGACGCCACAGGTCTGGACATTGCTCCGGAGGCTCTGGCTACGGCCCGACAACGGGATCCACGCCCCCAATGGCACTGCGGGGACGTTCTGAATCCACCCCTCGCTTGGCAGGGAACCTTTGACCTGGTGCTGGAGCACACCTGCTTCTGTGCATTGCCGCCCCGCTGCCGTCAAGCCTATGGCCAGGCGGTGACCAACCTGCTGCAGGCCGGTGGAAATTTTCTGGGCTTGTTCTGGTGCCACTCCCGTCCCGACGGCCCTCCCTTTGGCTCCACGCCCCAGGACGTGAAGACGTGCTTTGGCAGCCCGTTGCGGTTGATCACCCTCCAGCAGGCACGGCATTCCGTGGAGGAGCGTTGTGGAGAGGAGTGGCTAGGCCACTGGCAAAAACCGCAACCTAACCCACAATGAATCAGAAAGCCAGCGCGCTTCATGGTGGCCGCCCTCGTTGTTCCCCCATTGGGTGCCTCCGAGCAGTTGGCTTTGCTCTGGGCGGTAGCTGTTGCTGTCGGGGCACTGGCGCGGCTTGCGTCACGCCTCCTGGCCATCCCGGCCGTTGTGTTGCTTCTGGTCGGTGGATTGCTGACGGGCCGCCAGGGACTGGGCCTGATTGAACCCCTTGACCTGGGCTCCGGGCTGGAAACAGCCGTGGAACTCCTGGTGGCCCTGGTGCTGTTTGAGGGGGGGCTGAGTTTGCAGGTGCCGGACTCCCTTCTGGGACGCCGCCTGCGCAAACTGGTAATTTTCGGCCTGCCGGTGACCTTGGCGGGGGGACTGCTGATGGCCCACTACTGGGCCCAGTTGAGTTGGGAGTTGGCAGCCCTGTTCTCCGCTGTTGTTTCCGCCACAGGTCCCACGGTGATCTCACCGTTGGTGCGCCAGATGGGGTTGCAGCGCCCCATGGCAAAACTCCTGGAAGGTGAGGGATTGCTGGTGGAACCCATCGCTGCCGTGGGCGCCTTGGTGGTTCTCCAGTGGATTCTGGAGCCATTCACCGCCAACTACGGGCTCCTGGTGATGGATCTCCTCAACCGACTTGGCTTGGGTTCCCTCTTGGGCGCTCTGGCCGGTGGATTGTTATCTCTCCTGCTCCGGTGCTTGCCGGATGAGCCAACGGATTCCGTGCGCTTGCAGCTTTGCCTTGGCACCTTGATGCTGCTGTCGGTAGGTTGTGAGCAGTTGATTGGCCCGGCCACAGGGCTACCGGCCGCAGCCGTGGCTGGCTTTGTGGTGGGCTGCGTTCTGGAATCCCGGTTGGGGGAGCTGGAAACCCAACTCAGCCAGTTGGCCCAACTGGCTGTCACCCTCCTGTTTCCCCTCCTGGCCGCGGACGTGACCTTGTCCGACTTCAGCCCCCTGGGCTGGGGAGGCATTGCCTGTGTGCTGAGCCTGATGCTGGTGGTGCGTCCCCTGGCCGTCATCCTGGGCAGCATTGGCTCCGGCCTCTCCTGGCCCCAGAAGATCTTCCTGGGCTGGATGGCGCCCCGGGGGATTGTTAGCGCCTCCACCGCCAGCCTGTTTGCCTTGCGTTTGGAGGAGGCGGGAATTCTGGGGGCAAGCCGGGTGCAGGGATTGGTGTTTCTCACCATCCTGATGACCGTCATCCTCAACGGCCTCATTGCGCCATTGCTGGCCCGCTGGCTGCAACTCACCGAAGGGCTGCCCGCAGCCGGGGATCATCCTCCCCCACCCCGTGGAGAAGCTCCCAGGAGAGCAGCAGATCCGGTCCATGCAGGCACCCCAGAAGGGCCGCCCGGACTCCCTTCATCACCACCCCCTTCCTGACCCCTGCCGCCCGGGCCGCTGCCGTGAGCAGCGCCTTCGCTGCCGCTGCCTCGAAAGCCTGGGGCCGATGCTGGAGGACGTGGCGCAGGGCCGCCTGGCAACCCTCGACTTGCAACTGCGCCCGACTGGCATCATCCGGTTCCGGCGTGCTGAGGAACGGGCGCGCCTGCTCCACCCCGTCCTGGAGCACCACCAGAGACGGCCCCAGCAGGGCTGCAAGCTGTTCCTGCCAAGCCTGGGGTTGGTCGGTGTTGAGCCCGGCCTGCCGCCATCGCGGCAACAGGGCATCCCGCAAGGTGGCCCCATCCATGGCATGGAGCACCTGGCTGTTCAGCCAGTTGAGCTTGTCCCAGTCAAAGCGGCCCCCGGCCCTGTTGACCCTGTCGAAGCCAAACACGGCGGCAGCCTCCGCCAAGTCAAAGCGCTCCCCCAACTCAACGGGTGGCGACCAGCCCAGGAGGCACATGTAGTTGCCGATGGCAGCAGCGGTGTAGCCGAGCGCTTGAAAATCATCGATGGAGGTGACCCCGTCCCGCTTGGAGAGCTTGCGGCCCTCCTTGTTCAGGATGAGCGGTGTGTGGGCAAAGGAGGGCTGGGGAGCGCCGAGGGCGTTGTAGAGCAGCAACTGCTTGGCGGTGTTGGCGATATGGTCTTCCCCCCGGATCACGTGGGTGATGCCCATGGCGATGTCGTCCACCACCACGGCCAGGTTGTAGAGGGGATCGCCAATCTGGTCGGCAGGTGCATGGCGGGCAATGACCATGTCGCCCCCCAGATCAGCCCCGTGCCAGCGCATGGGACCACGCACCATGTCCTGCCAGAGAATTTCTTGCGTGTCGTCAATGCGGAAACGCACCACGGCGGGGCGCCCCTCCTTGTGGAAGGCGGCAATCTGCTGGGGGGACAGGTGGCGGTGACGGTTGTCGTAGCGGGGCGCCTGCTGGGCTGCTTGCTGGGCCTCCCGCATGGCGTTCAACTCTGCTTCGGTGGCATAGCAGCGATAGGCCCGGCCATTGGCCAGGAGGGCGGCAATGGCCTCCCGATGGTCCCTGCTGCGCTGACTCTGGAACACGATCTCCTCATCCCAGTCCAGCCCCAGCCAGCGCAGGCCGGTCAGGATGCTGTCCGTGAAGGCTTGTTTGGAGCGCTCCCGGTCCGTGTCTTCAATGCGAAGCAGAAACCGGCCGCCGTGGCGTCGGGCAAACAGCCAGTTGAATACCGCTGTCCGGGCGGTACCCATGTGCAGATTTCCCGTGGGGCTGGGCGCAATGCGAACGCGAACAGACACCTGGTGATTGTGGGATGGCTTGAACCATTTAAGCAACGGGACCGACGGGATTCGAACCCGCAACTTCCGCCGTGACAGGGCGGTGCTCTAACCGGTTGAACTACGGTCCCACAAGCGATTTGCCAGTCTACCAGGTCGGGCCAGCAAACGTCAATGCCTTAACTCAGCCCATCAAGCGCTGCATTTGGGCAACCATGGCGGTGATGGTGTCCGGGTTGGCTGGTTTCTGGCTGTGGCTCAGCAACTCACGGCCCAGCACAATGCAGCCCAGGTGGCTGAACTGGATGCGCATGGCGGAGAGAACCTTCTGACCGCCGCCACCGGAGTGGGTGGCCAGGGCAACGGGCTTGCCATTGAACAGGGCGCGGAAGTCCTCCGCAGCCCGGGACAACCAGGCAATGGCATTGGTGAGGCTGGGAGGAATGCCTCCATTGTACTCCGGCGCACAGATCCACAACCCACCCGTCTCCGCCATGGCTTGATGAAACTGCCGGAACCCCGCCCCCGGACCCTGGGCTTCTCCACGGGAGGTATAGAGGTTCAACTCAAGGGTGGTGAGATCAATGATGGTTGCGGGTAACCCTGCTGTTTGGCCGGCTGCCAGAACACGCTCAGCCAACTGGAGATTACGGTTGTGGCTTGCCGTCAGGATGAGGAGGGGGGATGACATGAACTCAAGGACGGAAGCCGGCAGGCTCAATCAGGCGCACCTGGTTTCCCCTTGCCGTGAACTCACGACCCTGATCACTTTGCACCACCACACGCCCACCAGACTTCACACGAATCACGCGGGCCCGAACCCAGCCCATGGCTGCGGATTCAAGCACTTTGACCAGATCACCAGGCTGAAGATCCATGGAAATTCTACGTAAGAATGAACCTCGAAAAGCAGGAGAAGAGAGGCATCAGACGCGCCGTGGAGGGCTCGAACCCCCGACATCAGGTTTTGGAGACCTGCGTTCTACCAACTGAACTAACGGCGCAGCAACTGATGCCCCCACCGGGCAGCAACATCCTAGCGTTGCCGTCAGACGTCTCGGTCAAACCGCTGCTTCACGCGGGTTGCTTTGCCCACACGCTTGCGCAGGTAAAACAGCTTCGCACGGCGCACCTTGCCCCGGCGCCCCACTTTCACGGATGCGGTCTGGGGTGAGTGAAGCATGAAGACCCGCTCGACGCCAATGCCTTGAAAGATGCGTCGCACCGTGATGGTTTCGTGAAGACCACTGTGGCGCTTGGCAATCACCACACCCTCGTAGGGCTGCACCCGTTCCTTGCCCCCCTCACTGATTTTCACCCCCACTTTCACGGTGTCGCCGACGAAAATGTCCGGCAGTGTACCGGGAGGCTTGAGCTGTTCACGCTCAAAAGCCTCAATCAGAGCCTGGCCTTTGAGGACAGGCGCGGCTGGCGGGGCAGTGGCGGCATTGGTCTCCGTCTCTGCTGACGGCTCATCCAGGGCATCCGGGCTGATGGGGGTCGGGGCGCTCATGTCACCTCGGCTTCTCAATGAACATGACCTCCTCCCCGTCCTGAAGGGCGGGGATTCCTTCTCGAATTCGGCAGACTGCCTCCTTCTTCAGGTGGGTTCCTGCTTCAGGGTCGGACGCGGGCGAACCCGTCAACCTCGCAACTCCGCAGGCGGTTTTACGTCTCCACTGGCCCAGCGGCGACGGCGCTTGGGTATTGCGCTGTCCAACCATAGCACGTCCAACATGGTATGGGCGGCGGGGCTTGTATCCCGGGACAGCCCGGGGCATGAACCTTGGGGAATCTACTTCTTTGTCCCCGTCGCCTTGGGTTTGAAGCGATTCCAGGCCAGGACGCTCCCGGTGCCCAGCAGCCACATCACCCCCAGAGCCTCGGAGAGCACATACAGGCTTTTGCCTGGAGTTCCCAGCCACTCCCCCTCATGGAGCACCATCAACCAATGCACCTGCGCCCGCTCCAGGCCCAGCCAGTCCTTGGCCAGGCGATAGGTCATGCCTGTCAAGGCGCTGTTGAGCAGGGGAAGCAGCAGCAATGGCCCAAGACGGCCATGCCAACGACGCATCAGGCCAACGGTCTGCTGCCAACTCAGCCCTTTCATGATTGCTGCCAACTCAGCCCTTTCATGATTGAGGTCATGGTTGCGGCAGACCCCCTTGTCCGTGCATCTGGCTTAGGTTAAGGAGCCAAGCCCAGGCTCCACCGTGAACAAGCTCTTTGCTGACCTCCTGATTCAAAGCGCAGGCACCGGCAGCCCGCGCATTCGCCAGAGCAAACGCGGCATTGAGACCAAATCAGCCCAGGAACTGGCCAGGATGCGACAAGCCAGCCGGATCGTGGCCACGGTCTTGAAGGAAATCATGGGGCTGGTGGAACCGGGACAGACCACTGCCGATCTGGATGCCCATGCGGAACAACGCATTCGGGCCATGGGGGCCGTTCCCAGCTTCAAGGGCTACCAGGGGTTTCCCGCCTCCATCTGCGCCAGCATTAACCATGAAGTGGTCCATGGCATTCCCAGTGGTAAGCGTGTGATTCGGGACGGGGATCTGCTGAAGGTGGATACCGGCGCATGTTTTGAAGGCTTTCACGGGGATAGCTGCGTCACCATTGCCGTGGGCTCCGCCAGCGAGGCGGCCCAGCGGCTGAGCCGTGTGGCCCAGGAAGCCCTGATGCGTGGCCTGGCCCAGGTGCGGGCGGGCAACACGCTGCTGGATATTGCCGGGGCCGTGCAAGACCACGTGGAGTCCCATGGCTATGCCGTGGTGGAGGACTACACGGGCCATGGCATCGGACGCAACCTTCACGAGGAACCCTCCGTCTTCAACTACCGCACCAACCGGTTGCCCAACGTGCGCTTGCGCCCGGGCATGACCCTGGCGGTGGAACCCATCCTGAATGCGGGCGGGAGAGCCTGTCAAACCTTGCGGGACGGCTGGACCGTGGTGACGGTGGATCACTCCCTGTCCGCCCAGTGGGAGCACACGGTGGTGGTCACCCGGGATGGCTGCGACATCCTCACGGATCGGCGTTGAACTTGTTGTTCAACTGGGTATTGGTTGTGGTTGGGCGGGTGCAGAGTCGTCCATAGAGCGCATCCATCCCCATGGCCAGGGGCGCCAGGAGATAGGTGCAGGGATTGAAGCTCACGATGATGAGCCGCAGGTCCCAAGCCGCCAAATCCAGAATCCGCTCCGCCACAAACCCGGCAGACATGGGACCATAGGGGTTCAACCCACTCCGAAACGGCCCCAGAACCAGGCGGCGGACGATGCATGGCGCATCCAGGCTCTGGAGGGTGAGCAGGGTCCCCAGGCTGCGTTTGCTCACCTCATAGATCGGGCTGAAGGCAGGACCCACCTCCGCCTCGGACGTGTTGACCCAGAGTTCACGATGGACCCGCCGCTGGTCCGGAAGTTGATGAGTCTGGCGGAGAAAAAGGCCGATCAAGTCCTGAGCGCTGACGAGATTGGCCTGCAATGTTTCGGCAATGGCCTTGGCGTCACGGCGTCCAAGGGGATTGACGCCGTGGTTGATCACCAGGACGTCCACGGTCAGAAGCAGGGCCTCCAGCGCAGCATCAATGTGCCCGTTCCACACCAGCCAGTCCTGGATGGGGTCGTCCTCGTCACCTTGTGGTGTCTGTGGCGCCGGGCTCCGGCTGATGCCAATCACCGTGGCCCCTCGCCGTTGCAGTCCCTTGCACAGCGCCGAGCCCAGGGCGCCACTGGCTCCGGTGACGGCAACGCGCCCTGACCAGGGATTGCGGCGGCGCTCTTCCATTGGCGTCATTGCCCCTCTACTGCGGGAATCCTTGCTTGTGTCACGTCCTGCTCCCCTGAACGACCGCCCATGGAAACCTCCAGCCACCACCACGGTAGCCAGAGCCAGAAACAGGTGTCCTTGTTTCGTCCCTACTGTGGGGCAGCGCCAGGATCCAACCACCTTGGGGATGCGGTGGCCATGTTCTCCCGGGGAGAACTCGTGGGGGCCCGGCAGATTCAGGATGGTCAACCCATCGCGTTTTCCCTGGCCTGGCAACCCGGCCAGCTTCCGGCGGACCCATGCCCCTGCACCTTGACCGTCAACCCCATCCCGGGAGCCTGCTACCAATTCTCGGTCCCCAGTTATCAGGTTGTGCTCTGGTTCCTGGAGGTGTGCCACAGCAGAGCACGCCATCCCGGCGGCCAGCCGCCTGCTGACATGCCCCAGAGCTTTTGGACACAACTGTTTTCTGCGTAAACTTTCTGCTTAAAGTGCTTTCAGCACCTGGTCTGGCGTGTCCATCACCATGTTGATCGGCTCGGCCGAGCCGTACAGCGGCAAATCCGCCCTTGTTCTGGGGGTTGCCCAATGGCTGAAATCCCAGGGAATCAGCTTTCGCTACAGCAAACCGCTGGCCACCAGTCTGGAGCGCCAGCGCCAGCCCTCAGACCGTCTTTTTGACGATGATGCCCACTTGATTGGGGACATGCTCCAGTTGGCGCCCACGGATTTGATTCCCTCCCTTGCGGCATCCGCGTCCACGGGCCACCTTGACTTTGCCCATCTGGGCCAGGCCATGGAGCGGGATTATTTTCCGGCTCTGCAGAAGGAACTGGAGGCCTCCACAGCCCAGGTGACCATCATGGAGGGTCCCGGCTCCCTGGCGGAAGGCTGCTGCTTCGGTTTGCACTTGCCAGCCCTGGCTGCCCGCCTGGACGCTCCCGTGCTGCTGATCCATCCCTGGCAGGGCACCACCAGTCTGGAGCCACTCTTTGATGCCTGCCACCGCCTGAACGGACGGGCCATGGGCGTGGTGCTCAATGCCGTGGATCCGGAGGTGATCCCCTCCTTGAGACGTGACCTGGAACCCCTGCTGAAGCGTTTCAACCTGCCACTTCTGGGTGTCTTGCCCCGTAGCCCCCTGCTGCGCAGCGTGAGTGTCCGTGAGTTGAGCCAGCGGCTGAACGCGGAGGTGCTGTGCTGCCAGGAGCGGTTGGATCTTCTTGTGGAAAGCCTGTCCATTGGGGCCATGAGTGTCAATTCGGCCATGCAGGTTTTCCGGCAGCGGCGCAACATGGCTGTGGTGACCGGTGCGGACCGCACCGACATCCAACTGGCGGCCCTGGAAGCCTCCACCCAGTGTCTGATTCTCACAGGAGCATCATCCCCCCTTCCGGAGTTGATTACCCGGGCCGGAGAGCTGGAAGTGCCCCTGTTAAAGGTGAGCAAGGACACCTTGGGCACGGTGACGCTGGTGGAGCGGGCCCTTGGTCACGTGAGGCTCCATGAGCCCATCAAGGCCAGCTTCGCCCTGCGTCTGATGCAGGAGAACTGCGACTTCACCCCCTTGCTGGAGCAACTCGATCTGCCCCGCCCTGACCCCTGATCCCGGAGCCGTTGTAAAAGCAGCCATGGCCCAGGGTGACCCAGGCTGTCCGGGGACACAAGCCCCGCTCTCCCGTTCAAGGAATCCCCGTCGTTGACGGCTGGGAGGAGGTCAATGCTACCTTGCAGGGAGCTTTGCATAGCCCTTGCCCAGATCCCTTGACGCGCCCCCGGTGGATCGGGTTGATACACTGGCCCATGAATTGGCCCTGCTCAACAGCCAGGGCAAGCGATCCATTGCCATGCTTGGGTCCCGGCATGTGGCCATGACCACATCCCACCTGGTGGAGTTGCTGGCCAGCGCCTTGGTGCGAGAAGGTCACAACCTGCTCACCTCCGGCGCCCTGGGAACCAATGCCGCCGTCATCCGTGGGGTTCTGGCGGTCAAGCCCAGCGCCTTGACGGTGGTGCTGCCCCAGAGCCTTTCACGCCAGAGCAAGGAGTCGCGCCAGCAGATGAAGCACGTTCTTCATCTGATTGAAAAGCCCGAGCACGATCACCTTCCTCTACAAGAGGCAAGTCGCCTTTGCAACAAGGAGATTATCGAGCGTTGCGACCAACTGATCTGCATGGTGTTTCACGACAGCCACACGCTACTGGAAACGGCCCAGATGGCGGAAGACCAATGCCGACTGGTGAGTGTGCTCTATTTTGACTGATGGGCATCTGGCTGACCAGTTGGGGACTGATTGATTCAGGGGCCGTCCTGCTGGTGCTGCTGGTGCTGGTGGCGTTTCTTGCGCGCTGGCGTCGCTGATCAGGCCAATGCATGGGCCGCCCAGCGGCTGCATGGTTATGGTTTGGGGTAAGCCTAGACCCCATGCCCGCTTCCATGCCCGTTACCGATCCAGGCTCCCTCCCCTCCCCTGCCTCGACAATTCCTGTTCTTGTTGTTGGAGCGCTGGGGCGCATGGGCTCCCACGTGGTTCGGGCCGTCACGACGGCGGCGGATCTCAGCCTGGTTGCCGCCATTGATACGGCGGCAGAGGCGCAAGGGGAGGACATTGGCTCCCTGCTGGGCCTGGGCGCTCTGGACGTGGTGGTCAGCCGGGATCTGGAAGGGCATCTTTGCTTTATCAGCCAGCAGCATCGCGGCGCCGTGATGGTGGATTTTACCCATCCCGCCGTGGTGTATGACCACACCCGGGCGGCCATTGCCTATGGCGTTCACCCGGTCGTTGGCACCACCGGCCTCTCCCCCGAACAACTGGAAGACCTGGCTGATTTCAGTCGCAAGGCGTCCGTTGGCGCTGCGGTGATTCCCAACTTTTCCGTGGGCATGGTGCTGTTGCAGCAGGCCGCCGTTGCGGCGGCCCGTTTCTACGACCATGCCGAGTTGATCGAGCTGCACCACAACGGCAAGGCGGACGCCCCCAGCGGCACCTGCGTCAAGACCGCGGAGTTGCTGGAAGCCGTCGGCAAGACCTACAACCCGGCCTCTGTGGAGGAGAAGGAAAGCCTTGGGGGTAGTCGTGGTGGGCAGCGCCCCAGCGGTCTGCGGCTCCATGCCCTGCGACTCCCCGGGCTGGTGGCTCATCAGGAGGTGATGTTTGGCGGCCCTGGCGAGACCTACACCCTGCGTCACGACACCGTTGACCGCAGCGCCTACATGCCTGGCGTGTTGAGAACCATTCGCCGTGTGGGCGACCTGGAGGGACTGATCTACGGGCTGGAACATCTCCTCACGGCGCCATGCTGATTCCGCTGAGCGGAGCGGAGCGGGACCAGTTGCTCCCCAGGGTGGCCACCGGACCCCAGTTCACTGCTTGCTGGGGCGGCCCTCAGGTGTTGCTCCAGCGGGTGATGATTTCGGTGGTTGGGGGCGTGATCAGCTTGATCCTCGGCCAAACCTTCCTCGGTTTCGCCAGCCCCTGGGGGGCGTTCTGGCTGGTCACCGGCATTGTCCTCGGCCTCACCTGGTTGTGGGGTCCGGTGCTCGTAGCTGCCCAGCGCAACGGTCGCCTGCGCCGGTTTCCCCACACAGCCCTGGTGATCGCCCAAGTGGGGGGCCTGTTCACGGAAGAGCGGGTGGCGGAGCGCCGTGAGGACGTCAACGCCACAGGACGCCTGGAGCTGGTGGAGAGCAAGCGCCGCTGGCTCAATCTGGAACTTGCCGATGAGGATGGTTTCCTGGGCATCCTGGCGTTTCCCCTGGAGCAGAAGCACCAGGGCATTCGCCGAGGGGACGCCGTTTGTTGTCTGGCCATGGCCAATCGGCGGGATTTCTCCCCCGTCGCGGCCTTCAGCGATGCCTGGTTGCCGCAACAGAATCTCTGGGTGGGTCGCTACCCCTACCTGCGCCGGGATCTGCTGGTGAACCTGTACCGGCGTCAGGCGGCTGCCCGGGGTTGAGGGCCATCCCGTGGCGAACGCCAGAGGGCATCCGCCATGGCGGCCACCTGGGCCATGGCCTCCACGTCATGGATGCGCACCACGGCAGCGCCGCCGGCAATGGCCTTGCACACCGTTGCGGCTGTTCCCCAACTGCGCTGGCAGGGATCGCTCTGGCCAAGAACCGCACCGATGAACCGTTTGCGGGACGGTCCCACCAGCAGGGGATAACCATGGTTGGCCAGGCGGGACAGATGGCGCAGGATGGTCAGGTTGTGGTGGGTGGTCTTGGCAAATCCCAGGCCGGGATCCCAGAGGATCTGCCAGGGCCCCACACCGGCGGCTTGCGCAGTGGCCGTCTGGCGCAGCAGAGCAGCCTCCACTTCCCCCACCACGTCCTCGTAGTGGGCCAGGTTGTCCATGGTGCGGCTGTCGCCCCGGCGGTGCATGAGCACGTAGGGACAACGCCAGCGCGCCACCAACGGCAGCATGGCTGGATCATGGCTGCCGCCGCTCACGTCGTTCACCCAGTTCACCCCCTCCTGCAGGGCCGCCTCCGCCACGTCGGCCCGGAAGGTGTCAACGGAGAGTACGGGTTCAGGCCCCAACTGTTGGCGAACGGCCCGAATCACGGGCGCCACCCGCTCCGTCTCCACAACGGGCCCCACCTCCAGAGCACCAGGACGGGTGCTCTGGCCGCCAATGTCCAGAATGTGGGCGCCCGCCTCGAGATAGGCTCCACAGGTGTCCACAGCCTGGGCAACGCTGGTGATGCGTCCCCCATCGCTGAAGCTGTCAGGCGTGATGTTCACCACCGCCATCACCGCCGTACGTCCCGGCATCAAGCCTGGGACCGCACGCTCCATCATGGACGGCATGGTAGGTAGTGTAACTTGAGGCGCATTCTAAACTTTCGCTGCCCTTATGGAATCCTCCCCTACCGGTCATGTAGATTAATTAAGGCTAAGCGAGATTTGTTCTGGAATCAATTAAGTAGTTACTCTATAGCGGCGTCCAGTGCAATGCCTATCCAGCACCTGAAGTACATTACAGCCTGTTCCGGTTCTGGTCTGGCATGGGTGTTTGCCCTCCTGTTGGGGGCTGGTGTCAGGCCCGCCGCTGCGCAGCCGCCTACGCTCACCCTCTCCAACCCCCACACGTCGGGTCTTGTGGAGGGACAGCGCACCGGAGTGCCGATTACGGCTTCGGAGAATCCCACCAGTTCCCTGCCGGTAACGCTCAAGTTTACGCGCACGGGGGACTTCATGAATCCCGTCAACCTCAACTGCCTGAAGGGGGACGGTACGGGCCAAGCGGCGTGTCCCTACGAGGTGGACCTGTTCGACTACAATCCTGATGAATGGATTATAAACTTTCGGACGAAGGACGACGATATTGACGAGCCGGACGGCACGCTGACTGTGGTGATCGAGTATGGTGAGGGCCTCACCTCGAACAGCGTCACGGTCGACATCCGCGACAACGACCCGACGGTGGTGAGCCTGGCGCGGGTGGGATCGGAGGTGATCAGC
>VXWH01000066.1 GCA_009836025.1 Synechococcus sp. SB0668_bin_13 | reverse complement strand
TGAAGCTGGCGCCATCCCCCTCCGGCACTCCATCCCCGCCCGTAATGCTCACCACCGGCTCCACCTCGCGTGACGCATCCTCCAGGCATTGCAGCGCCGTCGCAAACCGGCCCCAGCCACGCTGACGCGCCGAGGCCGACGTCATCGGCGAGATCGTACGACTGTCCGCCGTCCATTCCGATGGGCTCCGCACACCAAATGCCACCAGCACGCTGAACCAGTTCTCCGCATACTCCGGCGGACGATGCCGATGCCGCTCGTAAAGACGCTCCGCCGTCCCCATCAGCTCCTCCGACACACAGGACGAAACTACAGACAACGGCAGCACTGCCTCGTCGTTGTCCACCACCTCCACGGTGAGGCTACTCAGCCCACCCACCGTATAGCCGCTGCTGCCCGCCGCTAGCGACGCCGTCACCGTACCGTCCGCCTCGTCCACCTCATCATCCACCGTGGGGATGCTCACCGTCACGCTGCCACTCGCCGGCACCGTCACCGTCCGCTGGCCGATCTCCCCAGATCCCACGTGGTCGCCGCTCTGGCTCACCGTCAGCGTCACCTCCAGCGACTCCGACGGCGCCGGGGCCGCCGACAGCGTGAACTCCACTGCCGCCCCTTCCGTGCCGCCGACGCCGGAGGGAAGGCTCAACTCCGGTGGCACGGGCTCGCTAGCCTGCTGGGCGGGTGTCACCTGCACGTCGAAGCTGTTCTGCATCGTGTCCGGGTCCGCGCCGCCGCCCACGTTGGTGCCCAGACCGGTGCGGTCGAAGCCGTTGGCGCCATCCCCGTCCGGGCCGAGGGCAATCGTGTATGTCCCTGTGGCGCCGCCGGCCCCTGGGACCAACTCCAGCGTCGCTGCCTGCGCGCCAGCACCCGAGAAGCGCAAGGTGGGTGTGAGGCTGCCGGTCCCTGACAGCGATACCCCCGTGCCGCTCGTCACCGAGAGCGTGTAGCCGTCGGCGCTCACACCCGCGCCCGATATCGCCAGCGGCACGTCGATGGTCTCGCCCGCCACCAGCGCCCGGCCCAGGGTCGTCGTGAACGCTATCGCACTGCCCGCGCTCACCGCCCCCGATCCCGTGCGGGCCAAGCTCACCACCGTCGGGTCGTCGTCGCGGATGGGAACCGTGACGCTGTTCGTACTGAGGCCGTCACCATACTCGACTTTCGCCGTCAGCGTGCCGTCCGGCTCGTCAATGCTGTCGTTCACTGTTCCCAGGTTGAAGCCCCAATTTCCCGTCGTGTTGTGGATCCAGCCAAACGAGCCCTTGCCGGTTCCGTCGCCGTACAACCATTGATTGTAGCTACCTGTCTGCGGGCACGGGTATCCCGGGCAGCTCCTTAATTTCATGAAGTCGCCCGTGCGCGTGAACCTGAACGTCGCCGGCTGAGGGGTGTCCCACAACGGCTTGGTGTCAAGAATAACCTGGAACTGCTGTCCTTCCGTAATCCCCGAGGGAGCGTCAGTCTTGACCAAGATGCCCTCGTCATTGTCCGTCACGGCGACCGACGCCAAGGAGGGCGCACCCACCGTGTAGCCGTCGCCCACCTGAACCGTTGCACGGATGGCGCCATTCAGCTCGTAGACGCCGTCATCCACCGTCGTGACCGTGAAACTGCCCGCGCCGTCCGGGCCGATGCTCACCGTACGCGACCCGCTCTGGCCGGCAGTTGCAAAATCGCCGCTGTCGGTCACGTTCACCGTCACCGTGAAGCTTGCCGATGGCGCCGGGTTCGCGGTCAACGTGAAACTGGCCGTGCTGCCCTCGCTCATCTCTGCCGGACCGCCCGTGATCGTCACCGACGGATGGCCCAGGTCTTTCCACACATGGAAGCTGTTCTGCGTCCCGTGCGGGTTCGCACCGCCCCCCACGTTGGTGCCCAGACCGGCACGGTCGAAGCCGTTGGCGCCCGTCCCGTCCGGGCCGAGGGCAATCCTGTACCGCTCTACCGTGCTGGCGGCCGCCGGACGCAACGCCAGCGTCGCCGTTTGCGCGCCCGCTCCCGAGAAGCGCAGGTTCGGCGTGAGCGTATTGGTCCCGGAGAGCGCCGCCCCCGTGCCGCTCGTCACCGACAACGTGTACCCGTCGGCGCTTACCCCAGTGCCGGATATGGCCAGCGGCACGTCGATCACCTCCCCCGCCACCAGTGCCCGGCCCAGGGTCACCGTGAACGCGGCCGCTCCCCCGTCGCTGATCACCTCCGAACCCACCCGCGCCAGGCTCACCACCGTCGGGTCGTTGTCGAGCATGTCGACCGTGACGCTGTTGGAGGTGAGGCCCTCACCATACTCGACCATCATCGTCAACGTACCGTCCGGCTCGTCGATGTCGTCGTCCTCCGTCCGAATGCATATTGTGATGTTCTCAAGATCATAATCGAACAGGTCCAGATCATAGGGGCAGGCGGCCTTGCCGGTACCGTCGCCACTCATGCAGTTCGCGAAGTTCTGCTCGGAGGGATTTCGGTTGGGATCCATGAAGTCCCCCGTGCGCGTAAACTGGAACGTTACCGGCAGGGAGGCGTTCAGACTCGGCGAAGCCGCCACCTCGAATTTGGTGGTCTTCCCCTCCTCGAGACCGGAAGTATGGGGGTTGGAGAAGGTGATCGTAGGCAGCGTCTGCGCCTGTGCGCCGGCACCGTTCAAGGACGCAATCGCAATGCCGGCAAATGCGAGAAAGAACAACGCGGCAGTAGATCGTCGAGGTTCTAGCTTGCTCATCGGCAAAGTGCTGTTGCCCTGAGTCTGCCCCATTTTCATTAGTGAAAAGAATTGTAATCCCCAATAATTCATTAAAATTTACAATACATGGACGGGGATAGGTGCGGCTGCTGGAGGCCACCGCACGGCTGGCACGCGCAGACTTCTGGTGAAGTCCTGTTCGACTTTTTGAGCTTGAGCCAAGCCCGGTCTGAAGGAGACCAGCCCGAGGAAAGCGTTGGCTGCCGGCCGTGAAGCAAAATTCAGGTTTCGGAACGACCGGGGGGGGATACCTGCTCAGCCGCCCGTGCCAAACAGACGATCACCTGCATCCCCCAGACCTGGCACGATCAATCCCGCCGGATTCAGTTCCGGGTCAATGCAGGCGGTGTAGACCACCAGATCAGGGAAAGCGGCCCCAACCCGCTGCAGGCCCGGTGCGGAGCAGAGCGTTGTCATCACCCGCAGCCGTTTGCCCTCCACCCCCATGGTTTTCAAGCGCTCCAGCACGGCCATCATGGTGGTGCCTCTGGCCAGGATCGGATCAAGCACCAGCACCCCGGTCTGCTGGCCGATGGCGTCCGGCAAGCCATTGTAATACCACTGCACCGTGCCCGCCTCCTGACCGCGACAGAGTCCCACATGCCAGATCCGGGCGTGGGGGAGCACCGACCGGGCGCCGTCCCAGAGCCCCAGCCCAGCCCGCAGAACGGGCACCACGGCCAGGTCCACGGCCTGATCCACCACATGGCCGGTGGTTTGCCCCAACGGAGTGGTGACAGTGAGGGGTTGATGAGGCAGCCAGTCCCGCAGAGCCTCATAGCCGAGCCAACGGCCCAGCTCCTGCAGCGCGGTTCTGAACAGGGGGGCTGGTGTCCGGGCATCCCTGGCCACGGTGAGCCAGTGGGCAATGAGGGGGTGAGGAGGCACCACAACCCGCAGTGTCAGCGCCATGGGGCAATGCTCTCGGTGGGATTCGCTAATCTGCCGTTGCCAGAGTACCTGCACACGAGGGGGAGACCATGGTTCATCTGCGGCGCCTGCTGGGGTTGGCGGCGGCCTTGCTGCTGATCCTGTTGACCCCTGTTCCGGCATTGGCCATCACGGCGCCGGAGTTGCGGGGCGCCGGCGCCAATGCGGTGGTCAGCCCGGACATGCATGGACGCCAACTGCAGGCGGCGGAATATATCAAGGCTGACCTGGCAGGGGTGGATCTTTCCGCCAGTGACCTCACCGGCGCAGTGTTCAACACCTCCGACTTGAGCGGCGCGGATCTGCGGGGGGCCATTCTCCGGGACGTGGTGGCCTTTGCCAGCCGGTTCAAGGGTGCGGATCTACGGAATGCCGTACTGGAAAACGGATTGTTCATGCAAAGCAGCTTTACCGATGCGCGCATCAACGGGGCCGATTTCACGGATGCGGTGGTGGATCGGAGCCAGTTGCCGCAGCTCTGCCGGCGGGCAGACGGCCACAACAGCATCACGGATCGGGATACACGGACCAGCCTCAACTGCCCCCAGCCCAGGGGCTGATCCAGGTTCCTAGAATAAAGGTCCCTGGAAGTTTTCTCCCTCCCGATCCTTGACCGTCTTTTCTCCCTCCCGATCCTTGACCGTCTTTTCTCCCTCCCGGTCCCTGACTGTGTTGCGGGGGCGCCCCGTTGCGCCCTTGATGATGGGGGGCATTGCTGCGCTGACGGCAGCGACCCCCGGCTGGACCCATCACCCCTTTGAGGGCGTACAACCCCAGGATCTCAACCTGCTGCAGGGTCTGGTGAGCGGATTGGGCCATCCTCTTCTGGGCGTTGACCATCTGGTCTTTCTTTTGGCCATTGTCGTGATGACCGCGCTCACCACCCGGCGGTGGGTGCTGCCCCTGCTGGCCAGTGGGCTGGCGGGCAGTGGATTGGCGGTTCTACTGGGCGCAACGCCGGAGCCCAACCTGGGTCTGGCTCTGGAGCTTGTGGTCAGCTTGAGCCTGGCAGCCGCGGGGCTGGTTCATGCAGGCTGGCTGCCCGCCTGGCTTCTCCTGCCCCTGATGGGGGTTCATGGATTCCTGTTGGGGGAACCCATGATCGGGGCTGAACCAACGCCGCTGGCGGCCTATGGGTTGGGTTTGCTCCTTTCCCAGGGGGCCTTGCTGCTGCTGGTGACTGCCCTGCTGATCCAATCCAGGCCCATCCTGGCGCTGTTGCAGAGGCTCCGCATGGCCACCACCACTCTGCTGGTGGCCCTGGGTGTGTTCTGGACAGTGGAAACCTTGTGGGGTTAAGCCCTTCCCGTTGCACTCAATTTGGCCATGACCACCGCCGCCAAGCTTCCCGTCACCATCGTCACAGGCTTCCTGGGGGCGGGGAAAACAACTGTTCTCCGCCATGTGCTCACCCAGCAGAAGCGGCGGCTGGCGGTGCTGGTGAATGAATTTGGCGACGTGGGACTGGATGGCGCCGCCCTGGTGGACTGCGGCGTCTGTGGGCCTGAATCCAGCACCGCCGGCGCCAGCAGCAGCACTGCTGGCGCCCAGCGCCCCACCGTGGTGGAGTTGGCCAACGGCTGCCTCTGTTGCACGGTGCAGGAGGAGTTCCTGCCGGTGATGCTGGAGTTGCTGGAGCGGCGGCAAAATCTGGACGGCATCATCATTGAAACCAGCGGACTGGCCCTTCCCCAGCCGCTGCTGGATGCCTTTCGCTGGCCCGGGATCCGCACGGCGGTCACGGTGGACAGCGTGGTGACCATGGTGGATGGGGAGGCCCTGGCTGCGGGTAGCGTGGTGGGGGATGCCGCAGCGGTGGAGCGCCAGCGCCAGGCGGATCCGGAATTGGAGCATCTCACCAGTCTGGAGACCCTGTTGGCGGATCAGTTGCACAGTGCGGACCTGGTGCTGGTGAGCCGTGCCGATAAGATTTCCGCTGCCGAGATGGCCGCTGTTAAAGCCCGCATCCATCCCCACATGCGTCCGGGGGTGCCGGTGCTGGCCAGCCACCATGGCGCTGTGCCCCCTGAGTTGCTCCTGGGCCTGGATCGGGACGTGGAGGGGGATCCGAGCCGGACAAGTCCGCACCATCCCGCTGGCCATGGCGACCACCACGACCATCCCCATGACCACCACCATGCGCCCGTCACCAGCGCCGTGGTGAAGCTGGAGGGGGTCTGGGATCGTCAGGCCCTTGAAGCGCTGCTGCGGCAACAGTTCACGGCCATGGGCCTGCTGCGGGCCAAGGGCTATGCCGCCATTGCCGGCAAATCCCTGCCGCTGATGATCCAGGCGGTGGGACCCCGCCTTGAGACCTGGTACCAGGCCAGATCCGACAACCGGGGCGGCTTGACCATGGTGCTCATCGGGCTGGCGGTGGACCCGTCTCCCCTGCGCACGGCGCTGGCGGACCTGCGTCTGCGCAGCGCTCGCAGCAGCGTTCCGGTTCCGTAGCCAATCACACAGCCCCATGGGGCAAGGTGTCGCAACACTTGGGACACGGAAGCGATTTCTAGGGTTCCGGCCCCCAATTTCCCCAGGGGGCGTCTGGTCCAAGAGAAATCCCCTGGGGTCACCCAGGCACACGGAGGGACAAAAGCCCGGGAGACCGCCTGCACCGTCGTTTCCATCGGCATGGCTTCAGCCGCTGACGATCACCGTTCCCCGCACACGCGGGGATGGGCCGGCCGGGAGGCGCTGGCCAAAGAGCAACAGCTTCCCCAGACGGGCTGGCAACAGGAGGTGGAACGGGGTCACGCCCTCGGCCTGGATGCTGCCGACAGCATCAGGGACCGCAGCATTTCCACCTTCTCCCGGGGGGAGTTGCCCCACTTTGCGGGGATCAACACCTTTTTGAAGGCCCCCTACCTGGAAGACGTGCATCAGGTGGGACGCCATGACGTTGCCGTGATGGGGGTTCCCCATGACAGCGGCACCACCTATCGCCCGGGAACGCGCTTCGGCCCCCAGGGCATCCGCCAGATGTCCGCCCTCTACACGCCCTACAACTACGAGATGGGCGTGGACCTGCGGGAGCAGATCACCCTCTGCGACGTGGGGGATATTTTCACCATCCCCGGCAGCAACGAAAAGTCCTTCGATCAAATCTCGAAGGGGGTGGCCCACGTGTTTGCCTCCGGGGCCTTTCCCATCATCCTCGGGGGAGACCACTCCATCGGTTTCCCCACGTTGCGGGGGATCTGCCGCCATCTGGGCCATCACAAAGTGGGCATCATCCACTTTGACCGCCATGTGGACACCCAGGAAACAGACCTGGACGAGCGGATGCACACCTGCCCATGGTTCCATGCCACCAACATGGTCCATGCTCCCGCCCGCAACCTGGTGCAACTGGGCATTGGCGGCTGGCAGGTGCCGCGACCGGGGGTGAAAGTCTGCCGCGAGCGCAACACCAACGTGCTGACGGTGACGGACATCACGGAGATGGGTCTGGAAGCCGCGGCCCGATTCGCTGTGGAACGGGCCAGTGACGGGACGGACTGTGTCTACGTTTCCTTTGATATTGACTGCATTGATGCGGGCTTCGTGCCGGGCACCGGCTGGCCGGAGCCGGGTGGCCTGCTGCCGAGAGAGGCCCTGAAGCTGCTGGAACACGTTGTGCGCAACGCGACGGTCTGCGGGCTGGAGGTGGTGGAGGTGTCGCCCCCCTACGACGTCAGCGGCATCACCGCCCTGATGGCCACCCGGGTGGTCTGCGACACCATGGCCCACTTGGTGATCTCCGGTCAACTGCCACGGCAGGGGCGGCCCTCCTGGATCCAGGAGGTCTGTGCCATGGAGGTGGGACAAGCCTGGAGGTGAGCCATGCATGAAGTGGACATGACCCGCTGCCTCCTTCAGGCCCTGGAAGACTGGCGGGACCAGCACCCCGTTCAGCCTTGTGTGGAGCAAGTTCACCTGCTGGTGGGGGAGTTCACCTGCGTGGAGCCCAGTCAGTTGCGGCTCAGCTTTGCGGCAGCCGTCAAGGACACCTGGCTGGCGGCAGCCCAACTCAGCATCACGTCGGTTCCCCTGGTGGGGAAGTGCCTGGTGTGCGGCAACAGCTATCGACCGGATCCGGCCTGCGGCTATGCCTCCCCCTGTTGTGGTCACCCCATGGAAACCATCCTCTCCGGCCGTGAGTTGAAGATCCAGCGCATCGACTACAGCTGACCCCGGATCTGTGGTCCGCCAGCCCCGGCAAATCCTTGTGGCCCGCCAACGCCTTCCTTCGCCGATCCATCGCCATGCACATGTCCATCAGCGACACCATGAACATCAGCCTGCTGGCGGCCAACGATCAGCAGGCCCAGCACAACCGCCAGCAGTTCGACGCCTGGGGACTGTTCTGCATCAACGTGATGAGCAGCCCTGGCGCCGGTAAGACGATCCTGCTGGAGCAAACCCTCCGCGCCCTCCATGGCACCCATGCCATGGCTGTGCTGGAAGGGGACATGACCACCCAACTGGACGCCCAGCGGCTGACGGGTCTGGGCGTTCCCGTGGTTCCCATCACCACGGGTCGGGCTTGCCATCTGGACGCCGCCATGGTCTCCACAGGTCTGTCACTGCTCCGGCAGCAATGCGATCCGGCGTCCCTGGATCTGCTCTGGGTGGAAAACGTGGGCAATCTGGTGTGCCCAGCCGAGTTTGCCGTTGGCGAACACTGCAAGCTGGCCCTGCTCAGTGTCACGGAAGGAGAGGACAAGCCGCTCAAGTATCCGGTGATGTTCCGTGAGGCGGACTGCGTTCTGATCACCAAGGTTGATCTGCTCCCCCACGTGCCCGCCGATCTGGGGCGCATGGGCCGCCACGTTCGGCAGATCAATCCCCACTGTGGCGTGTTCCCGGTATCGGCCCTCACCGGCGCCGGGCTGGGGGACTGGCTGGCCTGGCTTGGGCAGCAACTCCTGGCCCAAGGCCGCCACCACCGGAATCCGCCACAGCACCCCGGTGGTCTGCAGCGGCCGTCGGTGACGGTCACCTGACACCCCCGTCACCCGCTTCCGTTCCTCTGCCCACCACTTGCCATGACCTTCACCCGCCGCCGGTCACCTGACACCCTTCTCCCCAGACTGATGTGCCTTGCCGCGGCCTGCCTCCTGGCGGCCGCCTGTGGTCCCAGACCACCATCCACCACAACGTCCACGGCTTCGGCCCGGAGCGCTGACCCCATCACCATTGGCTACAGCAGTTGGGCCGGTTGGTGGCCCTGGGCCATTGCCGCAGAGAAGGAACTGTTTGCCAACAACGGTGTAGATGTGCAGATGAAGTGGTTTGACGGCTATGTGGAATCCATGGAAACCATGGCCGCTGGTCAGATTGACTGCAACTCCCAGACACTCAACGACACCATCTCCTTTCTTCCTGGCGCCAACGGCGGCCAGGTGGTGGTACTGGTCAACGACAATTCCACTGGCAATGATCAGATTATTGTTGATGGCTCCATCACTTCAATCCAGGATCTAAAGGGCAAGACCGTTGTCATTGAAGAGGGGGTTGTGGATGACTTTCTCCTCAGTCTGGCCCTCCAGGACAAGGGAATGACACGGGATGACCTGGTGATCAAGGGTCTCCCCACAGACCAGGCAGCCGCCGCGTTTGTCGCGGGCAAGGCGGATGCTGTGGGCGCCTTTCCTCCTTTCACCGGCATGGCCAGAAAACGGGACGGCGCCCATGTGCTGGTGGACTCCTCCAGTTATCCCGGCGCCATTCCCGATCTTCTGGTCTGCAATGCCGACTTGATTGCTCAACGTCCCGATGCGGTTCAGGCCATTGTTGACACCTGGTGGGAACTACGGACCTTCATGGACAGCAATCCCGAAGAGGCAGAAGCCATCATGGCCAGTCGTGCCGGTATTTCTTCAGAGGAGTATCAGCAATACAAAGACGGCACCACACTCTTTGGCATTGAGGACAATTTTGAGGCCTTCAGTGAAGGCACCACGATGAAATCCATGCCCTATGCGGCTGAGATCATGGCGGATTTCATGGTGAAGACCGGTTTTATTCCAGAGAAGCCGGACATGAGCAATCTGTTTGATGATCGCTTCATCAAGGCTTCTGCACAATGATCACCCACGCAATCCGGCGCTGGTTCTCTTCAGAGGTCCTCCGTTCCTCCGCCTGGCGGTTGGGACTTCATGGGACTTCACTGCTGTTGCCGCTATTGCTCTGGCTGGCGGTGAGTCATGCACAAGTGGTGGATCCCGCCTTTTTGCCTTCCCCTGCACAGGTCATCGACTCCCTCTGGTCCATGGCCAGCAGCGGTATCTTACTGGCGGATGCCTCCGCCAGTGTTCGTCGCGTGATGCTGGGTTTCCTTTTGGCGGCTGTGGTGGGGGTACCCTTGGGAATCCTGATGGGGGCCTTTGCCACCATCCGAGCCCTTCTGGAGCCCCTCTCCGGTTTCTTGCGCTATATGCCTGCCGCGGCGTTTACACCCCTGCTAATTATTTATCTAGGCATTGACGAGGCGCCGAAGATTGTACTGATCGCAATTGGCACAGTATTTTTTAACATGCTCATGGTGATGGATGCAGTAAAATTCGTCCCCCGGGAACTCATTGAAACCACACTCACCTTGGGAGGATCCCGGCGCCAAGTGGTGGCCCAGGTGATTACCCGTTATACCCTGCCCAGTATTATCGACACCCTGCGCATCAACATGGCCACCTCCTGGAACCTGTTGGTGGTGGCAGAGTTGCTGGCGGCAGAGGTGGGCCTGGGCAAGCGGATTCAGCTTGCCCAACGGTTTTTTCGCACAGAGCAGATCTTTGCCGACCTGCTGGTGCTGGGTCTGATGGGCTTTGCCATTGACCTGGCTTTCCGGTTGTTGTTGCGACTCACCTGCCGCTGGGCGGTCTAAACAGGAGGAGACTTGCCATGGAATTTAACGTTCAGTCTTTATCCAAAACCTTCGGTGAAGGGCGTCACGCTCGGCTTGTGCTTCAGAACATCAATCTCAGGGTCCGTTCGGGAGAGTTTACCGCGATTGTTGGACGCTCGGGGTCCGGGAAGTCCACGCTACTTCGCTGTCTTGCCGGGCTGGAGCGCCCCAGCCGGGGGGTGATCCGCATGGATGGACAGCCCGTGACGGGTCCGGGTCCTGATCGCGGTCTCGTGTTTCAAAACTACAGCCTCTATCCCTGGCTGAACCTGGCACAGAACGTGGCCTTCGGGATGGAGTTGCAAGGCCGCTTCTCACGGCGGGACATTCGAGAGCGCACAGCCTATTTCCTTGACGTGGTGGGGCTGGGGGATCGGCGTAAGCTGCTGCCGAGGGAATGCTCCGGTGGCATGCAGCAACGGGTGGCCATTGCCCGCGCCCTGGCAGCGGATCCCAAGGTGCTGTTGCTGGATGAGCCCTTTGGCGCCCTGGACCTTCACATCCGCGCCACAATGCAGGAATTTCTTTACCGCCTTTGGGAGCGCACCTGTCTCACCGCCATCCTGATTACCCATGATCTGGAGGAAGCGCTGCTGTTGGCTCAACAGGTGCATGTTCTGGCTCCCAACCCCGGTCGCATCAGCCACACCCTGGCGCCAAACTTTGACCGTCAGGATCTGGACAATCTACGGTTCAGTCCCTCTTTTCTCCAGCAACGGCGAGGGCTGGCCATGGCCATGGAATCTGTTGAGTCCTGTTCAGACGTTCCTCAGGGGGCTTCGTAGTTGCAATCTACTCGATCAACTTATCAATGAAACCAAGGGTTGCGGCATTTTCCATGAGTGTGCGCACCTTGGCCCGGTCCATTCCTGTGACCACCTCTGCATCGATCTCAAGCTTCAACGAGACGTCTGCGCCCGGAAGCGTTGTCAACTGCTGGACAATGGCTTCCACGATCTGACTCATATCCCTGGCTGGGCGGTCCGCCGAGAGCATCACGGTTCCCAGAAACCGGGTCAGCCGTGGCTCTGCTGCCGCCTTGGGTTCTCCACCCATGTCGCGGGGTGCAGATGATGCCAAGACGCCTTGCCGGAGCTGGCCAGCTCCGGCAGCGCCCATGACCGTTGCCCCTGATCCCGGCAGGGACTCTTCCGCCCCTGGCGCAGGGGTGCTGGCCGGCTGGCTGCGGGCGGCAACCTCCGGTCGCACAAGGAGAGATTCGCTGTCCAGAACAACAGGGGCATGGGGAGCGTTTCCCATCACGAGACCGGCATAGGACCCGGTGTCAGCGTTCCACCATTCGGCGTAGGCAAACGGACCGGACTTTCCGCCCACAGCCGCCTTGATGGCCTTGACGAGGGTGTCGCGGTTCTTCAAGCGGGGGAGATAGGTGTATCGGTTCAGGTACTCCCAGAGATCCTTCAGGGACAGGTGCGGCTTGTCGCCCCAGACGGTTTTCTCCAGCGCACCATTCAGGCGCACTGGGCCGATTTCCGGGAGCAGGGCCTCACCGCTCACCAGTTTTTTGCTGGTGCGGCTGAGGACGCCATCTTGAGAAGGAATACGGCAGGACGCGAACTTCACATCAGATTGGGGGGATTCCTGGTAGAGATAGATCAGGTGACACCAGGCTTCCTTCAGGCGTGTTTGAACGGTCTCCCGGGCTTCTGCTGTTTTGGTTGTAGCGAGGGCGATGTCACTTTTTCTCAGGTCCAGGCGCTCAGCATCACGGACGATGCTGGCCCAGGCAAGAACTATGCCCATGGCGTCTTGCAAGGTATCCACTTGCCTGGAATCAGCCACAAGAAAAACGAGGGTGTTGCGATAGGCACGGGGTACGTTGCCCCGTTGTAGAAGAATATCCTTGATCTCCGTCATGGCGGCGGAAGAATCGCTGCGGCCGGTGTGGGCGTGGGCAACGCTGAGGACAACCGCTCTCACGCCCCCCGGTTCGTCGGGGACGTCTGACGAACTTCCAGGCGCCACTTGAACGACAGCGAAGTGACCACGATCCGTACACCTGACGACTTCGGAAACCACTTTGTCAATCTCCATCAGAACACGGGATTCTTCAAGCTGCCCAGCCCGATCCATGGCCATACGGTTGAGGTTGGACGCCCTGGAATACCAGCAGCGCCCCAAATCGCTGTGCATGAACTTGGCCTGGTTGGCCAGGCGCCGCAGGGCATCGCCAAAGACGGCAATTTTCTCGCCAGGCTGCACCACACCCAGATAGATTCTTTTGTCGTCAATGCCCAGGTTCTCCTGGCCTTCCGTGGCTGCTGTGGCCACAAAAACAGCCCGGGCCACCCGCCGCGCCGCCGAGCAGCGGTTCAGGTTGGGGGCGGACTGGTCAACGGCGTAGGGGGTGGAGGTTTGCCCGTCCACGTCTGCGGCAATGATGTTCCGCCAGGCCTTGGGCAAGTATCGGAAAATGCCGGATCCGGGCTGGGCACGGCACGTGCCCAGATCCAGGCGATCACGGTTGCCTTGCCGCCGCCGTGATCCTTGGGCAGGTCCACCTGTGGATAGAGATGCCCAATGCGTTGCTGGGCCTTCTCAGGCATCCACTCGCCATAGTGCTTCACGTCCTCCGCCAGCCCTTCGGCATTGTGGTAATCCATGCGCTCCTTCACACCCGGATGCACCGGCTTCCCGTCCTTGAACTTTGGCGGTATTTCAATCATGGCCTTGCCAATCATCACCGCCACCGGATTCAAGTCCGACCCGTAGGCGGGCGGCAACCCCAGCCGCTGTGCTTCCAGGGGGATGGACCCACCCCCTGAAAACGGATCGTACACTGGCGGCAGCTTTCACCCACAGCTTTCACAGATCTCGTCCCGCGCCCGCTCCAACACGGTCATGGCTGGATCACTGAGGTTATAGAAGAGTGGGACGCAATGCACTGGCACCATGGCTTCTAGCACCTAGGGCGCCCTCCCCTTCCCGGCTTGGGGATCGTAGGGTTTGATGGCTGCTACCAGCCTATCCCACGGAATCAGATCCTCCATCCTCTCCAGAAACACCTCCCTCCTTGTCTCGTGCTTCTTGCTCTCCTACTCAAGCTCCGCAAAGCTCCTCTCCATCCTCTTCATGACACGAAACCCAAACATCACCCCATTCCACCCCCGGAAAGGAATCTTGCTCAGAGATGCTCTAGTTTAACTCTTGTAGTATCACTATAGGGAACATCGAGGAATGGCAATACCAGGATTAGGAAGAAGAAGTTGCTAG
>VXWH01000126.1 GCA_009836025.1 Synechococcus sp. SB0668_bin_13 | reverse complement strand
ACGTTACTCGGAGAATCACCCTCTCCTGATTTCTACCACCTTCGAGACACATCCTATGCCCCCTTGGCCAAGCCTATGCCCATGGCTGATTCGAGTGTCTCTTGTCACGAGAGGACGGCACACAACCACCTGAACGAGAGAGTGAGGTTTTCCTTCCTCCGCATTCCCGCTTGCCTGGGAACCATGGGGAAGCACACCGGCGAGGAGCACACCCAAGCAAGCCATGCTGTAATAAGCTCTACCCCTGAAGCTCCCCCTCCCCGATGGCGCTGCACCTGCCGCCAGAGGCCTATCTCTGGTTCAAGACCTGCCACGTCATCGAGGTGGTGGTTGGTTTGCCGGGCGGGGGATCTTCTATCTGGTGCGCCCCCTGGCTGCCGTTGCCGCAGATTGACTCACTGGACGATGATGAGCCAGCTACCTAGTTGAGCCTGACCACAGGGGTGCCTGAAACACTAGGCCGAGACATAGATCAACGGCTTCACCAGCGTCAAGCCGTGTGATGGTTTGATGAACCTCCGCATCGCTCCAGGCATCCATGAAGCGTAAAGCCGAGAGGGCAGCGTACTCGCGACTGACGTCCATGCTGAGCCAACGGCGGCCGAGTTGCTCTGCCGCTTGACCGGTGGTGTTCGACCCGGAGAAAATGTCCACCACCAGATCTTCCGGGTCGGTAAGGAATTGTATGAAGAACTGTGGTAGTGCGCTGGGGAACCGTGCGGGATGGCTTCTTCGGCCCAGCATGTT
Organism: Synechococcus sp. SB0668_bin_13; assembly: GCA_009836025.1. Classification (GTDB taxonomy): domain Bacteria; phylum Cyanobacteriota; class Cyanobacteriia; order PCC-6307; family Cyanobiaceae; genus Synechococcus_B. The sequence goes on along the minus strand of VXWH01000126.1, from coordinate 13,292 downwards.
GCACAGTCGCAGGTAGCTTGAATTGCTTTCCGTATTGGGAATTTGTAGCAGGTTCGAGGGAATCGCACCGCCGTTGTCTCTGGCGAAGGCCCTGGCGATGTCGTGCCCTGAAGGTCTTTCCTTCGGTTGGTAGAACTTGCCGGGGTTCTCAAGCAACGTCTTCATCCGCTTCGAGTACGGTACCAACACTTTCGTAACGTCCGCTTTTGGCTCAGTTGATCGGGAAAACCACCAGACAGTATTTACGGCATCCTTGGCTCGGATCTTGCGCTTGTTGACCCATTCGATTGGCGACGGCAGCTTCGACGGATTGAACCAGAAAAATTCTTCTGCCAATTCGTAGCCGAGACGGTCGCAAAAGTCTAAAAGTACGTGATAGTTGTAGAGCGAGCGTACCGGCTTGCCGCGCTTGTAGGCCCCGCCCAGGTCCAGAACGAAGCTGCCGCTATCCTTCAGCACACGGTATGCAGCTTCTCCAAACCTTCCTAGCCACTCGACATACTGATCCTGGCCTTTATTGCCGTATGCCTTCTGTCGCAGCAGCGCAAAGGGAGGGCTGGTCATGATTAAATCCACGGACTGATCCGGCAGGTGCGCCAACAACTCCAAGCTGTCACCGCACAACTGAAGGCCGCAGGGCGTCCGGTACATCTGCTTGTCCTGGGGGAAGTCAAAATTCATTGGGCATTGCCCATAGGAGGGAAGTTTGCGCCCGGTTGCAACTCCCAGTGCCGCGCTATCCAGCTTTCGGCAAACGACCACAATACAGTAATCGCGTAGTGAAGCTCCGGCGCCGTTTCCTGTAGATCCGCTACTGCCCCCGCGAGATACTCTCTGGGCAGGTGACCAGCCAGCCAAACGGCCCACTTGGAGGGATTCTCCCCGGCAAGCTGTCCAGTCAGCGCATCGATGACGTCGGCTGGTAGCGCTCCGTGCTGACGCAGGGCCTCGGCACAGCCGGCTGCGATAGCAGGATTCTCTTCCTGTAATCCGGAGAGAAGCCAGGGAACTGCGTCTGAATGCAGCCTGACAATACCTTCAAGAGCCTCTTCACGGAGGTTCGGATTGACATCCCCAAACGCCTGCACAAGGCACTGACACGATTGAGAGTCATTGCTGCGACTTAACGACCAAGCCGCAGCACTACGTGTAAAGTAAGGGCGTTCAGCGTCGTTCAAGATGGTGCTCAATAGGCTCACACACTCCTGGGTACCGGCTTCTCCCAACGAAATGACGGCTTCAAGCTGAATCTGCTCGTCAGAATGCATCAAGTACGGCATAAAGAGATCTTGTGCTCCCATATCACAGATTGCAACAAGGTATGCCGCAGCTTCCAGCCGGACGTACATGTCTTCTTCCTGATCTCTTTCAAGACTAGCAATAGTATTGGTTAGAGAGTCGCTACGCCTAAGCCGGAGTCTGGCCAGCTTCACCCCAGTAAAACGCTGAGTCCGCTCGCGGGAAGACAGAAGTTGCAAAAGTTGACAGTCTGTCAACTCCTGGGAGCAACGCAAGTGATTATCAGTTTCTGGCCTGACTCTCGACGCGATAATCTGATTGAGCGCAACTTGGTCGCCACGGTCTACTACTATCTTTATTTTCGGGGGAATCGTCTGGGTGTGACGATGCCCATCGCCAGCTCTGGTGAGTGTGATCTTTTGACCGCTCACGGCTTCAACAAAGCCGTTGCGCCGGGAAAACCGTGACTTCCACGATATACTGGTTTCCGACGCTTCGGCCACTCCCTTGGTTGACGCTTCGTCATGTGGTACGTCTCTGAACTGGCCGACTCGTATGTAATTTACCTTGCCTTGGGGTTGCCACTGGATCCGGTTACGCTCGTGCCAATAAGAATTTTGATCGTTGAGCCGACCAATGCACCACTGCTTTTCTTGATCCTTATCCTTTGTGCAGACAGGAAAAGCGACCACGTCAGTGTCCACCATGCCGAAGTCCCAGGCACGTTCATGGGCTGAAAAGCTATGGGACATGGACAGTTCGGCCTTTGTTTTCGCCCGGCTCTCGACGCGAAGTCCGCAAAGCTTGCAAACAAGGTCTGGAATGCGGACTCGCTTGCGCTTTACGTCCTTCCAGAGCTTCGTGTCCATGGCGCCACGTTCGAGCTCAACGATCTGGTGACCCAGTCTCTCCAGATCTTGCGCCACATGCCGGCTGCCAACAGCTCCCAGGGCGATCTTCTCGAAGAAGCTGGAGTCAGGCTTGAAGGCGAGAGGTGGCATGGTGACAATCTATCCAATGGGCTCAGAGACCGTACCTGAGTCTATTAGGCGCTCCCGGCCCGCTCGGCCAAGCCGCAAAAGAGTGGATCTCTGCACGGAACGCTCCCTGAGTGGACAAGTACCTGACAGTTGAGGCATGCACCCCAGCAAGCCATGCTGTAATAAGCTCTGACCCCGAAGCTCCCCCACCCCGATGGCGCTGCACCTGCCGCCAGAGGCTTACCTCTGGTTCAAGACCTTCCACGTCATCGGGGTGGTGGTGTGGTTTGCCGGGCTGTTCTATCTGGTGCGCCTCTTCATCTACCACGTGGAGGCGGACGCCCTCGGTCCGGATGCCCAGGCGGTGCTCAAGCCCCAATACACGCTGATGGAGAAGCGGCTGGCCAACATCATCACCACCCCCGGCATGGTGGTGACGGTAGCCATGGCCGTCGGCCTGTTGGCTGCCAATCCCGGTTGGCTTCACCAGGGCTGGCTGCACCTCAAGCTGGCCTTTGTCGCTCTGCTGCTGGCCTACCACCTGTTCTGCTATCGGCTCATGGGGCAGTTGCAGCAAGGGACCTGCACCTGGAGCAGTGGCAAGCTGCGGGCCCTCAACGAAGCCCCCACCCTGCTGCTGGTGGTGATCGTGATGCTGGCCGTCTTCAAGGGCCAGTTCCCCACGGGTCCCGCCACGTGGCTGGTGGCAGCCCTGGTTGTTTTCATGGCAGTGGCCATCCAGCTTTATGCCCGCAAGCGTCGACGGGATGCGGAGCAGCAGGCCCTCTCCGGGGGCGCCTGACAGTTGCCCCTTCCCCATCCCCTGGCAACGGTTCTGGCCACGGTGGACCGCCGTAGCTGCCCCGGGCGGTGCAATTTTCATTGCCACACCACCTGCAGCGACGGCAGCCTGACGCCTGAGGAGTTGGCGGTTCAGGCGGCCGAGCTGGGGTTGGAGCATCTGGCGGTTACGGACCACCACAGCCAGCGGGCCTACCCGCTTGTGCAACAAACCCTGGCGGCGCTGCAACGGCAGGGGCAGGCCGTCCCCAGGCTGTGGCGCGGCGTCGAGATCAGCGCCGTTCTCAAAGGTTGTCTTGTCCATGTTCTGGCCCTGGGCTACGGCACGGAAACACCCCTGACGCCCTATCTCCAGGGGGAAGCCGTCTGTGGGGAGCCATTGCAGGCCGAGGCCGTGGTGAGCGCCGTTCACGGGGCGGGCGGCCTGGCGGCGCTGGCCCATCCGGCCCGCTACCGGCTGGATTTCCGCCTGCTGATCCGGGCGGCCCGGCAATTGAAATTCGATGCCGTGGAGACCTGGTACGACTACGACATGCTGCCCCGGTGGCGTCCGTCCCCCCTGATCTGCGACCACGTGGATCAACTGCGCCAGGATCTGGGGCTGCTGGCCAGTTGCGGGACGGATACCCACGGCGTCAACCTGAGGGGTCGCTGAGGGCGGCTGTGGAAGGCCCCCTCATGGGGGGTTCACTGTTGCCTTGTTCTTTGTTCTACTGTCTCGATGACGTTGCCAAGACTGTTCCTGGTATTGACCGCAACATGAAGAACTACTTGATGCCCATACTGGACAAGGTGCTGTTACGCAAATGCTGCATCATCCCTGATGGAGAGCATGACCAGCAACTCCTCTCCTCGCCTTATGCAGAACTCGGGTAAAAAAGAACTCGTTATCAACAAAATTGCAATCAACTCTCAATTCACTCCATGGCGGGGTGAAGGGCAAGAGAAGTCCTGGCTTCAGCCTGTCCCTGTTGTGGGCAGATCCAATGGACAGTCTCACCTTTCAATTGTCAGATTCCCCCATGGTCTGGCGCATTTGTCCTGACCTCGGCGCACACCTGCTAGCGTTTGAGAGCTTCAGCCTCTCGCCATGGCGCAACCCGACCCCTACAGCCAGTACTCCTCCGCCCAGAAGGTGAGAGCCCTGGTGAAAGGCATCCAGGGTCATAGGCGCTGGAACGAAGCCCTTGCCAAGGCGCCGGACCAGGAGGCCATGCTTGATTTGCTCCAACAGGCGTCGGACAAAATCGGCCTGGGCCTGAGTCGGCGGGAGTTGGCTGAGACGCCGCCGTTGCGGGATTGGCTCTGGTTCAAGAGAAACAGCCCCCTCTTCACCATTGGCAATCAGGAGTTTGGCCCCTACTGAATCAATACTTTTCGAGGATATTTCCTTTTGGATGTAAGCCTGTGATCGTAAAGTTTGGCCGTGAAGGTATTTTGAAGGATCAGCTAACCCAGGGATCCATGGTGCGCCCCACTGCTGTGGTTGGTTTGGGATGCTCCGGCATCAGTGCTGCCCGACTCCTTCACGCCCAGGGGCACAGGGTGTGGCTCCTGGAACAGCGTCAGACCCCTCAACTGCAGAGCACAGCCGCGGCATTGCGTCAGGAAGGCTTGCATGTGCAACTTGATTGCGCTTTGACGTTCCTGGAACTGCTGAATCCCCAGGCTGTGGTGCTCAGCCCTGGTGTGGGCTGGGCAGAGCCCGTCCTGGTTCAATTGCGCCGCCGTGGCGTGCCGGTCTACGGAGAAACGGAGTTGGCCTGGCAAACCATGAAAACCATGACCAGCGCCCCCTGGATTGGCGTTACCGGTACCAACGGCAAGACCACCATCACCGCCATGGTGAGCCATCTGCTGCTGCAGGCCGGCAGGGATGCCCCCATCTGCGGCAACAGTGGGGCAGCCGCCACCGAACTGGCCCTGGACTGTCACGGGGGGCGCTGCCCTGACTGGGTGGTGGCGGAGTTGAGCAGCTTCCAGATCGAGGCCTCCCCCACCATAGCGCCCCGCATCGGCATCTGGAGCACCCTGACTCCGGACCACCTGGACCGTCACGGCAGCCTGACCGCCTACGGCGCCATCAAGGCGGCCCTGGTGACCCGCAGCGCCATCCCCGTGCTCAACGGCGATGATCCCCAGATCTGGCGGCGCCGCAACGGCTGGCCCACAGCCCGCTGGGTTACCTGTCGCGGTGGGTCGGTATTGCAGCCGCACCGGCAGGCGGCCCTGTCCATTGAGGAGGGCATGGTCACCGCCCTCTCCGGTCCCCTCTTCAGCGCGGACATCCTGCCCCTGCCCGGCCAACACAACCGCATCAACATGCTGCTGGCCACGGCGGCGGCCCTGGAAACGGGTCTGGAGCCCGGTCAGATTGCTGCCGGGCTGCGCTCGTTTCCAGGGGTGCCCCACCGCCTGGAAACCATCGCCCGCCACCAGGGGGTGACCTACATCAACGACAGCAAGGCCACCAACTACGATGCGGCCCGCATAGCCCTGGAGGCCCTGGATGGTCCCCTGGTGCTGTTGGCGGGGGGACGGGCCAAGCAGGGGGATGTCCATGGCTGGCTGGAGGGCATTGCCGCCCGGGCCGCTGCCGTAATTTGCTACGGGGAAGCGGGAGACGGCTTCGCCGTCCAGGTGCAACAGGCGTGCCCCCGGATTGTGTGCCAGCGGTTGCCGGGCTTGCGGGAGGCGGTTCCCCGCAGCCATGCCCTGGCCCTGGAGCATGGCGCCACCACGGTGCTCCTCTCCCCAGCCTGCGCCAGCTTTGATCAATACCCCAACTTTGAAGTCCGGGGAGAGCATTTTCGTGCTCTGGTGCAGGCCTTGGGTAAGGCACAGTCAAGCCCGACGGCTGGAGCCCGGTGACTCACGTCGGCAACGACCCGGCCAAATCCTGAACACCCCCCAGGTGGATCCTTGAAGAACTGCAAAAGCCTTGCCCCTGAAAGCAGGATTTGTTCGTTCCATCTGTCAGGCTGCTGGGGGCCTTTAAGAGGGCCACTCCCCGATGATCCGTGGCACGATTCCGATGAAGCGTCTTGGTACTTGGCTGTTGGCGGCAGTGATGGCCATTGGGCTGTTGGGCGCCATGGCGCCGAAGACCGCCCTGGCGGTTGAACTGCGCAATGCCGCTGACGCCAAATTGGCGGAGCAGAAAGAGGGGCTGGTGGATTTGAACAACGCTTCTGTGCGGCGCTTCCAGCAGTTCCCTGGCATGTATCCCACCCTGGCGGGCAAAATTGTTGTTGGCGGTCCCTATGCCAGCATTGACGACGTGCTCAACCTGGACCTGACCCAGCGGCAGCAGGAGTTGTTCGAGAAGTACAAGGACAACTTCACCGTGACAGATCCTGAACTGGCGCTGAACGTGGGGTTTGATCGCATCAACGATGGTCAATACCGCTAGGGCCGACAACAGGCTTTGCCGGTAGCGGGCCTGGTCCTGCGGGCCAATGAAACCTGATTGCCACGTCTTTGACCAAGTGTGGGATGTGGTGGTGGTGGGCAGTGGCGCTGCCGGTCTCATGGCCTGCCTTGCGTTGCCGGACGAACTCAACATCCTCCTGCTCACCAAGGATTCCCGCGCCCGCTCAGCCAGCCGCTGGGCCCAGGGGGGCATTGCCGCAGCGTTGGGTCCCGATGATTCCACGGAGGCCCACTTCCATGACACCCTGGCGGCGGGTGCCGGCCTCTGTGAACCCCTTGCCGTGCGGCTGCTGGTGGAGCAGGCGCCCCGCTGTGTGGAGCGGCTCCTGTCCCTGGGGGTGCGATTTGACCGCCAGGGGGGGCAGTTGAGCCGCACCATCGAAGCGGCCCACAGCCAGCGGCGGGTGCTCCACGCGGCGGATCAAACCGGCCGGGCCATCATGGACGTGCTTCAGGCCAGGGTGCGGGAACGGCCCCGCCTCCACCAGCACAACGACGCCGTGGTGTTGCAACTCTGGCGGGACGGCCGACGCTGTTGTGGCTTGCAGCTCATGGCGGCCGGGGTGATCGGCTGGCTGCGGGCCGGGGTCGTGGTGCTGGCCAGTGGCGGCGGCTGCCGCCTGTTTGCCCAGACCACCAACCCCCCTCTCGCCAGTGGAGATGGGGTGGTGATGGCCTACCGCGCCGGCGCCGTGTTGCGGGATCTGGAGTTTGTGCAGTTTCACCCCACGGCCCTGATGGTGCCGGGAGCGCCCCATTTCCTCATCAGTGAGGCGGCCCGGGGGGAAGGGGCCGTGCTCCACAGCCTGGACGGCAGTGATCCGGTGGCCGCCGTGGGGGGCGGCAATCTGGCCAGCCGCGATGAGGTGAGCCGGGCCGTGGCCCGGCACATGGTGCGCCGCGGCGACACCCACGTGTGGCTTGACCTGCGCCCCATTGGCCAGGAGCGCCTGCTGCGGCAATTCCCCTCCATCCTGGACCGCTGCCGCGCCTGGGGCATCGATCCCCTCACCATGCCTGTCCCCGTGGCCCCCGCTGCCCACTACTGGATGGGCGGGGTGGAGACCGACCTCCAGGCCCGCACCACGGTGCCGGGGCTCTATGCCCTGGGGGAGGTGGCCAGCAGCGGGGTACACGGCGCCAATCGCCTGGCCAGCAACTCCCTGATGGAATGCCTGGTCTGCGCCCACCAGTTGGGTCAGGGATCTCTGGATCTGGATCCCGGATCCCAAGCTGCTCCTGCCTGCCGTCCAGGGGCGCCCATTACAGTGACCAGCCGGTCCATGGTGACGGCACAGGAGATGGGCCGCCGGATTCGGCACCTCTGCTGGACCATGGCCGGGGTCAATCGCCAGGAGGATGCCATGGCCATGGCTCAGCAGCAACTCCAGGCACTGGCCCATGGGTTGGACCAAAGGCCGGAACTGGCCTGGCTCAAGACCAGCGTCCCCGGTGATCGGCGCCCCATCCTGCCCCAGACCATGGGACTCCTGCGCCGGTGGGTGGAGGTGGAGCACCTCTGCGCCCTGGGGCTGTTGCTGTTGGAGGCGGCCCGCTTCCGCAGGGAAAGCCGGGGTGGTCATCACCGCCTGGATCATCCGGCTCAACAGCCCTTCTGGCGCCGCCACAGCCGCCAGCAACAGGGCCGGGCCATCACGAGTAGTCCCGTGGGCCTTGAAGACTGACCGTTGGGAGCGCTTGTTGGTTAGAGGGCCTTGGCGCACCCCCCGCTCACCGGGCCGCCAGCAGGTTTTCCAACACCCGATCCAGCTTGTCGCTCAAGGCCGTCACGTCTCCCCTCAAGGCCGTCACGTCTCCCCGTTGCCGGGCTTCACTGGCCCTGATCTCTTCCCGTTGCCGGGCTTCACTGGCCCTGATCTCTTCTCGGAGTGTGGCCTCAACGGTGATGAGTCTGGTTTCAACGGCCCTGATATCGGCTTTCAGGGCTTGAAAAGCCACCGCGCCAATGCTGACCAGGGAAATCACCAGGGCGGTGATGATGGGGCTGGCAACCGCAGGCTCCCCCCATTGCCGCCACCGCTCGACTGCTGAAACACCTGCTGTTGGCGGGGGCGGAACCTGGGATTTGGTTGTTGGCGTACCGGAGGCCACTGCACTGCACCAGAACCTATGGACTACAGGGTAACCCCTCAGCCCGTCAGGGCCGAGGGGAACCGCCGGACGGGGATGAATTAGGGCTCGGAAGGCAAGGTGGGAAACAGACGCTCCCCTGTGTAACCGGAAACGTCCGCCAATTCCTCGGGATTCCTGATCCCCGGCGTGAGCAGCGCTCCTTCTACTTCCCAGGTGGGATAGGATTGAACGTCCTTCTCCTGGCAGAGTTGGGGCTGGGCGTTGTAGCCGTCCCGGGCACACTCCACGACGGCCAGTTCCCTGGCGGCCTGCTTGCCGAACAACTCCTTCTGCACGCGGCAGGCGGGACACCAGTAGGCGGTGTAGACAACGGCGCCGGTGGCGTTGAGGTGCTCGGCCAAGGCAACCTGGGAGGCGTTGCTGGGGGTGGTGATGGCGGGTGGATGGCGGCCGTCCCGGTTGGCCACCTGGCGATCAGGGTGACTGGCCTGGATCCAGGCAAAGGATGCCACCGCAACCAGCAGGGTGACAATCAACGCCCGAAACACCTGCGCCCACCAGTCGTCCCAACTGTGGCCCAACAGGGCAATCAGAAACAACAGCACCGAGAGGATGGCCGAGAGCAGGCAGAAGAAGCAGAAGGTCTGAATCACCGCCACCATCAACACCACCAGCCCGATGCTGAACACAGCCATGGCCAGGCACAGGGGCATCAGCAGTGGCCAGGTGGCGCGGTTGAGTTGCCAGCGGCTTTGCTTGGGCGCCAACAGGGGCGCCACAGCCAACGCCAGCACCGTGGCATAGGCCAGAAAGCCGAATAGCGCCAGGGGCTGTCCCAAAACAGTGGCCCAGGGGCTATTGAGCACGATGTCGCACCCATCCCCCGTGGCGGGGCAGGACAACTCCGGCACAATCTGCCACCGGTTGAGGGTGATGAGGCCTGTGTCAACCGCCCCGATCGAAGCCAGAACAGCCATTACCAGACGGGGCCAGCGGTCAATGGCCTCGTTGCGATTGCGCCGGATCAGACGTGAACTGCCCATGCAAGCACTGTCGCGTTCCATCCATCTTGACACCAGGATGGACAGGTGAATGGCACAATGGGCAGAAGGCCTCTTTTCCTCAGCCCCACACCTTGATGACCACGCAACCACCCACCCGTTGCCAACAGGCAGCCCTCCTGTTCGCTGGCGTTAGCTGCAGCATCCTGGCCTTCGCCAGTTGGTCCCCCGAGGCGGCTGCCCATCCCCATGCCCCCGGCAGCACCGTCGTTCCCCACACCCATGGGGGGGCCACACCGCCCCGGTCCACGAATCCGGCTCCCCTATGGCTTGCGGGCCTGGGCTGCGCTCTGCTGGCTGTTCCCGCGTCCCGCCGTCTGCGGTCTCAAGGGTGAAACCGGCCCTGCAACTGTGCAACCCGCTGGGGATCCACCGGATTGCACAGTTGGCCGTCCCGCTTCAGCGCTGAAGCCACGATCACTCCGTCACAAAGAGGACCCAGGTGGTCTGCGGTGGCTGGCCCGAAGCCACTGCCAATGAGCACAGGCGCTCCTTTGGCGGCATGGCGCGCCTGGTGCAGGATCTCCGGGTCCACCGGAGTTCCGGTGCTGTCCCCTGACACGATCACCCCATCCGCGCCACCCCGCTCCAGGGTGTCCTGAACCGCAATGCCCACCGGCAAGGGCGTCAGCGGCAAGGCGTGCTTCACCAGCACGTCCGCCAGCACAGCCACGTCATCGGCAGCCAGGAGACGTCGCTGCCGCAGAAGCTGGGCAGCGCACCCCTGGATCAGGCCCTGGTCGGTCACCATGGCCCCGCTCAGAACGTTCACCCGGATAAACCGCGCCCCACTGGCCACGGCCACGGCCATGGCGGCAGCGCCGTCGTTGCGCAGCACGTTGATGCCCACCGGCAAGGGAACCGCCCGCACCACGGCGGTGGCAATGCGCCCCATGGCGGCAACGGTTTCCGGGGGCGCCTGATGGGGGAAAAAGGGGTGATCGCCAAAGTTTTCCACCAGCACTGCGGCAGCGCCGCCGCTGGCATAGGCTCGGGCATCCGCCAAGGCCCAGGCTTCCACCGCGTCCATGTCCCCTCCCCAGCCCGGGGCGCCCGGCAACGGGGGCAGGTGGACCACACCGATCAACGGCCGCTGGTCCCCGAAGAGTTGGCGCCAGCGGAGTGTCTTCATGGCCAGGGTGGGGAAAGTCCATAAGCTTAAGCGGATCAGCCTGGGCCAGGTCTGGTTTGGTCTGGCAGGGGCTGCTGAGCAACCAGCAGGAGCAACCATGGAAAGACCTGGTTGCCGACTCGAGGGTGAAGGTGGGGGAAGACTCCCTTGAGGATCCGGCCGTCTGGGTCTGGGTCGTCCTTGCTGGGGCATCCTTGATCGCATGGCAGTCCTGTCAAGGGAAGATCTCCAGGTCCATGTGCGATTCCGCACAACGGCCGAGCAAGCAGAACAGAAGCAATGGGAGGCCATGGAGCGCCAGGACAATGCTGATGATCCTCAGGGGGTACTGGCGTGAGTCTCTCCCAGGATCTGCTGCAACAGGCAAAACACCTTCCCGATCCGGATCCAGGAAACCCAGGCAGGCTAATCTCAGGCGATCAATCTCAACCGCGTATTATTCCCTGTTTTCTCTTCTCGTTACCGCATCTGCAGGCTTCATGGTGGGCGCTGACGATGAAAGACAGCCCTTGCGCAATTACATGACTCGTGCCATTCCTGACGATCTCGCCTATGTAGCGAAGGCTTTTCGGGATCTTCAAGAGGCGCGCCATGGGGCCGACTACAATTTTGCTCATACCTTCAAAAAAACAAGATGCCGCCGGTCTCGTCAGGTTTGCTGAAGCGGCGCACAAAAATGGCAGAGTGTCAGAAAGCATAATGCGGCAAGGGTCTTTCTCGTGGCGCTGCTCGTGCAGCAGAACCGCAAGACGACCACGTCAGGAGCATCCAGAAGACGCTCTGGATATCCATAAAGGCTGAAACCTGGGATCGCCCGGACTGCCGTCTACCTTGCTTGCGCTGCCTGCCACTGGGCAAGGGCCAACCAGCTAGCAACAGCAATGGTGATCAAGGCAGATGATGGGGCCACAGGAGGCATGACATGTACCACCCGTGGTTGCCTGGGCAGCTCAGAACAACAAGCGCAGAAGCAAGAGACGCCTGACCAGAAAAACCGGGAGTGGGATGAGGGCCAGAAGCGCTGAGAGGGCGCCAAAGGCCAGCGATATACCAGACAATGCACCAAAGACCTGGCCACAAGCGCGAAGAACCGGCTGGAACGTCTGACGGAAACCTTCGCTAAAGGACTTCAGGGCTTGGCTGGTGGCTGGGACCATTCCTGAGCAAAGGCATCGTGTTCAGGCTTGCTTTGCATCACCAACGAGTTGATCAGGGTCGCTCATTCATTCTGCCTGGGGAGCAGGTTCTGATCCGCAGGACGGTTTGACGGACCATGATGGTGTCACCAATTATTCTACTCCATGCCCACCTCCCTTTCATCATCTCCTGCCCCTACCGTGGCCTTTGCCCATCTGGGCTGCGAGAAAAACCGGGTGGACAGCGAGCACATGCTGGGGCTGCTGGATGCGGCCGGCTACGGGGTGAGCAGCGACGAGGCTGACGCTGACCTGGTGGTGGTGAACACCTGCAGCTTCATCCAGGAGGCGCGTGAGGAGTCGGTGCGCACCCTGGTGCGGCTGGCGGAGGAGGGGAAGCAGTTGATCATTGCCGGTTGTCTGGCCCAACACTTCCAGGCGGAACTGCTGGAGGCCCTGCCAGAGGCGCGGGCCGTGGTGGGCAGCGGCGACTATCAACACATTGTCTCCGTGCTGGAACGGGTTGTGGCGGGGGAGCGGGTTCGACAGGTGAGCGCTGTGCCCACCTTTCTGGCGGATGAGCACCTGCCCCGCAAACGCACCACCGCCAATGCCGTGGCCTACGTGAAGGTGGCGGAGGGCTGTGACTACCGCTGCGCCTTCTGCATCATTCCCCACCTGCGGGGCAACCAGCGCTCCCGGTCCATGGAATCCATCCGGGCCGAGGCGCAGCAGTTGGCGGAGCAGGGGGTGCAGGAGTTGATCCTCATCAGCCAGATCACCACCAACTACGGCCGTGACCGCTACGGCAAGCCCATGCTGGCGGAGTTGTTGCGGATGCTGGGCACCGTGGCGATTCCCTGGATCCGGGTCCACTACGCCTATCCCACCGGTCTGACGCCCCAGGTGCTGGCGGCGTTCCGGGAGGTGCCCAACGTGCTGCCCTATCTGGACCTTCCCCTGCAACACAGCCATCCGGAGATCCTGAGGGCCATGAATCGTCCCTGGCAGGCGGACGTGAACGGGGCGCTGCTGGATCGCCTGCGTCAGCAATTGCCGGATGCCACCGTCCGCACCACCCTCATTGTGGGGTTCCCCGGGGAAACGGAGGCCCACTTTGCCCACCTGGAGGAATTTGTCCAGCGCCAGCAGTTCGACCACGTGGGGGTGTTTGCCTTCTCCCCGGAGGAGGGCGCCACTGCCGCAACCCTGCCCAACCCCGTGCCCCATGCCGTGGCCCAGGCCCGCCGTGACCGGCTCATGCAACTCCAGCAACCCATTGCCCAGCGGCAGAATCAAGCCTGGGTGGGGCGCGTTGTGCCCGTGTTGGTGGAGGAGGAAGACCCCGCCACCGGGGAAAAGCGTGGCCGTTGCAGCCGCTTTGCGCCGGAGGTGGACGGGGTGGTCCATCTGCAGG
>VXWH01000070.1:10217-14241 GCA_009836025.1 Synechococcus sp. SB0668_bin_13 | reverse complement strand
CAAGCCAGGCCAAGAAGACCTCCCCTGCCGTCCTCTTATCCAGAATTGGGGTTATTGATAGAGATCGGATGGAACCGTCACAGGGACAACTTCGGGCTCGTCTTGGTCAAAGACGGCGATTTTCTTCTTTCTGACAAAATTGAAATGTAGCCTTAAGAAGGATTTCCTGGGTTCACCATCCAGAGTAATATTGCAATAATTTTTTGTGTCTTTCTCCATGATTCTATCTGGATTGATAAGACTGGCGCAAATTGCTCGGACAATATACAAAGCTTCTATTTCCTCTTGTGTTGTAACGATGTCGTTGGAATTTTCAGCTTCTGCAGCATCATGTTCGTCTGACTGGTGATCGTGTTCTTTAACCTCGACTGTTTTAATTGGCTTGTCCAGGGTTTCATTGATGCGATCAGCAATATAAGATTGGATGGCTTCAGTAACGATTAGGCGGAAGCTGTCCAGGATTTGAGCACGAATCCGCCTGGCGGAGTGAACCCGCTGGGCCATTTCCCTAACCAGTCAATCGCTGGGTGCAGTTAATTCCTTACGAATCTCGTCCTTGACGCCTTTGATATATTTTAATTCCTCAGCAATGCCCAGCAACTCGTCCAGGTTGAATTTGGGCTTGGTGACATGCCTTAACTGGCTCAGTGGCGCCTGACGGAGGTTGAGCAGATTGACCTCGGCAAAGGGCTTCTCATCCATCTTGTTGGCCTCGTCCAGGTCGGCGAAGAACTGGAAAACATGGCCGTTGGTGAGAATGCCGATCCGGGCCTTGGTGGCATGAAAATACCGTTGCAACTGGCCACGCTCAGCTTCGTCCAGGTTCGTTTTGTAGGCTTTCACCTCCACCAGGATCCTGGGCTGGTTGTTTTCCAGGATGGCGTAGTCAACCCGCTCGCCTCTCTTGATGAGGGGCAGATCGGCGGAAAACTCCGGCATCACTTCGGCGGGATTGAAGACGTCGTAGCCCAGGGCGCGGAGAAAAGACGCCACCAAAGCCATCTTCGTGGCCTCTTCATTGGGGGGAGCCTGCCAGTTGGGGGCCTTTGTTTTTTAGCCAGAGCTTCAAGCTGCTCGGTCCAATCCATTGGAGAGTGTTCATTGGAACTGATTTTGCCACAAAGCCTGGCCTGGCAGGGGAGCATGGAAGCCCCCATCCGGCTTGGGCCGGCGGCCATGGGTGGCCCCCCCCCCCGGTGCTCAGCCCATCTCAGCGCATATCAACGGCATTGAGGCGCTCACGGAAGGATCGGGGCCGTTTCCCCTGCCCTTGCTCCTGGCTTGAAGCCTTCCCCCCCTGTGGCGCCGCTGCTTGTGCTGCCGCAGCGCTGGCAGCGGATTCCAGAACGGTGGTCGGAAGTGGTGGCGCCAAGTCGCCGCTCCGGAGTTCGCTGCGAAGCTGATGAATCAGACGCTGGTGGCTGGTGGCGGCAAATTTGCGCATGACGCTGGGGTCCCATCCCATGGGCAGGCAATCCGTTGGTGGTTGTCCTGCCCATTGTACGCCTCGTCCGGACCCACGTGTTGCTAGGGTAACGGCACTGAGCAGGCCAGCGGCAGCGTGCCTGTGCTCAGGCCACCTTGATCCACGCCCCCACCATGACCATCCGTGTTGGCCAACCAGCCCCAGACTTTACGGCCACAGCCGTGTTTGACCAGGAGTTCCAGGAGGTCAAGTTGTCTCAATACCGCGGCAAGTATGTGGTTCTCTTCTTCTACCCCCTGGACTTCACCTTTGTGTGTCCCACGGAAATCACGGCATTCAGCGACCGTTACGAGGAGTTCAGCAGCAAGGATACCGAAGTTCTGGGGGTTTCCGTGGATAGTGAGTATTCGCACCTGGCCTGGTTGCAAACAGATCGGGAAGCGGGTGGCCTTGGGGACATTGCCTATCCCCTGGTTTCTGATTTGAATAAAACCATTGCCAATGCCTACAATGTTTTAGATGAAGAGGCCGGTGTGGCCGTGCGGGGGCTGTTCATCATTGACCCGGATGGTGTAATCATGCACGCCACCGTCAACAACCTGCCGGTGGGCCGCAATGTGGACGAAACCTTGCGGGTGCTCCAGGCCTTCCAGTACATCCGCAGCCACCCGGATGAGGTGTGCCCCGCCGACTGGACACCCGGTGACCCCACGATGAATCCTGACCCGGTCAAGTCCAAGGAGTATTTCGCCGCCGTCAACTGAAACCCATCCAGCGCGCCAGGCCCCGGAACAGCGCCTGTCCGTCAGTGCCGCCGGTGGCCTGGTCACAGGCCCTCTCCGGATGGGGCATGAGCCCCAGAACATTGCCCGCCTTGTTGCTCACACCAGCAATGTGGCCAACGGACCCGTTGGGATTGTCCAGGTAGCGCAGGGCAACCTGGTCATGGTCCTCAAGCTGGCGCAGGCCGGGAGGGTCAATGTGGTAGCACCCTTCCCCATGGGCAATGGGCAAGGTGAGGGCATCCCCTGGGGCAAAGTGACGCAGCCAGGGGGAGCAACAGCTTTCAACCTGCAACCCCTGATCCCGGCAAACGAAGTGAAGACCCCTGTTGCGGATCAGTCCCCCAGGCAGCAGACCAGCTTCCGTCAACACCTGGAAGCCGTTGCAGATGCCCAGCACCGGCCCGCCCGTGGCCGCGAAATCCGCCACGGCCCCCAGCAGCGGCGCGGAACTGGCAATGGCCCCGCAGCGCAGGTAATCCCCATAACTGAAGCCACCGGGCAGGATCAGGGCATCCAGCTTCCTGGGCAACGTGGCGTCCCGGTGCCAAAGGAAGGTGACACGCCAGCCCAGGCAACCCGCCAGGGCCCAGCCCACATCCCGGTCACAATTGGCGCCGGGGAACACCGCCACACCAACGTGCATCTCAAGCCTCCCGGTTGTGGAGTTCCAGACTCCAGGTTTCCATCACGGGATTGGCCAGAAGCTGGGCACTGAGGGACTCCAACTGCTGCCGGGCGGTTGCTGCGTCAGGGGCATCCAACTGGATCTCGATGGCCTTGCCAATGCGGATGGATTGGATGGCGCCATGGCCAAGGCGTTGGGCCGCCGCGCAGACGGCTTCCCCGGCGGGATCCAGGACGGAAGGTCTCAGACCGACGCGGACGGTAGCATGGAAATGGGGCATGGCGGTTCGTTCAGTTCTGCCTCCTTACAGTTGAATACAACAGCAGCGGGTCCATTGCCCTTGATTCTCCTTCCCAAGCGGGCTAGCGGCTGATGAGCCTGTCAAGCTTCTTGTGGAGATAACCATCAGGCAGCCCTGCAACCAGAGTAGCGCCAAGGATCAGTGTGATGAGCATGGATGCCAAACCCCCAGTTCAAGGCGTTGTGGCCTTTTGCATGGGCAACTTTGCCAGCGGCATGAACGTCCCGGTCCTGCTCAGTGCCGCAGGCGGCGCATCGCCGACATGGACCGTTGATCGTTGACTGCGGCATGGGCCTTGGCCAGCTTCAGCCAGGCTGTGGTCCGATTGCTGGAGCCCTTCAGCTTGTGGCTGAGGCGCGGCTGTAGCCACCCGAATCTCTTCAGGGCAGAACATGGAAACTTTGGCGGGGCGATCTTTTCTCCGTCGGAGGTGACAGCGAGGGATGCCAAGCCCAGGTCCATGTTGATTGCATTGCCGTGCCTGCACTTGTGAACCACCTGCAAGGGGTCGGCAGCAGAGCCTTCAGGAAAGACCCCACGCTCAGGTTGGGCAGCCGCCTGTGGTCCCCAAGCTGCTTTGCCGCTTCAGCAGGCAGGTCAACCGGAGTTCCCCAGTTCCTTATCAACTTCATCAAGGCTGCGGACCGCCACATCCTTCCCCTCCTGGACAGGGTTAGCAGAATCATCCCCCGCTGATCGTTGTGCTGGCTCAGTTCCTGAAGCGTTAATCACCTCCTGGGCCGCTCCGCCAGCATCAACCGCAGCCCCCTCGGATGGTTGGGCCACCGGCTCCGGGGACTCGGCACGGCCCCCAACAACCTCTGGCGCTGCATCCACGGGCGGTGCAGCAGCACCGGTGACATCATCGGGATCACCGTCTTCACCGG
>VXWH01000070.1:0-10207 GCA_009836025.1 Synechococcus sp. SB0668_bin_13 | reverse complement strand
TCCACGGGCGGTGCAGCAGCACCGGTGACATCATCGGGATCACCGTCTTCACCGGCAACCGGTGGGGCATGTCGCGGCTCTTCTGCAGGCTCGGGAGCGCTGGGCTCCTCAGGGGCAGCTTCCCCAGACTCCGGCCCATGGCCACCAGCATCAACCGCAGCCCCCTCGGATGGTTGGGCCACCGGCTCCGGGGACTCGGCACGGCCCCCAACAACCTCTGGCGCTGCATCCACGGGCGGTGCAGCAGCACCGGTGACATCATCGGGATCACCGTCTTCACCGGTAACCGGTGGAGCGGATTCGGCATCAGGGACATTGCCAGTGGCTGGAGCCGAGCTTGCCCCCACTTCAGTGGCCATATCCGGGATCCCGGGGCTGGTCTCACCATCCTGGTCCACCTGCATCCCATCCGATGGATCGGGACGGACCCACTGTTTGCGAACAGGTTTCTGGGCAGGCTGTCCATGTTGGCGCTGTTCTTCAACAGGGCCTTTCTGGCCTGACACTGCGCTCCAGGCGTCCTTTGACGTCTGCACAGTGGCACTCCAGACTGCCTTTGCTGCCTGGATACTGGCATTCCAGGCGTCCTTTGCCGCCTGGGCAACAGCAGCGACCAGATCAGTTCCAGCGCGACGCCACCGGGGCAGGTGGCGCAACGCCGACCTCTGGTCCGGGGTGAGCGCCCCCCAGCGCCCTTGCCCCACCTCGGCAGCGAGACGCGCCATCAGCACCGTGGCAATCAACTCGCCGAAGCCGGCGCTGCTGAAGACAGGCAGACGATTCAGCAGCAGCAAGGGCGCCAGAGCCGCCAGCACCAGAGACCACAGCACATCGCGGGGACGGGAAAGTTCCGGGAAAGCGGTGGGCAGCAGCAGCAGGAGCAGGGCCAGCACCGGCACCCCATAGCCCAGCACAAGGGACAGACCGGAGAAGGCCAGGACCACGTCCAGCAAATGATTTACCGTGTGCTGCCACGTTTCTGGCATCGCGAGGGAGATAATCCCCAAAAGGTCGTGTTCAGGGTGTCCAGGAGCCATCATCCGCCACGATTGCGCCATGGATTCTGACAGACACGGATTCCGACAGGTTTGCTCAAGGGCGCTGTTCAAGTTCACCACCTCCTGCTTTAAGTTGTGGGTGCCAGTCAACGTGCCCACCTGGCGGAATTGGTAGACGCGCTGGTTTTAGGTACCAGTGACTTCGGTTGTGCGGGTTCAAGTCCCGCGGTGGGCACTTCTCTTCATGCACATGCCCATCAGCGCCCATGGGATTTCTTTACATCATCAAGCGCAAGGCGCTAACCAAAATTGGCGTCACCGTTGATATCCAGCGGCGCATGAATGAACTCAAGCCCGACACGGTCTGCCAGATTGTGAGACTACCCAGGGAGAGGGAGCTGGAAAAAAAGTTGCACCGACTGTTTGCAGACAAGCGCCTGCACGGATCGGAGTACTTTTTCCTGAATTGGGCTGAGCGCAGAAAGGCTTGCAGCCTGGCCAGGCGGGCTGGACAGACGGTTCGGTTCCCCCATCAGGCCCCTGCCAAGACCCGTTGGACGAGCCCCAGGGTGGCCCTGGAGATCTGTGGTTTTGCCCTGGCTGCTGGTGTTGCCGCTGTTTTGATCACCCAGCCCAGACCGAATGGGCAGCCACGAGAAGCGCCCGTATCCTTCGCTGCACTCACAAAAAGTTTTGTTTCCGTATGAACGGCAACCACAGCCAGCCTGGAGAAGCGGTTGCATCGGGTTGTGGAAAGTGCGTCGAGGCAGCCGGGGGGGCTGCCTTTTTTCTTGACCACTTTTCTTGACCACGGCTGTCCTGCCCCGCTCAGAAGGAGGGTTTGCCACAAAGTTCCACCGCCCGCTGCAAGGCTGCCTTGCGGCTGATGCTCAGATCTCCCGTGATGCGATCCTGGAGGTTGAGCCGCTCCAGCCGTTCTCGCACCCGCCCCTCCGGTGCAACCAGAAAGACATGACGCCTGGCGCCGGTCGCAGCGTTGAGCATGGACTCAATGGCCAGCGCAGCCGTCACCCCGAGGCGGGCCACGGTGGAGAGATCCAGGATCAGGACCTTGTAATTGCGCACCAGGGGCATCCGGTCACTGATGCCTCTGGCGGCCCCGAAGCTGAGGGGACCACTGAGGCGGAACACCATGACATGGCCGCCACAGGCATCCAGCAAAGCCCTCTCATCCGCCGGCAGATCGGAGCTGGCCGCAGCGTGGTCCTGGGCTTCCATCCCCTCCAACTGGTGGGCCGTGATGCTCTCGACAGTCATGAGATTGGCCACGAAGACCCCCACCAGCACAGCCCAGATCAGATCCCAGAACACCGTCATCAGCAACACGCCGTACATGACCCCTGCGGTTTTGGCGGAGATGCGGTGCGCCCGGAAGAGGAAATTCCAGTCAATGATGTCAATGCCCACCTTGGCCAGGATGCCTGCCAGCAGGGCGTTGGGAATCTGGGACGCCATGGGACCGGCCCCCATGAGAACCAGAAGAAGGACAAGGGAATGGACCATTCCGGATAGGGGCGTTTTGCCTCCGGACTTCACGTTGATGACCGTGCGCATGGTGGCCCCAGCGCCTGGAAGGCCGGAGAACAGGCCCGCCAGGCTGTTGCCAATGCCCTGGCCGATGAGCTCACGATCCGACCAATGCTGGGTCTGGGTGAGGCTGTCCGCCACCAGGGAGGTGAGCAGGGAATCAATGGAGCCGAGAACCGCCAGAATCAAACCCGCCTGCACCAGTGCCGCCCAGTGGTCCCCCACAGCGGGTAGGGCCAAGTGCAGGCTCCCCTCGGGAATGGCCCCGATCCGGGGCACGCCCTCACCCCAGATCAAGGAAATGGGCGTGATAAGCACCAGGGCCAGGAGTGGCGAGGGCAGGTGTTGGGCAATGCGCTTGGGGATGAGGAAAACGACGGCTGCAGTCATCACCCCAATGCCCATTGCCGCCAGGTTGGGGCTGCCCCCTGTGGCGAAGTGCTGGTAAAGCTGGGTGAGGGAGGCCACAACCCCGCCCCTGGTGCTGATGCCCATGAACGGTCCCACTTGCAGCAGCAGGATGATCACCCCAACCCCGGACATGAAGCCCGAAACCACGGAATAGGGCACCAGGGTCACGTAGCGGCCCAGCCGCAACAGGCCAAAAAGGATCTGGAAGAGTCCCCCCAGCACCACGGCCGCCATCACCAGGGGCAGGAGTTCGCCGGCGGTCACATCCTGGTTGATCCCCAGCTCCGCCAGTGTGGCCACCACGCCGGCAACGGCGACGCTCATGGGTCCTGTGGGGCCGGACACCTGGGAGGGCGTGCCGCCAAACAGGGCCGCAAAGAATCCCACCACCACAGCCCCGTAGAGGCCGTAGACGGCGCCGCCTTCCCCCAATGCGGCATTGCCGAAGGCCAGGGCCAGGGGCAGAGCCACCACGGCAGCGGTGAATCCCCCACGCAGGTCTCCCCAAAAATTTCGCAGATGAAGGCCATGGGGAGCCAGGAATTTCAGATTGGCCACGGGTTACGCCGGCGAAGAGCCGAGCGAACTGTAGGCGCAGGTATCATTACAAAACTGTCACGTCATTACCCTGGAATCAGGTGACAAGTTGCCCGACAACTGCGCAATACTTCTCTAAGGTGGTTGCTATCCATTGCCCAGGGGCCACGGACCCGAAGGGTAAGCTCTGGTAACGACCCCCTCAGTGATCCCTGCCTCGACAGAAGCGCTTGCCAGTGTCGCCGTGGCCGCGGCGCCAGGGCAATGCCGTTCCGTGCCGCGGCGCTTCCTCAGGCCGCCAAAACCATGGAATCCGACGGTGGGCCTGTTCTTGTGTGGCTACCTTTTGGCAGGATTGACCATCTGGGGATGGTTCGTGGGCAACTGGTCGCTTCCCCTGCTGGTGGCCACGGGATTTCTTGCCCTCCACCTGCAAGGAACCGTCATCCATGACGCTTGTCACCGCGCTGCCCATCCGCACCGCTTCTGGAATGCCTTCATGGGCCATGGGGCCGCCATACTGCTGGGGTTCAGCTATCCGGTGTTCACGAGAGTTCACCTGGAGCACCACGCCCATGTGAACGACCCGGAGAAGGATCCGGACCACACGGTGTCCACCTTTGGCCCCCTGTGGCTCATTGCGCCGCGCTTCTTCTATCATGAGTACTTCTTCTTCCGTCATCGCCTCTGGCGACGCTACGAGTTGCTGGAATGGGGCATTGCCCGCGGCCTCTTCCTGGTCATTGTGGTGACGGCAGCCCGGCAGGGGTTCCTGCCGTTTGTGTTCAACTGCTGGTTTGCCCCGGCATTGCTGGTGGGGGTCACCCTGGGGTTGTTTTTCGACTATCTCCCCCATCGCCCCTTCAACGAACGCAACCGCTGGCGCAACGCCCGGATCTACCCCGGCAAGACCATGAACTGGTTGATCATGGGGCAGAACTACCATCTGGTTCACCACCTCTGGCCTTCGATCCCCTGGTTTCACTACAAGCCCGCCTATGAGGCTGTGAAGCCCCTCCTGGACGTGAAGGGCTCACCCCAGCGCCTGGGTATCTACGAATCGTGTGATGATCTGCTCAACTTCCTCTACGACGTCTTTCTCGGCATCCGCAGCCACAGGCGCAGCCGCAGCCGCCTGCGCAACCTGGTGCGCATTGTGCCCAGCCGCTGGGCCTGTCGCCAGTTGCTTCACGTTCTCCATCGCACGGCTGTGACCCCCTTGCCGCGCCGGTCCTAGTCCGCCTCCTGGTCCGCCAGGATGCGGGGCACCACCAGCAGGTTGCCCTCCCGCCGGGGAGCCTGGTTGAGCAGTTCCTCCCGCACAGTCGTCGGGTTCACCTGATCCGCCCGCGTCACATTCACCACCTCTACCGCCCGCGTGGTGGGCGGCACGCCAGTGGTGTCAATGGACTGCAAGTGGGACACATAGTCCAGGATGGACTCCAGTTGGCCGGTGATGGTTGCGACGTGCTCCTCCGGCAAGGCCAGCCGTGCCAGCCGGGCCACATGGCGCACATCATCCCTGTTGATCGATCCCATGGTATGGGGGTATGGTCACGATGGTCTGCACCATAAGACCCCGGCGCCTCAAGGGGCTTGCAGGAAGCGCTGAAGATCCTCACCCAGGGCCGTGGCCGCCCGCTCCAGCAATTCCTTCCCAGCCGCCGCCGTGGCGAGGGAGGGATCGGAACCCATCCGGCCATCGGGGTAGCGGCGACGGAAGTCCTCCCAGCCGTGGATGGGGCCCACGGGCGCAGGATCGGGTAAGGGCCTGAGTTTCCGGGCCAGGTCGGGATGGAGATGGAGCGTCAGGGCGATCTCGCTGGGGGTGGCGTGCTGGCCTTCCCGCTCGCCATAGAGTTGACGGGCATGGCCCATGACCGCCGGCGCCAGAAACCAGTTGGCCAGCTTGCAGCGCAACCGCGGCGCACTGGCCAGGCCCAGGCTGGCTGCACGGTCGTAGGCCTCGCTGAATGCAGCACGGGCGGTGGCCATGTTGCCCCCATGACCATTGATCACGTACACCCGCTCAAAGCCATGGCGGGCCAGGGAAACCACCACGTCCCGTAACAGGGCCAGAAGGGTGCTGGGCTGGAGGCTGATGGTGCCCGGAAATCCCAGATGATGTTCAGCCATGCCAAACGCCTGGGGCGGGGCCACCACCACATGGCTTCGCTCCGCCACGGCCTGGGCCACGGCATCAGCGGTGAGGGCGTCCGTCCCGATGGCTCCCGTGGGGCCGTGCTGCTCGGTGGAGCCCAGGGGCACAATCACGCCTTTGTTGTGCTCCAGGTAGCGTTCCACCTCCGGCCAGGTCCAAAGCTGAAGTCGCCAACTCCGGGGTTCAAGGGCAATTCTCATTGCGGACATCGTCTCATTGGAAGTGCTATAGCCCTAAATTGTCCCCAATCACCGGCAGGCGGTTGGCGACCGGGTGATTAAGGGAGGCCCATGTTCGACCGCAAGCTCTACGAGGCCCAGTGTGCAGGGCGTCCCGTATGGGTGTTCCTGTCCGATCAGCAGCGTTGGATTGAGCAGGCCCAGGTTGTCGAGGTGAGTGGCGGGGTGGTGACCCTGCGGTATGAAACCGATGAGGACGGTGAACTGCAAGCCTGGCAGGAAATGGTGCGGTTGGATTCCGTGGGCTCGGTGATGAGTCGTCTCTCCAGCCTGCCCCGCACCGGGGGAAGCGAGGATCTTCTCACCGCTGAAGACTGCCCCGTGGAGGAGCAGATCAGCCAGGGCAGCCCCGATGGGTCCGGCGAGGCCATCTAGGCAAGATCACCGAATGGTGCGGGCCTGTGTTGTCCCCCTGGCGCTGATCAGTGGGCTGAACCGTTGCCATGGTAGTCGTCACTGTCGTAGAACCCTCCCTGGGTTCCGAAGTAGAGGGCTGTAGCCACGAAGAGGATGGAGGCCAGCAACAACAGGCGGCTGAAATCAGGCACGGAAGCGTCCATGGCACAAACGGCTGCAGAACCAGTTTGGCCGCCTCTGCCCATTTCGCCAACCATGGCTGCGGCTGCAGATGGCGCCCCTGGCAACGTGCCGGCTCTGTCCCTGGAGGCATTGCACCGCCCCGCCGCCGCTGTGGCGCCTGATTTACTGGGCTGCCTGCTGGTGCGCCGTGACGGGCGGCAGCTGCGGTGGGGGGTGATTGTGGAAACGGAAGCCTATTGCCAGAGCGAGCCTGCCTGCCATGGGCACCGCCGCCGCAGTCCCGGCAACGCAACCCTTTTTGGCGAGCCGGGGCATTTTTACGTCTACACCAGCTACGGTGTGCATCACTGCTGCAACGTGGTGACGGATCGTCCCGGTTGGGCCAGCGGCGTTCTCCTGCGGGCGCTGGATCTTCCCCTGGCTGGGCAGCACGAGCGGCGGGCAGCGGGGCCGGGTCTCCTCTGCCGTTGCCTGGGCATTGACCGCTCCTTTGATGGCCGACGGGTCACCGACTCCGCGGCGGGGCTGTGGCTCACGGGCCGCCCGCCAGCGGTGGCGGCAGCCATGGCCAGCGGCGACATGGCCCTGCGTCAGGCCCACCGGATCGGCATCTCCCGCGGACAGGAGTTGGCCTGGCGATGGTATCTGGGCGCCAGCCGCGGCATCAGCCGCCGCGCTCCGGGGGATCAACGTCCCCATCCAGCACACTGCTGGAGCAGCCGGCAGCTTTTGGAACCCTGAACAACCACTGGAGTCACCGCCATCTGCTGGATCTTGCTGTGCTGGGACAGCAGGATTTCGAGCTGGTGCTTGAACTGGCCGAGCGTTTCCGGGCCATCCCCAGTCAGGGACCACGGCGGTTACCTGCCCTGCAGGGGCGGCTGGTGGCAACGTTGTTCTTTGAGCCCAGCACCCGCACCCGCAACAGCTTTGAAATTGCCGCCCGGCGGCTCTCGGCCGACGTTGCCAGCTTTACGCCAGCCTCCAGCGCCCTGGCAAAAGGGGAAAGCCTCCTGGATACGGCCCTCACCTATGCCGCCATGGGCGCTGAATTGCTGGTGGTCCGCCACAGCGGCAGCGGCATCCCTGGTGTGGTGGCCCGGGATCTGGAGGCCATGGGCCACAGGGTTGCGGTGCTGAATGCAGGAGACGGCCTCCATGGCCACCCCAGCCAGGCCCTGCTGGACCTCTTCACCCTGGCCCGTCACTTTGCTCCCGGACAGCCCACCATGGCGGCCCTGGCTGGCCGCACCATTGCCATTGTCGGCGACATTCTTCATTCCCGGGTGGCCCGCTCCAATCTTTGGGCCCTGAGCGCTGCGGGCGCCACCATCCACCTCTGTGGACCCAGCGCTCTATTGCCCAACTGTTTTGCCGACTTCCTCGCCGCCATGCCCCCAGGCTGCGCCACGGATCCCATCCCCCACCGGGGAAGGGTTCATCTGTTCCGCAACCTGGACGAGGCCTTGACGGACGTGGATGCCGTCATCACCCTGCGGCTACAAAAAGAGCGGGCCCAGCGTCACCTGATTCCCAATCTGGAGGATTACCACCGCGCCTACGGCATCACCCATACGCGCCTGGAACGCTGCCGCGCTGGCGCGCCGGTGTTGCACCCTGGTCCTGTGAATCGCGACGTGGAGTTGAGCAGCCAGTTGCTGGCCGAGCCGCAGCGTTGCCTCGTGAACCGGCAAGTGAGTCACGGCATCCCCATCCGCATGGCCCTGCTCTACCTGCTGGCCACAACGCTGGAACCCTGATCGGCCCAGGGCCTGTGGAGACACGAGTTCCCCTGTGTCGCAGTAAAGCATTGGACAACGGCTCCGACGCAAGCAGGAGAGAAACAGTTCATTGGTGAAGCGTGGGCCAAGGCGTCATCCGAGGCCCAGGCTCCGCAGGGGGGTAGTCTACGACTGCGAGCCATTACCGCCTCGGTTGAGGAACATCAGAGACACTGAAGGCAGATTCACCGAAGGGATCAAGGCCAGCGAGGTCAGGCTCACGGAAGAAGTAAGAAGAGGGCAACGGGAAGGCTTGCAGGCTGTGGGCGATAAGCTGGACCGGGTGCTGGAAAGCTTGCTGGCGGCCGGGTCTTGAGGGGCAAAATCGGGGTGTTCGGCCATCATTGCCGCCACCCACCGTTGGCCCTGGATGGACAGGCTTGCGGGACAATCCCGGCAGCCCCAGGTCCAGGCCCGCCTTGCCAGAATGAAGCCCCTTCCACTTGGCATCATGGCTCCCTTGTTCTGCCTGGTGAATCAAGCCCTGCTGTTGAAGCTGAAACTCGCCGTTTTCTTGCTGCTGGGCCTCTTGCTCAAGGCCAAGGTGCGGCTGGGGGTGTTCTCCGCTCTGGGTGGCCTGGTGGCTCTGCTGAATCTGCTGGTGGCGGCGGCACTGGTGGCGGCGCTGATGCTTCAGCAACGGCGGCAGTCCGCTCCTGGAGGTTGAGTGCTCCTGTGCCGCAAGCACAGATCCCCCACCACGGGGATCCACCCCTGCAATCGCCAGTCCACACAGCCGGAGAGGACCATGGGATCTTGCTGGACCAAGGCCATGGCCGCCCCATAGGTCTCTGCTTCCAGAACCAGCAGCCCACCGCCCCCTGGCTGGCCATGGTCATCCACCAGATAGCCACTCACCATGGCCTGGCCCTGCTGCTGTTGCTGGAGCACCCAGTGGCGGTGGGCCGCCAGATGCTGGGCCATATCCTGGCCAGGCGCATGAAACCGTTCGGTCTTGATGTACCAGGGCATGGTGTTGATGGCGGCGGGCCATTCCAGTTTGCAGCCCTCAACCCACGGGATCCAACACCAGCCTGGGTTGTAGTTGCCCCGATGAGCGGATGACGGCCATTCCGGCCAGGGAGCCGGCTGGATTGAGCACCGTTATCACTTGCCCCACCGGCAGGGTGACGGGGGCCGGGAGCACCTGACCACAGCGCCAGCGGCTGTGCTGCTCCGGGCTGAGTTGATGCCGGGGATACAGCGCAAGCAGGGGCTGCTGGGGATCCAGCAACAGGGTTGTGGGGGCTGGATGGGCTTGCAGTTGGGGGATGGTGATGGTCTGCTCCAGGCCAAACCCCAGGGCCTCGGTGCGCCGCAGGCTGGCCAGGGCGCCGCCACAACCCAGGACTTCCCCCAGATCACGGGCGATGGAGCGGATGTAGGTGCCGGCGCTACAATGCACCTGGATGGTGAGTTGGGGAGGCTTCCAGTCCCGCAGATCCAGGGTATGGATCATCACCTGACGCTCCGGAGCGGTCACCGCCTGACCCTGTCTGGCTTTCTTATACAGGCGCTCACCCTTCACCCGGACTGCAGAGACAGCCGGTGGACGCTGGCGAATGGCGCCACGGAAGCGGGCCAGAACCTGCTCCAGATCCACCGCGTTCAAGCCAGGGACGGGCCGCTGCCGCAAGACAGTGCCAGAGAGATCGTCACTGCTGGTGCATAAACCCAGGGTTATGGTTCCCTCATAGGCCTTGTCGCCATTGAGGTAGGGCAGGAAGCGGGTGGCGCTGCCCACCGCCATGGGCAGGACACCGGTTGCTCCCGGATCCAGGGTGCCCCCATGGCCGATGCGCCGTAGCCCCAGGCAGCGCCGCAGCAGGGACACGCAGTCATGGGAGGTACACCCTGCAGGCTTATCGAGGATGAGAAAACCGCTCGGGCTGGCCATGGCGCTTCTGGTTTTAGCACCACCGCCTTGAACCAGCCATTGCCTGAGTGGAGCGCCCCACTGGTGCTGGGGCTCCCGCCAGGGTGGGCTGGGCA
>VXWH01000158.1 GCA_009836025.1 Synechococcus sp. SB0668_bin_13 | reverse complement strand
GTTACTCGGAGAATCACCCTCTCCTGATTTCTACCACCTTCGAGACACATCCCTCCCTTCTGGCGTCTGATTCTCCCAGCTTGTTGGACGTGTTGGTGGAGATTGGCCAGGGGACCCTGCTGCTCACCTACGCTAACAACCCCACTGAATCCGCTGAACCCGGCGACCTGGTGTGGGTGCCCGTGCGGCAACGGCTCCATGCGGGCCTGGTGATGGCAGAGCGCCCGGAGCCTCCTGCCGGGATGCCCAGGGAGCAGTTACAAACCGTTAAGAACCTGATTCTGAAGGGCGCCTTCAGCAGGGTTTGGCACCAGATGATTGGCTGGTGCGCCGAGCAAACCCACACCTCCCTGCTTCAGGTTCTGCGCACAGCCCTGCCGCCAGGGGTACTGGGTCAACGGGCTGGAAACCACAATCCCCGCAAGGGTCGGCGGCAACTCTGGGTCCAACGGCAGCCCCACTCTTCGGCCCGGCAGCCAGCCCGGCTGGACGTGACAGAACGTCAACACCACCTGCTCCAGTGTCTGGATCGCCATGGCCCACAGGGCTGCTGGCTGAAGGACCTGTTGCAAGACAGTGGCTGTAGCCGTGGGCCGGTGGACAATCTCGCCAGGGCGGGTCTTCTGGCGCTGGAAAGCCGCCACGATCAAGCTCCAGCGCGGCCTCAACCCCAGCCGCCCAACTCTGACACCCTCCCGGAACCCCCGCGCCAACTCACCCCTGGCCAGGCCCGGGTTCTGGCCTCCTTAACCGCACCCACCGGACCGGGGGGGGAAGTCCTGCTGTGGGGCATCACCGGTTCAGGCAAGACGGAGATCTATCTCCAGGCAGCAGCCTTCTGGTTGGCCCAGGGACGGGACGTGCTCATGTTGTGCCCGGAAATCGGCTTGATTCCCCAGCTTCTGGATCGCTGCCGCCGCCGCTTCCCTGACCGTGTTCTCTCCTACTCCAGCCACCTGAGCGATGGGGAGCGGCGCCAGACCTGGGATCGCTGCCGTCACGGCGGCCCCTGGCTGGTGGTGGGAACCCGCTCCGCCGTGTTTCTGCCCCTGGCGCTGCTGGGCCTGGCGGTGCTGGACGAGGAGCACGACCCCTCCTACAAGCAGGAGGCCCCCATGCCCTGCTACCATGCCCGTGACGTGGCCCGTTACCGGGCAAGGCAGGCTGGGGCGTACCTCCTGCTGGGCAGCGCCACCCCCAGCCTGGAGAGTTGGCGCCGGTGCCAGGCTGGTGCGTGCCAACTGCTACGGCTCAAGGAGCGGGTGGCCGGCGGCCAGCTTCCCGCGATTCGGGTGGTGGATATGCGACAGGAGTTGGCCAGCGGGCAACGCACGGCCATCAGCAGGCCCTTGCGGGATCGGCTGGAGGCCGTCTGTGGTCGCGGTGAGCAGGCTGTGCTGTTTGTGCCCCGTCGGGGATACAGCCCGTTTCTGAATTGTCGCAGTTGTGGGGAAGCGGTGATGTGTCCCCACTGTGCGTTGGCGCTCACAGTGCATCGCCATCACAACTCTGGCGCCCGGCATGACGTTCTGCGCTGCCACTGGTGCAACCACCGGCAACCGTTGCAGGATCGCTGCCACCACTGTGGCTCCAGGGCGTTCAAACCCTTCGGGATCGGCACCCAGCGGGTGGTGGAACTGCTACAGCAACAGCTCCCTGGCCTGCGCCTCTTGCGCTACGATCACGACACCACCCGGGGCAAGGACGGCCACCGGCGCATCCTGGAGCAGTTTGCCCGGCACCAGGCGGATGTGCTGGTGGGCACCCAGATGCTGGCCAAGGGCATGGATCTTCCCAACGTGACCATGGCGGTGGTGCTGGCGGCGGACGGTCTGATGTATCGGCCGGATCTCCGTGCGCAGGAACAGGCACTGCAGGTGTTTTTCCAGTTGGCGGGCCGGGCCGGGAGGGGCACGAAACCCGGCGAGGTGCTGGTGCAGACCTATGCGCCGGAGCATGTGGTGGTGCGCAGCCTGGTGGAAGGCTCCTATGACCGTTTCCTCAACCAGGAGATGGAAAGCCGGCGGCGCCATGGGCTGGCGCCCTATGTTCGGGCCTGTCTGCTGCGCCTCAGTGGCCCCAGTGCCCGCACCACTGCCAATGGGGCAGCCCTCCTGGCATCTCACCTGAGCCCTGGACTGGGTTGCCAGGGATGGACTGTGGTGGGTCCGGCGCCAGCCCCCGTGGCCCGGGTGGCCCAGCGCAGCCGCTGGCAGTTGCTGCTCCACGGACCGGAAGGTCCCCTGCCGCTCCCGTCGGGGCAAAATCTGCGGGCGGTGCTGCCCCGCGGCGTGGACCTGACCATCGACCCCGATCCCATGCACCTCTGAGACGGGGGGATTCAACTGGAGATCATGGTGCCAATGCCGGCATCGCTGAAAATCTCCTGCAACAGGGCATGGGGAACCCGCCCATCCAGGATGTGGGCGGAATGCACGCCCTGGGCCAGGGCGCGGATGCAGCACTCGGTTTTGGGGGCCATGCCTCCACTCACCACGCCTGCAGCCATCAGCGCACGGGCCTCGCCAATGGTGAGATGCTCCAGCAAGGTGCTCGCCACACCCGGCTGGCGCAACACCCCAGGCGTATCGGTGAGCAGGATCAGCTTTTCCGCATGGAGTGCCGCGGCAATCTCCCCGGCCACGATGTCGGCGTTGATGTTATGGGACACGCCGGAAGGATCCGCCGCCACGCTGGAAATCACCGGGATATAGCCCTGCTCCAGCAGAGGCAGCAGCAGATCGGGATTCACCCGCTCCACTTCCCCCACCAGCCCCATGGAGCCGTTGTCGTAGGTGCGGGCCTGCACCAGTTGGCCGTCACTCCCGGAAAGCCCTACGGCCAGGCCGCCCTGGTGGTTGATGCCGTTGACAATCTGCTTGTTGACCCGGCCCACCAGCACCATCTCCACCACCTCCATGGTCTCGGCGCTGGTGACCCGCAGGCCGGCGTGGAACTCCGGCTCAATGGCCAGCTTGGCCAGCCAGGCGTTGATCTCCGGCCCGCCCCCATGGACCATCACGGGACGGAGGCCAACACAGGCCAGGAGGGTGATGTCGCGGAACACGGCCTGGCGCAGGTTCTCCTGCGCCATGGCGGCGCCGCCGTACTTGATCACCACAGTGCGCCCGGCAAAGCGCTGGATGTAGGGCAAGGCCTCAGACAACACCTGCACCCGCGTGAGGTCAGGGGCGATGGGCGGGGATGTGTCCATGGAAAACCTGTTCAGCAACTGAGCAGTTGCACATCAACCCGGTGGGGGTCAACCACCACCACGGCCGCCTCCACACCTGGACCAAAGAAACGGGCCAGACGATCCCTCTTGTCAAGCCAGGCCTGATTTTCCTCATCGGAACCCAGTTGAAAGCGCATGGTGAGTTGATAGCGGCCCTGCACATCATCTTCCCGGAGCCCGATCAGTTGCGGCGGCTTGTCCTCCCGCCAAAGCTTGAGCGCCTCCAGGGAACTCTCCAGGTGGGCCTTCTGACCGTAGCGCCAGCGCTGCACGTCCCTCAGCAGACGCCGCTGCACCTCGGTCGCAACGGTTTGGCGCAGCCCCTTGCTCCGGGCATCCGGCGGGTGCAACCAGGCGACAGGCGGCAACTCCGATGATTTCAAGGCCAGGCCGCCCAGGAGTACGGGGATCCCGGAGAAGAGGCCCGCCAGGTTGAGGATGGGGTGATCCGTGCCATAGGCAACCAGGCCAAACACGGCCAGGGACGTGCCTGCGACGGTGATCCAGCTTCCCGGGGAAAACAAGGAACCCATGGAGCAATTGCAAAAGCCATCGTTCAGCATGGTGGATGATGGCAGCCATCGTGCTTCCACCCCGCTGTTCAACGTCGATCACCCCATGGCCACCCCCAACCCCATTCCAGACCAGGGACCGGAGCGCATCGCTGCACTCGTCCAGGCCCTTCAGGAGGACCGCCGCTGGTTGCTGCATCACCTGGACGAGGGACACTGGAGTGCATTCCGCCTGGACCTTGCCGCCCTGGAACGGGAGTTGGGCCAGTTGCTGGAGTTCTGCGAAGCCCGGACGGGATCCGGTTGACGAGCCAGTGGGGCTGGGCGCCTAGAAGGGAATGTCGTCTTCGGGATCCAGATCCGACGTGGAATCCGGCTCCGGCACCAGGGGCTGGGCCGCCGCCGGGATGGCTGATTCCGGCTGGGGAGCCTGGAGCTGATGAAGGCGGCTGAGGATCAGTTCCGCCTGCTTCTGCATCCCGACGCCGTCAGGGCGGGGCGTGCTGCGCATCATGAGGCGGCCTTCCAGCACCACCTTCCGGCCCGGCTGGGCCTGCTGCTCCACGGTCGTGGCCAGGTCGCGCCAGGCGGTGACCTTCAGGGTGGGCTGGGGGTCACCCTCCCGCAGCGGGTCGAAGCACACCAGCATCTCCGCCACAGGGGTCTGGTCCCCCTGGGTGTAGCGCAGCCTGGGGGCCTCCTGCACAACAGCCTCAAGCAAGCAGTGGTTCATGACAGTTGTTCCTCCTCGAAGGACGTAAGGACGTGAAGACGATCTGTGCAATGGGGCAAGCCGCTGGATCGGACCAAGGGAACATCGACGACGCGCCCTTGGCGCCAAGGCGCTTACCTGTTCTCAGGTTTCCCCTCTGGCGGTGGTTGAACCCTAATTCCTCGATTCCCCGTGATGGTCCGTTCCTGGAGACGGCGCAACTGGATCTGGTTGGTGGCTGGCACGGAGGACGGCGTCTGGGCAGCCCGGCAACTGCTGGCGCTATCTGTGCCGGTCCGGGTCCAGGTGGTGAGCCCGGGAGCCTGCCGGGCCTATGGGCCGTTGACCGCCAACCCGGCCTTCCAGTGCCAGGCCATGGCCTTGACACCAGGGGATGTTCACCGGGTGTTGGCCGGTCCGACTCCGCCGACGCTGGTGGTGGACGCCACTCATCCCTTTGCCCTGAGGATCACCCGGACCCTTCATGCCGCCTGTAGTGCGTCAGCCATCCCCTACCTGCGCCTCCAGCGCCCTCAACTCGAGCCAGGCGCCGCCACCGTGGTGGATCGTCTGGAGGCGGTGCAGGACCTGGGCCCCAGTTCCCTCCTGACCGCCGTCGGCTCCCGCAGCCTGGCCCGCCTGGTGGGCTGGCACGGGCCGCAGCGTACCGCCGCCCGCATCCTGCCCACGGCAACAGCCCTGCAGCAGGCCCTGGCAGCGGGATTGCCGCCGGAGCGCATTGCCCCCTTGCAGCCCGTCAGCACAAGCCATGGGGAGATTCACCTACCTTCCGATCCCGGCACGTCCCTGGAAGCGGCCCTCTGTCGACATTGGGCCGTTGACGTGGTGTTGGCGCGCCAGTCGGGAGGCACACCGGAGCGCCATTGGCACCGGGTTTGTGCAGCCCTGGGGGTGTCCCTCTGGCTGCTGCTGCGGCCGGAGGAGCCAGGTGGGATGGCCGGTTGTACCAGAGAGACGTTGTCCCGAAGGGTCCAAGAATGCCTTCAGAACCCGCGGCCATGATGCCCAGCAACCACCTCCAGACCATGCGCCTGGTGCTCACCACCTGCGCCGATCACACCAGCGCCGAGCAACTGGCCCGCCAGCTTCTGGAGCAGCGTCTCGCGGCCTGTGTCAGCCTCCTGCCCGTCACCTCCCTCTACCACTGGCAGGGGGAACTGCAGCAGGAGCAGGAAGTGCAACTGGTCATCAAGACCAGCGCCGAGCAACTGCCCGGGCTGCTGGAGGCGCTAACCCGTCACCACAGCTACGAGGTGCCCGAACTTGTGGTGCTGGACGCCTGCGCCGCCGGATCCTACGGCGCCTGGCTGCTGAATGCGGTGGATCCCCGCTGATGCCTAACGCCCACAAATGCCGTCAGTCGGGCGCCAGAGCCAGTTGAGGCAGTTCCTTGCGGAGAAGGTGGCGCAGGGACAGGGCTGGCCGGGGCCCCAGGTGGCCGATCACCTCGGCGGCGGCCAGGGAGCCGATGCGACCACAGTCCGCCAGGGACAGTTGACGGGTGACGCCATGGAGGAATCCGGCCGCATAGAGGTCACCCGCGCCGGTGGTGTCCACCACCCCCGTCAGCGGATGGGGGGGGACGGCATGAGCCAGCCCCCCACCCAGCACCAGTGAGCCCTGGGCGCCACAGGTGAGCGCCGCAACGAGAGGCCGCTTCCGCAAATGCTCCACGGCATCGGCAACGGTGTCCACCTGAAGGAGGGCCGTGATCTCCACTACATTGGCGAACAGGATATCCACGTGCTCCGCCAGCATGACGCGGAATTCGTCCCGGTGGCGCTCCACGCAAAACCCGTCGGACAGGCTGAGGGCCACAAGGCCGCCTGCCTGCCGGGCCATGGCGGCGGCGCGGCGGAAGGCGGCCTTGGCGCCGGGATCGTCAAAGAGGTAGCCCTCCAGGTACAGCACCTTGGCCTGCTGGATGAACCGGGGGTCCAGATCCTCCTCCCCCAGCTTACTGGCACAACCCGGATCCGTTGCCATGGTGCGCTCGGCGTCCGGGGTGATCAGCACCAGGCAGCGACCCGTTGCCGCGCCGTTTGGACAGGGGTGTGTGGGGTAGGCCACGCCCATGGCGGTGATGTCATGGCGGAAAATGCGCCCCAGTGGATCATCACGAACCCGCCCGATGAACCCGGCGGAACTGCCCAGGCTTGCCAGGCCGGCCACGGTGTTGGCGGCGGAGCCGCCAGAGGTTTCCAACTCCGGCACCAGGGTGTTGTAGAGCGCTTCCACCTGGGCGTGGTCCAGGAGCACCGTGCCGCCTTTGGGCAAGCCATGGCGCTGCAACACCTGCTCCTGCACCCGCACCAGCACATCAACGATGGCGTGACCAACAGCCACCACGTCGTGGCGCTTGTCGGGACGGGCAGTCACCACGGAAGCGCTCAATGGCTCAGCAGGCCCCGTTTGGGGCCGTGGATGGGATCCTCCACCAGGATGGTCTGGCCCCGGTCTGGCCCCAGGGACACAATGGCAATGGGCGCCTGCAGCAGGTCCGCCAACTCGCCAAGGTAGGCCAGGGCGTTGGGGGGGAGATCCTCCAGGCTGCGGCAGGGGCTGGTGTCCACCTGCCATCCGGGCAGGGTTTTGAAAATCGGCCGACAGCGGGCGAACTGGCCCGCGTCAATGGGGAAGTCGCGAATCACTTCACCGTCCAGCTCATAGGCGGTGCAGACCTTGATCTCGGCCAGCTCATCCAGCACGTCCAGCTTGGTGATGGCGAGGCAATCAATCCCGTTCACCTGGACGGCATAGCGGCCAATCACGCCGTCAAACCAACCACACCGGCGGCACCGTCCCGTGGTGGTGCCGAATTCACCGCCCCGGTCGGTGAGGTGGTGGTTCAGATCGCCCTGCAACTCCGACGGGAAAGGCCCTTCCCCCACCCGGGTGGTGTAGGCCTTGGCCACGCCAATGACCCGGTCGATCATGGTGGGCCCCACACCGGCGCCGATGCAGGCCCCACCGGCAACAGGGTTGGACGACGTCACATAGGGATAGGTGCCGTGGTCCAGATCCAGCAGGGTGCCCTGGGCGCCTTCGAAGAGAAGGTTCTTGCGGTTGCGGGCCGCAGCGTGGATGGTGCGGGTGCCGTCCACCACGTGGGGCGCCAGCCGTTGCCCATGGCCCGCGTACTCCCGGA
The DNA here is from genome assembly GCA_009836025.1 of Synechococcus sp. SB0668_bin_13. GTDB lineage: Bacteria > Cyanobacteriota > Cyanobacteriia > PCC-6307 > Cyanobiaceae > Synechococcus_B. The sequence continues at coordinate 6,936 of VXWH01000158.1, read as the reverse complement.
TCACGGCATCCGCATCCAGGGGCTCCAGGCCGTAGAGGCTCTGCAGTAGTTCGTTTTTCTGGCTGATGATGGGGCGCAGTCGCTGGGCAAGCCCGGCGGAATCCAGGAGATCCAACATGCGGATACCGCTGCGCTCGGATTTATCCGCATAGGTGGGACCAATGCCCCGGCCTGTGGTACCGATCTTGTACGGACCCCGGTTGCGCTCCAGGGCCTTGTCCAGCAGGCGGTGGTAGGGCATGGTCACATGGGCGCTGGAGGCCAGCTTGAGACCCGAGACGTCGATGTGGTTCTCCAGCAGCATGTCCAGCTCGGCAATCAGCACCTTGGGATCCACCACGGTGCCGGCGCCAATGAGACACAGGGTGTCCGGGTAGAGGATGCCTGAAGGAATGAGATGGAGTTTCAGCAGCGTGCCATCCACCACGATGGTGTGCCCCGCATTGACGCCGCCCTGGTAGCGGACCACCAGATCCGCCGAGCGACTCAGCAGATCCGTGATTTTTCCTTTTCCTTCGTCACCCCACTGGGCACCGATAACAACAACATTCGCCAAGGAATCCGCGCCCCTAGACCGTGTGGGAACAAGACAACATTATTGAGTGTCTCAGGTCATGGCCCTGCTGGGCGCTTCAAGCGCCACGCACCACGCTCAACTCGGCGATCTTCCACTCTTTTTGCAGACGATTGCGAAGTTTCTCGGGAATGGGACGGTTCTCGAAATTGGCGTAGTGACCAGCCAGGCTGTTGAGGGCCGTCTGCATGGTGGTGAACGAACTGAGCGCCTTGATGCGTGGGTTGCGGCGGTAGCGGGAGATGTAGTCGTTCATCAGGTCACGGCTCTCGCGCTCCACTTGCCGGTAGCCGGGATCATCCACGCCCACCTCCACCGCCTGGCGCAACTCGGCGATCACCACGATGGTGTCGTCCACGTAGCGTCCGGTGAGGCCATGGGCATCGGCGCCACTGCAACCCGTCAAGGTGACCACCACGGCCAGCAGCGCGGCAACAAGATGTACAACAACTCTGACCATGGCGGCTAGCAGGTACAACGTGACAGCCAGAACAGTCTAGACCCCAGCATCGGGCGGGCTTCCCCGCCGTTGCCGTTGCAACCGGGGCAGGAGTTGGGGCAGGAGTTGGGATGCGTCCAGCTCCAGAACGTCCCTTGCAGAGCGGGTCTTGAGCTCAATCCCACCACGGGCCGCATTCCGGCCCACCACGACGCGCCAGGGAATTCCCAGCAAATCGGCATCTTTAAACTTCACACCAGCCCGTTCCAGCCGGTCATCCAGCAGCACGTCCACCTCTGCGGCCCGCAGTTCTCCGTAGAGTCGCTCAGCCAACTGGCGCTGCTCCTGTTCCTCCCCGTTGGCAACGGTGACGACCACCTCGAAAGGAGCAATGCTCACGGGCCAGATCATGCCGTTGTCGTCGTGGTTCTGCTCCACGGACGCCTGGGCCAGCCGTGAGACGCCAATGCCGTAGCAGCCCATCCACATGGGCTCGGTGCCGCCGCCCTCGGTGTTGAAGCAGGCCCCCAGGGCGCTGGAGTACTTGCGCCCGAGTTGGAAGATGTGCCCCACCTCAATGCCCCGGGTTGCCGTCAGGACAGCCTTGGGATCGTGGCAGCAGCGGTCGCCGGGCTGGGCGGAGCGCACGTCCGCCCTGGTGAAGGACAATCCCAACAGAGACCAGCCGGGCACCCGGCGATGGTGATCCGGCACGTTGGCTCCGCAGACGAAGCCAGTCAGATCCGCGGCTGTGGCATCCACGATCCGCAGGAACCCGCCGCCCAAACCGGGTACACCTTGAATGACGTCATCCGGCAGGTCCGGGCCGAGAAATCCCACAGGCAGTTGCGTCCCATGGGCCGGAAGGGTGTCCACGTCCAGCCGCTCCAGCGCCAGGAGGTTGCCCCGCTCCGCCAGCAGGCGGCCCAGCAGGTTGGCGAGCTTGACGGTATTCACCTCCTGATCCCCACGGATCACCGTCAGCACCGGCTGGTCCGGGCCATCGGCAAAGCAGGCCCGATGCAGGAGCACCTTGACGGTTTGGGTGGGGTCCAGATTGTGGGCAGCGCAGACGGCCTCGATGCTGGCCTGCCCTGGGGTGGCAAAGCATGCGTCAGCAGTAACCCTGAGGGGCGCCGCTGGGGGCGGCAGGGACTGGGCCCGCTCCTGGTTGGCGGCGTAACGGCCGTCAGCGCTGCTCAGCACCAGGTCTTCGCCAGCATCAGCAACGGCCATGAACTCCTGGCTGGTGCCGCCGCCGATGGCGCCGCTGTCTGCCTGAACCGCCAGCACCTCGAGTCCACAGCGGGCAAAGATACGGCGATAGGCCTGGTCCATGCAGCCGTAGTAGCGCCGCAGATCCTCCTCGTCGGCATGGAAGGAGTAGGCGTCTTTCATGATGAATTCCCGTCCCCGCATCAGCCCGAACCGCGGCCGGATTTCATCCCTGAACTTGGTTTGCAGTTGATAGAGGGAGACAGGCAATTGCCGGTAGGAGCGAATCAGATCGGCGGCGAGGGAGGTGATGACCTCTTCGTGGGTCGGTCCCAGACCCAACTCTCTGCCCTGGCGGTCCGTAAGGCTGAACATGATCCCTTCGCCGGCCGTGTAGGTGTCCCAGCGGCCGGAACGGCGCCAAAGCTCGGCGGGCTGAAGGGCGGGCAGGCGCAATTCAAGGGCGCCGATGGCGTCCATCTCTTCACGGACGATGGCTTCCACCTTGCGGAGCACCCGCCACATCAGCGGCATGTAGGCATAGACGCCGGAAGCGACCCGTCGGATGAATCCCCCCCTGACCAGCCACTGGTGGGAGGGAATCTCCGCTTCGGCCGGAGGCTGGCGAAGGGTGACCAGGAGCAGGTCTTGGGCCCGCATCAATGAACAAGGAGATTGGAGCAAAGCGTAACGGTTGGCCTGCTGCCCACAGTCGGAACAGGGCTGCACAACCGGTTACGCTGTTGGACGTTTGAGACGCATTCGTCCAATTTCAGTCCCATGGTTGCCGTCTCTCCCTCCTCGGATGCCTTGATGAGCATTGAGGACGTTCAGGACTGTCTGAACCGTTCCCGCGCCTCCGTCTACCGCTATGCCAACACGGACCCGCACGCTCTCAATCCCCCCTTCGATTTGCGCAAGCTGAATGCCGAATTCCGGCGGGACCATAAAGATCCGCTCCTGTTCCACCCCCAGGAGGTGGCCCGATTTGCGCGAGATGTCTTGCGGATCAAAGGGGTGAGCGTGACCATTCTCAACGGACCCCAAAACGCCACCGAAGAGTTGCTCACAGAGATGCTGGCCGAATTGCGCCGGATTCGTCTGGCCCTCACCCGTGAGCCGCCTACTGAGGATCCATCCCCATGGGATGCCCTCTCACCATGAACGGTCCGGCATGAGGGGTCCTTCCGTTTGTGTGCTACAGGTGGATACGGAATCGGTTCATGATCCGGTCATGCCTGATGGGGGAGCCTCCCCTTCACCCCCAGCGCGGTCTGGACAGGCTGAACGACAGGCCGCAGTACCCCCTTTTCCTTCTTCCCTGTTCCCGTAAGGGCTTCTCAGAGCACCGAATCAAGCCAGGAGGACCTTCCCCAGGGTCTCCTGATCCAGAGTTGGGGGTTACTTATCAATTCTTCATCTCCTCCTTGTCCATGCATTATGAATTTTAATGAATTATTGGGAACCACAATTCTCTTCAATGAAAAATTTAAGTGTAGAATTTTAAGGGCACAAGAACTTTGCGCACCTGGTTCAATGAGCAAGCTAGGGTCTCGACGATCTACTGATCTACTTTTTTACTGCCGGTGCGCTCTGCCGCGTTGTTCTTTACTCGCATTTGCCGGCATTGCGATTGCGTCGTTGAACGGTGCCGGCGCACAAGCGCAGACATCGCCTACGCTCACCCTCTCCAATCCCCACACATCTGGTCTCGTGGAGGGACAGAGCACCGGATTGCCAATTACAGCTTCGAAGAAGCCCACCAGTTCCCTGCCGGTAACGATTCAAGTATCGCGTACGGGCGACTTCATGCATCATAATCAATATAATTCTCCCCCAGACTTCCTGAACTGCCTGAAAGGCGACGGTACGGGCAAGGCCGCCTGCCCCTATGAGGTGGACCTGTTCGACTTTGATCCTTCACACTGGAGCATACAAATTTGGACGAAGGACGACCCCATCGACGAGCCGGACGGCACGTTGACTGTGGTGATCGAGTATGGTGAGGGCCTCACCTCCAACAGCGTCACGGTCGACATCCGCGACAACGACCCGACGGTGGTGAGCCTGGCCCGGGTGGGTTCGGAGGTGATCAGCGACGGGGGAGCAACTGCGTTCACGGTGACCCTGGGCCGGGAACTGGTGGCGGGGGAGGTGATCGACGTGCCGCTGGCCATATCCGGCCCAGGGGTAAGCGCCGACGGCTACACGTTGTCTGTGATGAGCGGCACGGGCGCGGTCCTCTCCGGGACCAACACGCTCACGCCGACCTTGCGCTTCTCGGGCGCGGGCGCGCAAACGGCGACGCTGGCGTTGCGTCCGATGGCCGGCAGCACGGTAGAGCGGTACAGGATTGCCCTCGGCCCGGACGGGACGGGCGCCAACGGCTTCGACCGTGCCGGTCTGGGCACCAACGTGGGGGGCGGTGCGAACCCGCACGGGACGCAGAACAGCTTCCATGTGTGGAAAGACCTGGGCCATCCGTCGGTGACGATCACGGGCGGTCCGGCAGAGATGAGCGAGGGCAGCACAGCCAGTTTCACGTTGACCGCGAATCCCGCGCCATCGACACCCTTAGCGTTGACCGTGGATGTGACCGACAGCGGCGATTTTGCAACTGCCGGCCAGAGCGGGTCGCGCACGGTGAGCATCGGCCTGGATGGGACGGGTAGTTTCACGGTCACGACGGTGGACGACAGCACCGTCGAGCCGAATGGCGCCATCACTGCGGCCGTCCAGGTGGGCAGCGGGTACACGGTGGGCTGGCCCTCCTCGGCTGCGGTTACCGTCCTTAGCCATGACAACCCTCCCGTCCCCGGCGGTGACAACCAGGGCATCCGGCTCCACGCTTTGCCATATCCTCCCTTCAGGACAGAAGTTGAAGTTACGGAAGGGATAAGCTTGATGCCCAAGCTTGTGTCAACGCCGGACCGTGACGCCATGTCGATGGTGTTCACGTCTGTGCAGAGGGGCGACTTTATAGAAAAACTTTTCAGGAGTCACCCCTTTGGAAGGCGTGATAGCACCTGGCGTGGGTACAGGGTGATCGAAGAGGTGGACGACAAGGGTGTACTACATACCCGTTCCACGACCCTGATCCCTACCGCCACCAAGATTGAGAGAATAAGGCTAGGTGGGTTCGACGTCCTCAATACGGTGGACGACGACATCGACGAGCCGGACGGTATGGTGAGGACAGTCGCCCGAATACCCGATTTTGGGAACAACGGCTTCACCACCAACAGCGTCACGTACTTCATGCGTGACAACGACCCGACGGTGGTGAGCCTGGTGCGGGTAAGTCTGGGGACGGAGACGGTGGCCACGGGCGAAGCGATAGCGTTCACGGTGAGCCTGGGCCGGGCACTGGTGGCGGGGGAGGTGATCGATGTGCCGCTGTTAATAGCCGGCAAGGTGAGCACCGACGACTACACGCTGTCGGTAACGGGCGGCACGGGCGCGACGCTGTCGGGGACCGCCACCCTCATGCCCACCTTGCGCTTCTCAGGTGCAGGCGCGCAGACGGCGACGCTGGAGCTGGTCCCTGCTGCCAGCAGCGTCGGGAAGCAGTACCACATTGCCCTCGGCCCGGACGGGGATAGCGCCAACGGCTTCGACCGGTCCGGTCTGGGCACCAACGTGGGCGGCGGCGCCGATCCGCACGCCACGCAGACTAGCTTCGACGTGGAGGTGACGCCCGCCCAGCAGGCTAGCGAGCCCATGCCACCGGAGTTGAGCCTTTCCTCCGGCACCGGTGGTACGGAAGGGGCGGCAGTGGAGTTCACGCTGTCGGCGGCCCCGGCGCCGTCTGCGCCGCTGGAGGTGACGCTGACCGTGAGCCAGAGCGGCGACCATGTGGGATCTGGGGAGATCGGCCAGCGGACGGTGACGGTGACGGCGAGCGGCAGCGTGACGGTGAGCATCCCCACGGTGGATGATGAGGTGGACGAGGCGGACGGTACGGTGACGGCGTCGCTAGCGGCGGGCAGCAGCGGCTATACGGTGGGTGGGCTGAGTAGCCTCACCGTGGAGGTGGTGGACAACGACGAGGCAGTGCTGCCGTTGTCTGTAGTTTCGTCCTGTGTGTCGGAGGAGCTGATGGGGACGGCGGAGCGTCTTTACGAGCGGCATCGGCATCGTCCGCCGGAGTATGCGGAGAACTGGTTCAGCGTGCTGGTGGCATTTGGTGTGCGGAGCCCATCGGAATGGACGGCGGACAGTCGTACGATCTCGCCGATGACGTCGGCCTCGGCGCGTCAGCGTGGCTGGGGCCGGTTTGCGACGGCGCTGCAATGCCTGGAGGATGCGTCACGCGAGGTGGAGCCGGTGGTGAGCATTGCGGGCGGGGATGGAGTGCCGGAGGGGAGTGCTGCCCGCTTCACGCTGAGCGCGAGCCCGTCGCCGACGGCGCCGCTTCAGGTGAGCGTGACGGTGACGGCGTCGGGCGCCTTCGGGATCTCAACGGGCTCGCAGACGGTGACGGTGCCAGTGAGCGGCAGCGCGACGTTCACCGTGGTAACGGAGGATGACGACGCGGACGAGCCGGACGGTGGGGTGACCGCGACGGTAGCGGCCGGGGCTGGCTACACACTGGGCGCTGCGTCTGCGGTGACGGTGGCAGTGAGCGACGACGACCCGTCGCCAGGGGAGTCAGTGGTGAGCATTACGGGCGGGGATGGAGTGCCGGAGGGGGATGGCGCCAGCTTCA
>VXWH01000040.1 GCA_009836025.1 Synechococcus sp. SB0668_bin_13 | reverse complement strand
TCTCCACCAGGGGCGTCAAGGTTTCCTTGATGATGAGCCGCACCAGGGCATCCGGCGTGTAGTAACTGCCCGATTTCTTGCGGGCAAACAGGTTGGGTTGCACCGTGACGGCTCCGTCCCGATGCGCCAGTTCATGGTCCAATAGCCGTTCATAGATGGAGCCAAGCTGCTCAACGCTCAAATCCCGGTAATTGATGTAGTTTCCCGTCTTGCTGGAGAGGTCCGCCAGCAGGTCCGCCATTACCTGGTCGTTGAGGCGCACAGCCGGCTGCGCCAGCAGGGGCGCTTGGGCAGCGTTGAACAGGCCGCCGTTATAGGGGGGCAGGCCAATGGAGGGATCCCCCTTGTCAATAGCCTGGCAAAGACCCTGCAAATCGCACCAGTAGCGGCAAAACTTGGTGGAGAAAACATCCTTGCCGTCTTTCCGGCGTTTCACGTCATCGCGCCGCTGTCGTAGACTATAGTTATTGTAGCCAGGATTCTGCACGGGCAACAAGCCGCGATCCTCCGCATAGAGGATAAAGAGAAGGCGGTAAAGCAGGGTGAGGGCCGCCTCACGCACCTGGGCCAGGGAGGATGGCGCGGTCAAGGGCTGGCCAGCGCCTTCGGCCGCTGCGGCCAGGGCCTTGGCCAGTCGGGGAAACACCTGGTGAAACACCATATCCGAGAGGTTGGCGGCCACCCGTTCTTCATAACGGCGACCCTCGCTCAGAATGAACTGATGCAAACTCTGGCCGTTCCCATCCGGCACAAACGCCTGGGGACGCAACAGCACCACAAACAACTTGAGCCCATGGCGGTTCTGACGGCGCAGGATTGCCGGTAGATCCATTTCCAGAAACTCTTCCGCCACCGAGCGGGCGCCGGCGTAATAGAGGCGCCAACACCGGCCGTTGCTGAGAATCCCCCACCGCAAGGCCCCATGGGTCAGGTCGTCGGCACGGCGCAAATAGCGCAGCACCTGGCCGGCCGGCGTCCGCCGCTGCTGATCGCTGCTGCGATCCAGGCCCACCCCCCAACGCTTGGCTTCCACCAGCGCCGCCCCATGGCCGTAGCGGCGCCACTCCTCTTCCTGCTCCAGCGCCTTGGCCTTGGCGGCCCCATCGGCAAACAACACCCCGTCGGGCACGTCCTCCCGCCCCCGGCTGCTGAGCCGTTGCTGCCGCAAGACATCCCGCCAACCCAGACACTGGAGCACGGGCCAGATCAACTCGTCCTCCGTGGTGGCTTCGTTGGGCTGGTGCTGCCGGGGAAAACGCTCCACAATCTCCCGTAGCCCCGCCGCTACCGCCGCCAACTCCCCATCCCCCAAGGCATTCCAGGCCCGGGAATCCGCCAACGGGCCGTTGGGTTTGAGAAAGTCCTGGGCAAAGAGGCTGCCGCGCCAAGGCGCTGGTGACGGGGTGCAGTCTGGCGCTGGGGGCATGGTGGTCTGTCTTGACGGGGAGATGGGAGTTAGGATAAGCTGGCGCGGCGGCCTGCAGTAGGTTACCCGTACCCATGGGTTGGCCTTACCAGGTAGGAGAGTTGTCAAGTGCATAATGATGTATCTTGCTTGTGAGCAATACTTCTGAGAAGGTGTGCCGTGTCTTTCTGTGAAGTGATTTCTTCTTGCTTCATCTCAATGCTTTCCCAGTCCGCTGTGGGAGGCTAAAGCCACCCGCCTCCTACTTGCCCTGAATAGTTAAGTATGTAAGCTCCCAAATTCTCTTTTCTATTGGAATCCCAAGACCAGCTTAGTAGTGGGTTCATCACAGAGTTTTACGCACCACGCGATGAACTTTTTATACAATCTAATGAGCGTGTCTTTTATACTCTGGAAAATGCTCTAAGAATTGATACTGCTAGACAATTCATTGTCACAATGTCTTGTAACATTCAATCATTTTTTCCTTGCTCCACTTCTAGCAAAAGCATCAATTCATGCCAATACCAGTGGAGTATTCAAAGGATTTTACAAAGATAGGGCATTTGTGAAGAAGCCCCTTGGGGGTGGTGTGTTAGGATTGGGGGATGATTGGAGTTTTGTGGGAATGGATAGGATGGAGAGGAGCTTGAGTAGGAGAGCAAGAAACACAAGACGGGGCGAGAGGTGTTTTTGGAGAAGATGGAGGATCCGATGCCGTGGGATAAGCTGTTGGGAGCGATCAAGCCGTACTATCCCCAAGCTGGCAAGGGGAGAGAGCCTTACCCGTTAGAGTCGATTGTGCGGGTGCATTGCGTCCAACTCTTCTACAACCTCAGCGGTCCAGCGATGGAGGATATGCTGTATGAAATTGAGAGTGTGCGGCATCTTACCGGCATCCGTCGCACCAAAGTGCCGGAGAGACTACCATCCCCAACTCCCCTCACCTGCTGGAACGTCACGGACTGGGCAAGGTGTTGTTCGAGACCGTCAAGGAGCACCTGGCAGAGCAAGGACTGAAGCTGAGGGAAGGAACGATTTTGGATGCCGGCGTCAGTGCAGCACCGTCCTCAACGAAGAACCGCAGAGGAGAACGTGATCCGGAGATGGAGCAGCCCAGGAAGGGGAAGCAGTGGCACTTGGGCATGAAGCTCCACCGTGGCGTGGATGCTCAAACCGGCTTGGTGCATAGCCTGGCCACCACCGCTGCCAACGTCCATGACCTGAGGCCTTCGGAGCAGTTACTCCATGGAGAGGAAGTCCGTGTCTGGGGTGATGGATAGGGTGGAATTGAGAAGCGCCCCTCCCATGGGAATCGTCAGGTGGCCTGGCACAGTGCCCTGCGAGCAGGCCAGCGTAGAACGTTGGCCGGAGACTCGTTGGAGCGTCTTATGGAACAGTGCAGGTCCAGTGTGAGAGCCAAGGTGGAGCACGTCTTTTTCTATGTGAAGCAGATGTTTGACTAGGGCAAGACCCGCTACCGAGGTCTGGCGAAGAACGAGAACGCCTGGCGCTGCTGCTGGGATCGCCAAGCTGCTGGGCTCACAGTCCTGTAGGGTGTGAGTTCCATGGGATCGGTGTGTCCCATTGACGTGAATCAAGTAAAAGACAACGATTTAGCAAGACTTCAGCTTACTTTCTGATTGTTTCTGGTCATGTTTTCCACTTTTAACTGGCGTATCCCGCTTGTAGCTGTACAAAGCCTTCATACCACATCCTTGTTCGCTAATTCAGAAGTTCCTTAATCTTTTTCGGCGTGGCGGCAATCTCCTTTTTCCTCTTTGTCGGTACTTGGCTGAAGAAGGTGTTAAAGTCAGCTCAATTAGGAAATATAATCTCAATTCAGACTTTATCAATGCCAGTTCCATCGCCCTCAATCTGAAATTTATCCCCGATGGATCAGGGGATCTGATGGCCAGCTTTGGCCCGGAGGATGTATTGTACAGCATCTATGCTCTGCTCCATAGCCCCACCTATCGCCAGCGCTACCAGGACCATTTGAAGTCAGACTTCCCCAGCTTGCCTATCATCAGCAGCAAAGCTCTTTTTGCCGCCCTTGTTGGCTTGGGCCAGCAGTTGGTTGCTCACCATTGCCTTGAGACAGAAAATTATCAAGATGCACCTGAATTTCCTCACCACGGTGATAATAGTATTAAGAAGCCATCCTATACACCACCACAAAACAACCATCCCGGCCAGGTGTGGATCAATGCTGAACAATGCTTCCACGGCGTATCTCCTGAAACCTGGACCTTCACCATCGGCGGCTACCGCCCTGCCCAGAAGTGGCCGTAAGGGGCGTTGTCTTTCCTTTGCAGACATTGATCACTACCACCGCCTCTGCGGCGCCCTGGCTGCAACGTCCCGTCTCATGGCCGCCATCGACTCCACCATTGTCGCCCATGGCGGCTGGCCCCTGACTTCAGCACAGTCATAGGGCGGGGGAACGGGTGGCTTGATCGCGCTGCCAAGCGTCTTGGAGAAGCCTCTTGGGAAGCGGCATCATGGTGGCGGTTCGGGTCCAGAGGACGGCGGCTTCGACGGAACGATCCGGGTAAAGGATGGCGAGGGCCTGGCGATAGGCCCCCATTTGGCGGAGGATGCCCTCCGGGCAATCCTGCGGGGTTGCGGGCACGGTGGCGTTGGTTTTGAAGTCAATCACCAGCACCTTGTCGGGGCGCACCAGAACCCGGTCCATGACGCCCTGCATGGGCCTGTCATCCGGCTGGCCATCCACAATGACGCTGAAACCCACTTCCGCCAGGGCGTCTTCAGCGAACACCTGGGCCAGGGCGGGCGCACTCAACACATCCACCGCCTCCTGGACCATGGCGTCCCGCTCGGATTCACTGAATTGATGATCGTCATGTAAGCATTGATGCAGGAGCTGGGCAGCCACGTCCCGCCAACGTGCCGATGGAATGCAGGGCAATATTTCCAACAGGCGGTGAATGGCTGTGCCCCGCGCCATGGCCAGGTCCTGATCCAGTCCTGCTTCACCGGGTAAGCCCTTGTCCCCGTCCAGCCTGGACGGGTTGATGACCTCTGGCGCTGCCACGGGCTCCTGACGCCGAGGGGGGCGCCACAGATGGCTGGGCACGCCGGCTTGCTGCTGTCTGGAAGGTTGATCATCCTGTTGTTGCTGCGGGGCGCACCAATCCCCACAACTGAGCCGCACAATCTCCCCACCGGGATAAAGCCCTTTCTCCCGTTGCACATCGGGTTCAACGGTAATTCCTTGCACCTCACCGACGTTCACCGCATCAGCAACTCGCCCTATTCCTTGATGGATTTGATTATACCAATTATCCGCCTCTCCTTTTACTTCACCAGAACCAGCCACAATGAGCCAGGTCTGGGCGCGGGTCATGGCTACATAAAGCAGCCGCAGGTGCTCCTCTTGGTCTTTTTGCTGTTGCTGGGCCACGGCTTGGCGAAGACAATCAGGTTGATCGCCAGCCTTTGTATTCCAAAGCAGGGCGCCACGGGCTGTACTGACCAACTGATCCGAACCAGGGACTTTCTTTTGAACAATTGTATCCGGCAGGATCACAATGGGGGCCTCCAGTCCTTTGGCGCCATGCACGGTCATCACCCGCACCATGTCACTGGCTTCGCTGAGTTGGCGTTTCACCTCGAATGCATCCGTGGTGGCCCAGGCCACAAAACCCGTAAGGCTGGGCACTTCTGCGGTTTCATAGGTCAGGGCCTGGCCCAGCAGGGCATCAATGCCCTCTTCCGCCTCCGGCCCCAGTCGCCCCATGAGCCGTTGACGGCCGCCGTGACGGGTCAGCGTGCGTTCCAGTAACTCATAAGGGCGCAAATAGTCGGTTTTGTTGCGCAGATCCTCCAGAACGGCAACGGTGTCGGGATGGCGAGCGGCCTGGTTCTGGAGTGCCTTCCCCAGGGAACATCCCGGAGGGCGATGGTGGGCCAGGGAAAAGAGTTGTTGTTCACTCCAGCCAAAGATTGGAGACTTCAATGCCTCTGCCAGAGACAGGTCATCCGCCGGGGTGGCCAGAAAACGGAGCAGCGCCATGAGATCTTTCACCGCCAGTTCAGCAGCCACCTTGAGACGATCCTTGCCGGCAATGGGTAACGCTTTTGCCTTGCAGGCGGCAATGATTTCTGTAAACAACTCAGAGCGGCGCTGCACCAGAATCAGCACGTCCTCGGGCCGAACGGGGCGCCGCCGGATGGTGCCGGCCCCGGTGGTGACGGGGATGGTCTCCCCCCGGTGAATGAGGTCATGGATGAATGCGGCCACCTGCTCAGCCAACACCTTGGCGGGAGGCCGGGGGTGGGTGTACTCCCTGGCGTCGCTCCAGGTTGGTTGCTCCGCCCCGGTGATCCTGGGCGCCAACGGCCACAGGTCCACCCGCCCCGGTAGGGCTTCCTTGAAAGCCTTATGGCGCTCCCGGGCAGAGAACCCCGCCGCTTCCCGCCCCACGAACACGGCATCCACCAACTGGAGGATCACCGGCGCCGAACGGAAGGAGTACTCCAGGTGAAGTTTCTGGAAGTGCAGATTTGCCTCCTCCAGCCGCTTGCCGAATACACCCGCCATGGTGTCAAAAGCCCTGGGGTCGGCCCCCTGGAAAGAGTAGATGGATTGCTTCTTGTCTCCCACCACAAAGACGGTGCGTTGTCCACTGCGAGCCCCTTCACCACTGCTGAATTCCCGGGTGAGCCGATCAATCACGTCCCACTGCCTCGGGCTGGTGTCCTGCGCTTCATCCACCAGAATGTGGTCCACGCCACGATCCAGACGGAACAACACCCAATCCGCCACGGAAGAGTCCCGCAGAAGGAATCCGGACTTTTGAATGAGGTCGTCAAAATCCAGCCAACCCCGTCGTTGCTTCTCGTGGGCATAGATGGGCAGAAATGCCGCAGCGAAGCCGTGCAGAGCCATGGAGCGCTGGGCGGCAGCCAGGCCCAGCCGTTGGGGCCGCGCTTGCTCAACCCGCACCATGAGCGCTTCCAACGGGGGAATCAGGGAAGCCGTGGTTTTGCGCAAGGCCCTGGTGGGGAAGGCGCCGGTTTTCGCTGCATGGGGCTTCATGGCCGTTGCCCCCGTGAGCAGCACGCTTTCCACCAGCGCCACATCCGCCACGGTCGGGTTGGCCGCCGCCAGGGATGCCAGTTTCTTCGCCGCACTTTGATCCCCCTTGCTGCTCCCTGCCAACCGGGTGCGGAGTTGGGCCAGCAACTCCAGGTCCCCCGGCAGAAACACCTGATCCACCAGGGTTTGTTCCGTGATGGCGGGGGGAAGGGAGAAGATCTCCAGCAACCGGGGCCATGGGAGGGGATGCTGCTGGAACGCCTCACGGTTGCTCACCACCTGGAGGACCACTCTGGCCAGGCTGTCTTCCCTGCCAAGCTGGGCTGCAAGCCTGTCCAGCAGGGGCCCGTGCCGGCCCTCGGCCATGGAGTGGATGATCTGATGGGTCAGTCTCGCCGCGGCGTGATCGTCCATTTCCTCGAACTGGGGGCCAACCCCGGCCTCCAGGGGGAAGCGGCGGAGAAGGCCGGCGCAGAAGGCGTGGATGGTCTGGATCTGGAGGCCGCCAGGGGTTTCAATGGCGCAGGCAAACAGGGTGCGGGCCTGGCGCAGTTGCCGGGGGGTGAGCCCCGTCTCCCCCAGTGCCCCCAGTTCCTGGCGCAAGGCGGAATCCGGCAGCATGGCCCAGTTGCCCAGCGTGCGGAACAGCCGGTTCTGCATCTCTGCCGCCGCCGCCTTGGTGTAGGTGAGGCAGAGAATCTGCTCGGGGCGGGCGCCGCTGAGCAGCAGGCGCGCCACCCGGTTGGTGAGCACCCGTGTCTTGCCGGAGCCCGCGTTGGCGGCCAGCCATGTGGAGCGTGCTGGTCGGGAGGCCTGGACCTGGCGTTCAGTGGCGGAATCCGGACTCATGACACCTTTTGGGGGTGGGCTTTTGTGGCGCTGTCCCATTCGCCAAAGCGGGCAAGCTGGTCATAGGGGCCAGGGGGCTCCGTGCGTAGCAGACGGCGGGACTGGTAACCCGTTCCGGGGTTCAGGTAGGAACACAACAAGGCGTGCAGATGATTCCATGCCTCCTCGCTGCTCTCCCCGCTGGCGGCCGGCTGTTGACCGGGGTTGCCCCCCAGGCCGATGAACCATGCCCTGGCCTGGCCGGGCTGGATTGTTGGGAACGCGCCTCTCTCCACCATGGCCACTTCCAGGGGTAGCTGTTTATCCGCAATCTCCTGCTCCTTTTTACTGGGAACGGCGCCGGTTTTGTAGTCATAGATCAACCAGCCGTTGGAGGTTTGATCAATGCGATCCGCCATGGCGCTCAGCATGAACCGGAATGATTGTCCGTCTTCCAAATGTAAATCCAACGACGCCTCACCCCTCACCTCGAAAGCAAAGGGCTGCCCCTGCCGCTGGCGTTCCACCTCCGTATTGAGAAACCAGTCCGCCAGACGATCCAGGCGGGCCAACCAGAGCCGCTGCACCGCCGGCCACGGCACCGTTGCCTTGAGGATGTCCTCGGCAATTTGAAGGAACGTGCCCCGGGTCCGGCGCCGCCGGTGGGGGGCCAGTGCTGTGGGGTCCCCCTGGATGGCGCGGAGGAAATTCTCCATCACCCGGTGGATGGCCACGCCCCGCAACAGGGCGTCAGGGGCTTGCTCAAGCGGATTGAGGGGGGCCAGCCGCAGCACGTGCCTGGCGTAAACGCTGTAGGGGTCCTTCACCAGGGTGCGGATCTCCGTGACCCCCAGCTTCCGGGGCCGGGCCGCCACCGGCGGGGCAGGGCAGGGGCGCGCTGCGGCGTCCAGCCCTGGTGTGGGCGCGTCCAAGGCCTTCGCCCAGTTCAGCCATTGTCGCCCCCGTTGGGTCATGTCCTCCAGGCACTGGCGGCCCCCCTGTTCCGGCAGGCCCCGGAGCAGGTTGGTGAGGCGATTCAACCAGCGGCAGGGCACCGTTTCCCCGTCGTTGGAGCGGGTGGAGCGGCTCAGCCACACCTGGGGCGCGGCAATGGCCTGTTGCAGATCATGGGCCGCCAGACCCAGCGTCTGCTCGGGCAGGGGCAACCCCGCCTGGCGCCGCATGGGGCGGTTGAGCCATGGGTCCGGCGCTGCGGCCTCGGGCCAGGAGCCTTCATTGAGGCCACCGAGGACGAGGAGCTGGGCATCATGGGTCCGGGCCTCCCAGGGACTCCAGACGGAAACCCTGGCGGCTTCGAACTCCGGGTTGCGCACCGCTTTCTCGGACAGCAGGGACTTCAGCAACTCCGCAAAGGTCAAGCCGTCCACGGAACCACCCTCGGCGGCCTCCTGTTCCAATGCGGCCACCACCTGCCGGGCCGTCTGTCCAGCCTCCTCCTTCCACAGGGGACTGTTGTCGGGGTTCACCCCATCGGCATTGGCGTCACATCCGGCCGCCAACCGTAACGACACCTGCTGTAGCCGCCGGATCCATTCCCCCAGCGGCTGTTCATGGTCCACTGGTTCCGGTAAGCAGCCGTTCAGCCAGTGGATCCAGGCGGCCTCCGTTGAGGTGGTAGAGGAGGGTTCAGAGGTTTGCTGATGCGGCCTCCGGGCGAAGGCTTGCAGCACGGCGGTCCCGGGGAAGGAATGGTTCTTCTTCCGCAACCAGAGTTCCAACGCCCGGCTGTGACGCAGATGGGTTGTTCGCGCCGAACCGGCATGGCAAAGGGGATGCTGGAGCAGGCTCAACAGACAACCGGTGGTGCGGGGCCGGGTCATGAGTTGCGCCGCCTGCCGCAGGAATCGCCCTGGTGGGGACAACTGCAACGGCAGCCCCGCGCTGTCGTCGGCAACAATGCCCCAGCGATCCAGTGCCGCGCCCACATGGCGGGCCAGGCGCCGATCCGGCGTCATCAGGGCGGCCTTGCGACCCTCCTCCAGGGCATGGCGCAGCCCCAGGGCAATGGTGAGGGCCTCCTGCCGCAGGTCGGGGGCCTCCAGCAGGGTGAGTCCTGCCGTGGCCGTGTCCAGGCGACCCAGGGACGGACCCTCCGCCAGCCAGGCATCCGTCACCGGCGCCGGGCGCAACGCCAACGACACCAGGCGGTTGCGGGCCGGGGCTGCCGGCTGGGCCTCTGTCCAGGGCTGCACCGTCTGGGGGTCCATCCGGAGGGCCTGCAGCAGGTGATAAAAGCGCTGCTGGGGGTGGTCCTGTGCGGATCGGGTTTGATCCAGTTGGGGCCACACCGCCGCGGGCAGGTCAAAGTCGAATCCCGGCAACACCACCGCCCCCTGGTCCAGGCGGGCCGCGGCTTCCATCAACAGTTGGGTGCTGCCTCTGGAGCCCGTGGAGCCCGCCACAACCACCGGATGGCCGGGCGGGTGCTGCCGCCAGTGGGAAATCAGGCATTCGATCACCTGCCGCTGCCGCGCCTGGGCGTTCAGGCCGCCGATGGTCTGGAGATACTCCTGCACCAGGCTGAGAAACGCCTGGGAGCGCTGCCAGTGGCCCGAGAGTTCCCCCACGTCCAGATCCTTGATCGTCTGGGGATCAACGCCCTCCCCCTGGAGTTCATCCATCAGGCGGGCCAGGCTGGCGGCCAGGTGGTAGCGGCAGGTGCGGGGAGCCAGCTCCGGCTGCTGCTCCAGCAGCTTGCCGATGAGCTGCCCCAACTGCAACCGACGCCGCAGGGGAGGGACGGCGGGGGGCAGCAGCAGGGCCTGGGGTGCGTTGCCGTGGTAGGTGGTCACCAGGTCAACGGCGGGCAGCAGGCAGGGGGCGGCGCTGTGAAGGAGTTGTTCCAGCCGCCGTCCCATGCGCTGGCTGTTCACCACCAGGTGAACCCGCGCCAGGACTTCGGGTGGCTGCCCACGGAGGCGCTCCCTCAGCCCTTTGAGCAAGGTTGCCGGGAAGTCCACCCCCGGCGGCGCGCCGTAGACCCGTGGCGAGGTGGTTGGTGGAAACAGGGAGAACACGGGCAAGCACGCCCCCATGGGGTAGCGGACCGAGTGGTGAACCACAGAACGCTACCCTTCTCCACCATGCAGCCCCCCACCATCTACGATCCATGCCGGCCGCGCCAGGACGTGCCTGCGGGACGGATTCGGGAGAGGACTTTGCCGCCGACCTGAGTCAGGTGCTCAGGGGCACGGCGCCGGAACTCTACAAAAATCCCGCCCTCTTCTTTGCCAACACCCACCCCACCCGTGGTCTCAAGGGATTTGATCCAGGCGGTGGTAGGGGAGAACGCCGACCCCATGAACGGCCGGCGGATGGAAGGGGACATCCTGGCCTACCACCGCTTGGGGAGAGATCGCTGTGCAACTGGCGTGGCGGACGGGTTATGGGCGCATTCGCAACAGCGACCGGCTGGGTGCGGCACCCCCCGGAGCAGAAACCCTGCGGGAACTCATGGGCGAGGGGCCGGTGCTGATCCTCATGGATGAGCTCTCCATCTATTTGCGTAAGCTCAAGGGGTCTGCCGTGGCGGCCAGGCGGTGGATGCCTACGGGGAGGAAAACCAGCGGATTGAGCGGATCTTCGCGGAACTGGAATCCGTGACGGGACGGCAAGTCACGGCCCTCACACCCACCAGTGAAGAAGAGACGGTACAGATATGGTGCCGCCGCCTGTTCGCATCCATCGATCGCAGCCGGGTGGGGGAGGTGGTGCGGGCCTACCAGGACCTGTGGAGCCGCCATGCCGAGGACCTGGTCTTGCTTGAGATCACCACGGCGATCAAGAAGAGGTGATAATCGACCCCGAACATCCCTGGACCTTCAACATCAACTTTATTGTTGTTCTTCATCAATCATCTGTCAAATCTGCCAGCTCTTTTTCTACCAGCTCTTTACCGATTTCACTTAAGGAATAGAATATGTCCAAAGTGTTACGGATGGTTGCCTCAACTTGGTCTCTGGCTGTTTTGTCCTGCAACACGTCATTCATGATTCCCTCAACTTGGTCCTCTGGCGCTGACCGTATTCCGCCACAGGACGCCAGGAGCAGGGAAACAGCTATGGCGGAAGCGCCAAAGATGCAGCGGGAAAAGCTGAAAACTGGTATCACCATGTTCACATGATATCACATAGACACCCCTCTGTCAAGATGGCGATACGTCCGCCCGTGGGGCAGAACGATGATCGGGCCGAGGCGTTGCGCAAGGGCTACCCACTCCACCCGGAGCTCATCGAGACCCTGATGCAGAAAACCTCCACCCTGGAGAACTTCCAACAGGTGCGGGGCATGTTGCGGCTGCTGGCCCGGACCGTCGCCCAACTCTGGCGGGAGCAGCCCGGTGACGCCACCGCCATCCACCTGCACCACGTTGATCCAGGCAACGAGCGGATCCGCCTGGAGGTCGCCACCAAGCTGGGGCGCCAGGCCTTCATCCCGGGATCCGGGCTGACGTGGCCCGCACCAGCGCCGAGGACGGCAAAGCCCTGGCCCAACAACTGGATACGGGCGAATTTGCGGGCTTGGCGCCCTACGGCTCCCTGACGGCCCGCACGGTGCTGCTCCACTCCCTGGCCTTCAACGAGCCCCTCAAGGGTCTCGGCCGGCTGGAGTTGAACTACAGCCTCTATGCGCCGGGTCTGGATCCCGCCTTCATCGACAAGGCGGTGCGCCTCCTGCAGGAGGCGTCGGAGTACCTGGACGACAGCATCACCAGCAAGCTGCGCTTCCTCACTGAAGCCAACCTCAACCAGATGGTGAGAAAACGGGAGGGACAGTTTGATCTGGAGACGGTCCGCCAGGAGTTGAACCGCCATATTGGCGTGATCTTCACCAAGGCCAGGCAGTGTTTTGAGCCGGTGGTGTTCCCCGCCAGCCCGGCGGAGATTCCCGACGATACGGACGGCCCCTACCTGGTGGTGCTCCACTGGGAGGGTCACAGGGTGGCGCAGGACAACGTTCACCTGCCGGAGTTGGTGGTGCGGCTGTTCAAGGAGCGGGGGACAACGCCAACACGCGGCGCAATCGCAACAACCTGGTGTTTGTCTGTGCCGAAGCACTAGCCACCGCGCCCCGCTGCGTCCGAATCCCCGCCTGCCACGCCTGCAGGACCGTTCACGGGTCCACCAACCCGGCAGGCCTTGGGTTGGGTGCGGGGGGCCAGCAGCCGTGGCGGCGGAGTGGCGTCACCCACAACCCCAACACCCCCAGGGATGCTGGAGCGCACCGGCAACATCAAGACGATCCTCACCCAGTTGGCCCAACAGGTGAGCAGTTCCGGCAAGGGGATCCGCTCCCTCACATGGCGCATGAACAGCGATGACGGCTTTATGCCCCTGGCCTTGCTGAAAGCCGAGCCGGGTGCCACGGTGCAGGTGGAGATGATGGAAGGGGTCTGGAGCAGTGGCGACGGGGCGGCGGAATGGAGTTTTACATTCCAAGGCACACCGGAAGAGGCCGTCATCCTGCGCAGCTTCATTGAGGGGCAATGGCGGCGGGGTGGCGACAGGGACCTCATCAAATATCAACTCACCTACGACCCACCCCTCACCTGGAGCGACCAGGGTGAGGACTGGATCAGACGCCTCACCAGGGCAGGACTGGGCACCCAGATGGCCACCATCGGCCTGGAGTTGAGCGCCCAATGACCAGCGCCGTCACCTCAGGCCGTCCCGCCTATGAACTGCGCAGCCGCCAGCGGGGTCCCGGTGACCTGCTGCTGGAGGTGTGGCAAGTGCCTAGCACCGCCACCCCGGAACTCAGGCGGTCCCACCGGATTGCCGATCTCGGGTGCCATAAGCTGCTGTTGGTGGAGGGGCCGTGCGGCGGCGGCGCCTCAACACCGGGAAGGCGAGCCTCACCAGGCTCCGCAAGGGGGAATCCCGCCGTGATCGGCTCTCCGAGGAGTTGTCCATGGCCATGGGCTTGTTGTTCAAGCTGCTGGCGCCCATGCGCAACGTCACCGCCATGGACAACTGCGCTCGCGGCATTGATGCCATGGCCCGGGAGGAAGCCGCCTACTGGCTGGGCATGGCCATGCACCGCAAAAAGCCCCGCCGGGTGGTGGCGGCACTGCGCTTGCTGCTCTCTGCCAACTGAATGGTGCATGCATGTGGCACCCACGGACCACGGGCCATCCGTGTACCGTGACCGGCAAAGTAGCTTGAACGTGTACCTTGCACCTGAACCCATGCCAGCGATTCCCCCCGGCCTGAGCGGCTGGCTGCGCTGTTGACCCAACCCGCCGTGATCCTGGTGGGTGTGGGGCTGATTGTGAATCAGCAGAACAGGTTGATTGATGCCCTGGGCAAGCGGCTTGACGACCTGCGGGAAGACGTGAAGGAGATACGGAAAGACCAGAAGGAGCTTCGGGAGAAAGTGGATGAACTGCCCATGAAGATCGTGGAGTTGCTGCGCAAAGCCCCCCGCTAACCACCCAATCACCCCCCAAGATCTTACCGAGTGAGGCGTGCTTTACTTCTCCCATGCCCCCAGGTGAAAGGAAGCCGTGCCCCACGGCAAGAACAGCGGCGCGCCAGCCGGCGGAATCCTGGCGCTGTTGGCATCGGGTGTTGTTGCCCTGGCAGCGGATGTTACCCGCTGCATCTCCCAAGGCGCTGACCCCAATGCAAGGGATGATTATGGAAGACCCCCCTGCACTGGGCGGCGTTGTTGGGGAACAATGCCCCAGTGGTAAAGGTATTGCTGGATGCCGGGGCAGACCCCAGGGCAAAGACCAAGGCAGGCAGGATTCCTGTGGAACTCATACCTGACGACTCCCCCCTGCGGAGCACTGGTGTTTATTGGCGGCTGTTGCTCAATGGCTGGGGCTGGCCCTGGTAGCTTTGGCTGGCTCTCGCTTTGATAATGTGCTGCGATAACTTGGGATGCCCTCCATCCGCAACCAAGCCCATGGGATCAGGAGGAGTCTGCTCAGTGGCAAGGGATAGTCGGGCGGCGGGGCGGGGCCAGGCTTCATGTCGTCTTCTAGCACTGTGGCAGTCTCAAGGCAGAGAACTGTGGTTAGGCTGGCCCTGCACAAGGAAGGGAGCAACAACATGACGCAAGCTGAACCAACCGCCACCCTGCCAGGCAGCGGGGCTGAAACGGGGCAAGACCTCAGCCCGGAGGCTGAGCCACTGGGGGATGATCCAGCGGACCAATTGGCCAATGGCAACGAAGATGTCGAAGGCCTGGATTCGGATCCAGGCTGGGATGACTACCCTCTTGATGCGCTGTTGATCCGAAATGAAGTGCGGACAATCCACAACGTGATCCGACGTATTGATCAAGGTACTTAACCCCGATTCCGGATAAGGGCACCGGGAAAAGTCGTCGTTTCCCCACCTGTAAAAATGTAAAAAACCCCAGTTATGGTAAGGGGAGCTGAGGGGAGGTGCTCCTGCCTTGGTTCAGTTCTGAGAAGGCTGATGGGGACAGAGACCCCTACTG
>VXWH01000179.1 GCA_009836025.1 Synechococcus sp. SB0668_bin_13 | reverse complement strand
ATAGGCTCACTCTGACTCCCTCGCTGCTATGAAGACCCCATTTCCCAGGCTTTCCCTAAGTAAATTAGGTTTCTTTCATATACCCTTAAATCCAACATCAACCTTTCTGAACCAACCATGACTCAATCCAATCTGCCGTCTTTTTCAAATGACTCTGTAATCAATGAAATCTTAAAAGAAATACTTGAAAAATTGGGCAATCTTGAAAAACAGACAAGTACATCATGGCTTGAGCTTGCTATTATAGTAAGTATATTTGCTTTATTGGTAACCATAATTACTTTATTATTAACCGTAATATTTAGTGTCAATGCATGTATAGACAATATCTTTAAGGATTGAGATGATCCGTGAGACGAAAATGGTGTATGGTAGAGGCAATAAGGGACTAATGCCCTTGTTGGATGGTTTCGATCAATGCTTTTGTAAGAGTTAGTTCAAGAATACCATTGAAATTCTTAAATAAATTAAGAGGTTTTCTATTGATATACCAAAACCACATTTTATCCAAACAAGCCATATCTATTTTTAAGCAGCGTCAATCTTTCAATGTTGGAACAGCATTGAAAACTATTGGTGCTTTTGTCGGTATTAATTGTAATGTTTCTACTCCATTATTATTGTTTTCTAATGGAATAACAAATGAGATTCAAGCTAGCGAAAATAGAAATCGTGAAGAGTTGAAAGAGGTCAAATTAGCTTTAGAAAAAATGATAGCGTTTATGAGATTTCTAATGATGTTTCGGAAATTAAAGATTATTTAAATCATTCAACGGAAGAATAAGCTAGGATCTGTAAGACTCAAGTTGAGA
Source organism: Synechococcus sp. SB0668_bin_13 (assembly GCA_009836025.1). Classification (GTDB taxonomy): domain Bacteria; phylum Cyanobacteriota; class Cyanobacteriia; order PCC-6307; family Cyanobiaceae; genus Synechococcus_B. The sequence continues at coordinate 13,968 of VXWH01000179.1, read as the reverse complement.
AGGCAGGTGCAATCTGCCTTCTCGCTTGGGTACTCACGTATGTAAGTTCCAAAGTTAATCTATTTTCAGACTTACTTGAGACCTTTAAGACTGTAGTGGCAGCTTTAAGTCAGGATTGGGTACTCATGTATGTAAGTCCTAATTCTTATGAATCACGTTGTACATTTCAAGATATTGACGGCATTGCAAAATGTGACTTTGCAATTCCAAATAAAGAAAAATCTTATATCCTCATAGAAGTTAAAGGCTATGGTGCAACTGGCCCAAAGATGAGTGATATTATTGGTGATGTTGACGCAATCATCAACGCGAAGCGATCCGATGCCCGTCTGCTTTTGCTGACAGACGGGCTGACATGGAAATCACGGAGAAATGATTTGAGAAAATTGATCCAGCGCCAGAATGAAGGCCGTATCACCCGAATTTACACAAAGCAATTCAGTTCTGATCTCCTGACTCTGAAAGGCGAATACGGGATTTGACGGACATCATGCTTGAAGACACCGGGGTGCCGTCCCCCCATCAGATCCGGCGCGTCAAGCAGTGGGCAGTTGCAGACCAAGGGGCGGCGGGGGTGGTGGCATCCATGAGGTTTTCCGCTGAAGACCCATCCCTCCATTGTGGTGATGCTCCCGGCCTGCTCAATCCTTGATCCGCCAGAGGGGTGTTCTTCTAGAGATGGGGCCAGAGTTCATGACTCCGGTCGTTAAGCTGGGAAGACTGTGGCCCCCGAGGGGGCTGCAGCCTCGAAAAGCGCCTTGTCTTAGGTTGCCAGGGTCACCCCAAGCCGTTGAGCCGGTTCGAGAAACGAGGCGTCGTTCATATTCAAGTTGTGCTTCTGTGCCAGTTGACTTCCTCCCCGTCCTTCAGGGCGGGGACTCCTTCTCAGATTCGGCAGAGGCCTCCTCCTTCAGGTGGGCTCCTGCTTCATTGCCGGTGCGGGCGAACCCGTCTTACCCCCGACTCCACAGGCGATTTTACGTCTCCGTTAGCCCGGCGGCAACAGCGCAATCCTAACACATCGCCCTGAAGGACGGGGCTTGTATCCCTGGACAGCCGCGGTCAGAAGCGGATAGCGGGTCATGGGTCCTGAGCCTGGGCAATTTTGAGGCCTGGATTGCTGGTCTCCCATTGCGTTGCGGGAGGCATCACAGTTCCAGCGGTGTTCCAAGCCAGCGCTGTGGCTGTGGCGGCGCCGCCGCAGGAGGTCAGTTGCCCGGGGGGCCTTTACCCGCAATCCGGTGTGTGCAGCTTGCGTGCATCTCTGCGCCGAGCGGCTCCAGCGCAGCGGAGGGCAGGCCCAGGCTGTGGTCATCGGCAGAGCGCCTATGGTCAGGCCGGGGCCGCAAGAGCAGGTAGAATACTGAAGCGTCTTGAAATGGCTGGTCATGGCAGTTGCGGATGGGCAAAAGCACCACGGTTGGGTTGCCGTCATCGGCCTTGAAACCCATGTGCAACTGGCCACCCGGAGCAAGATTTTCTCCCCCAGTTCTACCGCCTTTGGCGATGCCCCCAACACCCATGTGGACCCGGTGGTCTTCGGTCTCCCGGGAAGTCTGCCTGTGCTCAATGCCCTGGTGCTGGAATTTGCCGTCAAGGCAGGTCTGGCTATCAACTGTCACATTGCCGAGCACAGCAAATTCGACCGCAAACAATACTTCTATCCCGACCTTCCCAAGAACTACCAAATCTCCCAATATGATCAACCCATCGCCACGGAAGGCTGGATCGAGGTCGAGGTTGTGGAAAAGGGGCAACCCACCATCAGCAAACGCATTGGCATTGAACGGCTTCACATGGAAGAGGACGCGGGCAAACTCCTCCATGCCGGTGCGGATCAACTCTTGGGCAGCACCTATTCCCTGGTGGATTACAACCGTGCGGGTGTTCCTTTGGTGGAGATTGTCTCCAGACCGGATTTGCGCAGTGGCCGGGAGGCTGCCGCCTATGCCGCGGAGTTGCGCCGCATCATGCGCTACCTGGAGGTCAGTGACGGCAACATGCAGGAGGGTTCCCTGCGGTGTGACGTGAACATCTCGGTGCGCCCCGGTGAAGACGCTCCTTTTGGCACCAAAGTGGAAATCAAGAACATGAATTCCTTCTCCGCGATCCAGAAAGCCTGTGACTACGAATTCAAGCGCCAGGTGCAAGCCATTGTGGCGGGAGAGGCCATTGTGCAGGAAACCCGCCTCTGGGATGAAGGGCGACAATGCACAAAAGCCATGCGCAAGAAAGAGGGCAGTAGTGATTACCGCTACTTCCCCGAGCCCGACCTGGGACCCATTCACGTCCGTGCCTCGCAACGGCAGGCCTGGCAAGCCGAACTGCCGGAGTTGCCCGCCGCCCGCCGCCACCGCTATGGCCAACAGCTTGGCCTCTCGGAGTACGACGCCCGGGTGCTCACCGATGAGCGACCCATGGCCGACTACTTTGAGGCCGCCGTTGCTGCCGGCGGCAACCCCAAGGCCATGGCCAATTGGCTGATGGGTGATCTTTCCGCTTATCTCAACGCCCGAAAGCTCAGCGCCGACCAGCTTCCGCTCACGCCCACCCAGTTGGTGGAACTGGTGGGTCTGGTTGAGGCTAACACCATCAGCGGCAAAACCGCCAAGGAACTCCTGCCCAAGTTGTTGGCCGACGGCGGTTCGCCGATGGCCCTGGTGGAGCAACGGGGCCTCACCATGGTGAGTGATCCCGCCCAGCTTACCGCCCTGGTGGAGGAGTTGCTGGCGGCACATCCCAAGGAGGCGGAACAGTTCCGCCAGGGGAAGACCAAGCTCAAGGGCTTCTTTGTGGGGCAACTCATGAAGAAAACCAGGGGCAAGGCGGACCCCAGGCTGGCCAACCAGATCCTGGCCGACGCCCTCAAGCCTTGATCAGGCATCAGACTCCCATGGCCTGCCGGGTAAGGGCCATGGCCACCTGCCGGGACAGTTCCACGCGGTCACCGTGATTCCTGAGGATCACGTCGGCCAGGCCACGCTTGCGCGCCAACGGCCACTGGGCCTGAATCCGCTGCCGTGCCTCACGGGGGCTGAGTCGGTCCCTTGCCAGGAGGCGCGCCAGTTGACCGGCCTCATCCAGATCCACCAGCCACACCTCGCTACACAACGCCTCCAGCCCGGCCTCAAACAGGAGGGGCGCCACCAGCGCCACCGTTGCCGCCTGGTGATGCCGCGCCAGATCCCTGGTGAAGGCCTCCTTCACCAGGGGATGGGTCAGTGCTTCCAGCCAGCGCCGTTCCGTGGGCCGGGCAAAGATCATGCGCCCCAGAGCGCGGCGGTCCAGCGCACCGCTGGGGGTCTGCACCTGCTGGCCATAGCGGTCCAGCACAGCCTGGCTGGTCACCGTGCCGTGCGCCAGCAATTGCCGTGCGTAAACATCCGCGTCCAGCACCGGCAGACCATATCTGTCCGCCAGGATGTCGGCCACGGTGCTCTTGCCCGCGGCAATGCCGCCGGTCAGCCCGATGCGGCGTTGTGGTCCACACCAGCGGCGCTGCGGATAACCGGGCTCTGGCGTCATGTCGTCACCGTTCCCTAGGAGGTTGTTGGGGAAGCCTGTGAGGGGGATGGATGTTGTCCCTGTGGGGAGAGGGAGCCTCAGGAATGGATGGAGTCAGCGCTGGGCAAGGGTCCGGTTGGCGTTGGCGACATGGGGAGTGGCATCCTTATGGGTTGGTTGGGTCCCACCAGCACCAACTGTAGAGACCGATGGGGACGATTCTACTGTTCATGCCACGGCCACCTTGGCCTTGAGCCTGTTGGCCAGGCGGATCATATCCTAGGCGATCACGTGGAGCAAGAAGACACCCCCACCGTGCCTCGTCCCCGGTGTTTGCATGGTCCCAAGCCGGCCGCCTGCTTGATCCAGCCAAATATCTTCTCCCTCCCTCTTCCTGCATTGAGAGATTGTCGGTAGCCGGGATGGCGGGTGGTCGCCGGTCCATGGTGATCCTCCCGTGCCCCTGGTGTTCTGGGCAACATGAGGACTGAGCCCGCCAGCGCAGGAAGGCCACGAACCCTTGGGTGTCATGGCCCTTGTCGGCGCCCATGGTTCTGGGGTGCTCTCCCCTCAGAGCGTCCACCATCTGCTGGGCAGCCTGCCGTCGCCGTTGCCCACCTCACCCGGCTATGCGCACCCCAACGGGTGGCGGTTTCCATGAGGACGTGAGCCAGGAAGCTGAGCAAGGCAGGATGGGCTGCTGCGACGCGCCATGCGGGCAGCAGGGTCGTGGATGCTGTGGCCGAAGCGCTCCACGTGAAGTCTGGCCTGGCACGCTTCTTCTCCCTCCCTCCTGCAGCCGGGCCAGCCGCTCCAAAGCCCTGGCCCGGCTGCGACGGGGGGGAAGAGGGTGGCAGCATAGCATCCTGCCCCTTGTCGTCCAACTGTCCCAACAGGAGTCGCTCGGAGCCCAAGCCGTAGATGGCTTGCGACAACAGCACCCCTCTCCAACTGCTCGGGTGATCCACGGACGGACGGCGGCGGCCTACAACTCATCCAACGTCCTGTCCAGCCTCCTCATCACCTCATCCTATCCGCCGCAGATGCTTGGCAGGCAGCCTCTCCTCTATCGACACGTAGCAGAACAAAGAAATCGTCTCTTCTTGATGGCCTCTCACCTCCTCTCGGGCAATTCACCTCGTCTGTCTCACTTCCCCAACAGGCTCCTAGGGGTGGGTTGGGCAGGAGGAACTGGTACACCTGCTCAATGGGGGCGCAAAGCTGGCACAGTGCGTTGCCTCGGGGCTGATTGGCGGGGTGTTTGGAGGCCATGGGATGGTGGAGTCACTCCTCAGGCTAAAGGCTTCCCGCAATGGCTGGCATGGGCAGGGCAGAGTTGGGCCATGCCCTCGCCATTGTCCGAGGCGGAATCTGTACGGATTGTCAACTGACCTTTACCGCCATCACCGCCATCACCGCCAGAAAGGAGACAGTCCTCAGGAGGCCTCGTGCCATATGACGTAGTGCCCTCTGTAACAGAGCAGGGGCTGTGGGATCATTGCCAAGCAGTGGAGGATTCCCGCCAGCCATTGAGCGCTGATACGAGGGTCAGCGTCGTCAATACCGCAGCGCCAGCGGTGGACTGTGTTGTGACATGATTGGGCGATTGCATATAAACAGATCCCAGCCGTCACCTGTCCCCAGTCTTGCAGGGTAGTGCGCATGAGACCGGCCACGGTTTCAATGGTGAGAGTATCAGGGCAGGCCCTCTGTTGCTGATTTTGCTGATCCGCCACAAAGCGGGCCAGGCGGCGGATGCCGTTGCCGCACATCTCCAGCTCGCTGCCGTCCCCATTGAAATGCGTATGCGCAGGTCATCCCCCTGTCTGGGCGGAAGTGCCAGGATCACCCCGTTAGCCCCAACGCCCAGGCGTCGACCCATGATCATAAAGTCATTGCCGGGACCTTGATATTTGGCACACTTCACAAGCGTTGCTACTTTGCCACCATCCTGACGCCCTTTCCGGGTCACCCGTTACGGATTGTCCAGTTTGCCCGGCGGGCACTGATTGGGCCAGGGCAATCAAGGAGGCTTGGGCAAACAAAGCGTCCAGGAGTCAGCGTGCTCCTCATCGGTAACGGTTCGCGCAAGTGCTGAATCGATCCGATCTAGTGAAACTGTTGTTTGTGTTGTTGCCCTTCTCTCTCCAGACCAAAATTAGAGCGGAGTTGACGGCAATTTTTCGTAGTGGCTTTTTGTAAAATACCAATATCTTCCAGTTGGCTTGCAGCAAATTGCTGTCACTCTTCAATTTGCTGCTGCACTATAACTTCCCGCTGCAGCGTTAAAGGTTTTCTCTCTGCTCCGGCGGCGATTAGCTGATTTACTATTTCTAGATGGTCAGCAGCAGTGGCTATGTCAAGTGGGGAAAAGTCAAAGCCGTCTTTGATGTCAACGTCAGCATCAGCAGAAATTAGTTCACTTGCTATTTCTGAATGGTCAAGAGGTCAAGAGTAGCAGCTATATGAAACCGATGCAGTGGCCCTCCTTCATGCTCTCAAGCAGAGCACGTGCGGCATCACGATCTGACTCGTGTCCAAAGACGCATCGCATGGTCATTGATACATCCATGACCATGATCGGCGGCACACCCCCATGGACTGGTGTGCTTACAGGATCTCCCATTGGTCATCGACCGATTGATTCCCGTGAACCAGTTCCTCCCCGTTGATGGGTATGGGTAGCCCCCTGTGTAACGCCACACTTTCCAGTCAAGGCCGCTCTGGGTTTAATGGTCTTCCGCAGCTCCTCCAGCCTTTCAATCGCCGCCGCCGCTTCGCTCTTGGGTCCAGGCGTCATGGGTAGCATTGCTGGTCTTTGGAGATACCATTAACTCCAGCCTCGACCTTACGGCATGGGAATTGTGGAGGATCCTTGTTCCTGGTCTCCCGTTGCGGGAGGCGTCACGGCTCCAGCGGGTTTCCAGGCCAGTGGCGTGGCTGTGGGCTTGAAGCCTTCGGGGGCCAGGGATCTGGCGGTGGTGGTGGCGCCGCCAGGGGCAAGCTGTGCTGGAGTCTTTACCCGCAACCAGGTGCGGGCGGCCTGTGTGGACCTCTGCGCTGAGCGGCTCCGGTACACCGGGGGACAGGCCCGGGCCGTGGTGGTCAATGCCGGTCAGGCCAATGCCTGCACCGGTGATCTGGCGCGGGTCCAAAGCGAGCGCATCACCGCGGCCCTGGCCCAGCGGTTGGGCTGCCCCCCGGAGCAGGTTCAGATCTGCTCCACCGGCGTCATTGGCCGGCCCCTGCCCATGGATCGTTTGCTGGCGGGACAGGCTGCTCTGACCGCGGAGTTGGCGGCAACGGAGGAGGCCGCGGCTGCCGCTGCCGAGGCCATCCTCACCACCGACCTGGTGAGCAAGCAATATGCCCTGGAGACGCAAATCGGGGACCGCATGGTGCGCCTGGGGGGGATGGCCAAGGGGTCGGGCATGATCCACCCGGACATGGCCACCATGCTGGCCTTCATCACCTGTGATGCGGGGGTGGATCCCCAGTGGTGGCAGCGGACGCTGCAAGCGGCGGTGGACGGTTCGTTCAACGCCGTCACGGTGGATGGAGACACCAGCACCAACGACACCGTGTTGGCCTTTGCCGCTGGCGCGCCCCTGGCGACGGAGCACCTGCCGCAACTGGCCCTGGGCCTGGAGTGTCTCTGTTGTGACCTGGCCAGGGCCATCGCCCGGGATGGGGAGGGGGCCACGTGTCTCCTGGAGGTGACGGTGAGCGGCACAGCCACCGCCGCGGAGGCCCGCACCATGGCCCGCACCATTTGCGGTTCTTCCCTGGTGAAGACCGCCATCCACGGCCGTGATCCCAACTGGGGCCGCATCGTGGCGGCAGCGGGGCGCTCAGGGGTACATCTGGATCCCGACGCCCTGGCCCTCTGGATCGGTCCCCATCAAGTGCTCAAGGATGGCCGGCCACTGGCGGTGGATCGGGCCGCCGTGGGGCGCTATCTGCAAAGGCGGGCCGCTGGCGCCTATTTACAGGACGACTGCGTGGAGATCCGCCTGGCGGTGGGTGCAGGTCCGGCGTCAGGCTCGGCCTGGGGCTGTGATCTATCGCAAGAATACATTCGCATCAATGCCCACTACACCACCTGAGCCAGCGACCGCCCCCACGAGAGGCCGTCCCCCTGGTGGCGGCCCCAAGTCCTGGCTGGTCAGTCCCTGGATTCCCCTGGGTCCCGCTGTGGCTGGTCTTGCCCTCAGCGTGGGCTTCCATGGGACCCTGCGATTGTGGGAGCAGACCAAGACCTACAAGCCCCTGGACCTCTCCCCACCCTTTGCCGCAAAGCCTTTACCCGGCACCAGTCTGGAGAGCCTCAGACGTCGCCATGGAAGCCAGCTTCCCCTGCTCTTGAATCCCGCCACCCAGCCGGATGGTCTTGCGCCGCCCCCACCGATTCCAGCCCCCAATGCCGCCGCAAATGGCGCGCCTCGATCCCGTGACGCCAATCGGGTCGGCCCGGCAACGCCGACCGCCATCCCCCTGGCAACCCTTGGCAACAGGGAAGACGACCCTGCTCAGGACCAGAACACCATGGTGGCGCCCCAGTTGCCTCGACCTCTCCTGCCCACTCCTGTAGAACCCGGCGCACCGGAGTTCACTGTGCCCCCGCCGCCCCCTGTCAAGCTTGCGCCTTGAGGCAGGCCCGTCTTCCCGTCCCGCAAGGTGCGGGGCAACGCAGTTGCCGGCCCCATGATTCAGACTGCAAGTCCTTGCATTTCAGGCATGCCGTCAACGCGGACGCTGCTCCTCGCCACCGCAAGCCGGCTACGGTCCCGGATTCGCAACGGTCTTGCGGATGCCACGGCCCAGGTTGTCACGGAAGCGGAGCTGGCGGCGCAGCAGTTGCAGCAGGAGTGGCAACTCTTCTGGCAGGAAATCTGCCTGGAGGCGGAGCGGCTGGAGCAGCCGTCGGGAGAGGCGCCAGGGCCGGAACCCTCCCCAGCCTCCCCAGCCTCCCCATCCCGGCAGGCCCCTGCCGCGGATGAACGGCAGAAACAACCTGAAGACAACAGCCCTCCCCAACCGGAGCCCGCCACACGGAAGCGGGCCAGCCCCGCCCAGGTGCAGGAGACCATTGACCAGTTGCGGGCCGAGGTGGCCGGGCTCAACCAGCGTCTTGAGCAAAGCACCCTGTGACTGCGCGACAACAGAGCGGGGCCAACTGGCTCTGGCGGCAGCGGCGCATTGCCCGCATCTGGACGTTTGTCGTCCTGCTGCTGCTGCGGCTGTGGTGGGATCAGCAGCCATGGGTTGATCGTGGTCCCAACCGGGACACGCGGCGGCGGCGCCGTCAGCGGCGGCGGGCCCAATGGCTGCTGCGGGAGCTCATCGGCCTGGGCCCCACTTTCATCAAGCTGGGGCAGTTGCTCTCTGCCCGTCCTGACGTGCTGCCACCCGATTACGTGGCCCAGCTTGGCAAGCTGCAGGATCAGGTGCCCTCCTTCCCCTTCCCCCTGGCCCGGCAACTGCTGAGGGAGGAATTGGGTGACCGCCTGGACCGGATCGTCGCCATTGAGGAGACGCCCCTGGGCTCCGCCAGCCTGGCCCAGGTGCATGGGGCCCGCCTTGCGGATGGACGCGCCGTGGTGCTGAAGCTGCAGCGCCCCAATCTGGACAAATTGTTCCGGCTGGATCTGGAGGTGATGCAGCAGGTGGCCCGGTTGTTGCAGCGCCACCCCCGTTGGGGTCGGGGCCGCGATTGGCCCACCTTGGCGGCCCAGTGTCGCCGGGTGTTGCTACGGGAACTGGATTTTGGCCTGGAGGCGGAGTATGCGGCCCGTTTCCGGCAGCAGTTCGCGGATGACCCCATGGTGCGGGTGCCCGCGGTGGTGTGGGAGTTGTGCAGCCGCCGCGTGCTGTGCCTGGACTACATGCCCGGCCTGAAGATCACCGACCGCCAGGGGCTGCTGGAGCGTGGTCTGGATCCCCGGGAGGTGGCCCGCCGCGGCTTGGGCAGCTATCTGCGCCAGTTGGTGGTCTTCGGGTTTTTCCATGCGGATCCCCACCCGGGCAACCTGGCTGTGGCCGATGACGGCGGCTTGATCTACTACGACTTCGGCATGATGGGCACCGTGTCCCCCCTGCTGCGGAGCCGCATCCGCCGCATGGTGACCTACGCTGCATCCCGGGATGCCGCCGGGCTCACGGAAGAGTTGCAGCGGGTGGGCCTATTGGCCAAGGGCATTGACCTGGGACCGGTGCGGCGGCTGGTGCGCCTGATGCTCACGGAAGTGCTCACCCCGCCCTTCTCCTCCCATGTGCTGGAGAAGCTTTCCGGGGATGTTTACGATCTGGTCTATGGCCAACCCTTTCGTCTGCCGCCGGACCTGATTTTCGTGCTGCGGGCGCTTTCCACGTTTGAAGGCGTCGGCCGCACCCTGGATCCGGGTTTTACCCTGGTGGATATTGCCAAGCCCTATCTCATTCCTCTGATGAGCAATCAAGACAGCAAGAACAGCGACGGCAAAACCAACGGCGCCGATGCGTTTCTGAGTGGCCTCAGCCGTCAGGCGGCGGAAGTGGGCAGCCGCGCCCTGGGCATCCCGCGCCGCCTGGACGAGAGTCTGGCCCGGCTGGAGCAGGGAGACCTGCAAGTTCAGGTGCGCTCCGGCGATAGCGAGCGGATTCTGCGCCGCCTGGTGCTGGCCCAGCAATCCAGTGGTCAAGCCACCCTGCTGGGGGGCCTGGCCATTGCCGCCGCCATCCTCTCCACCAGCCTGAGCGCCTCCCCCTGGCTGGCGCTGCTGCCCCTGGCGGCCATGGCGCCTGTGGTCAAAGGCTGGCTCCAGGCCAACCTGCGCTTGCGGCGGGAAGAGCGCCTGCCGGGAGGCTGAGGGCGTCAAGCGCGGCGCCCTTGGCAAAGCGCTCAGCGCGGTGGTTGTGTCCTCCGTGGACCCATGCCCATGGCGCCCCCATAACGGGCCTGGCTGCCCAGTTCGTCTTCAATGCGCAGCAGCCGATTGTATTTGGCCACCCGCTCACTGCGGCTGAGGGAGCCGGTCTTGATCTGGCCGGCCCGGCTGGCCACCGCCAGATCGGCAATGGACACGTCTTCCGTTTCCCCTGACCGGTGGCTCACCACACTGGCGTACCCATGGCGGCTGCCCAGGGCCATGGCCTCCATGGTTTCGCTGAGGCTGCCAATCTGATTCACCTTGATCAGGACGGCATTGGCCACCCCTTGATCAATGCCCCGCTGCAGCCGCTGCTGATTGGTGACAAACAGATCATCCCCCACAAGCTGAATGCGATTCCCCAGAACTTGCGTGAGCTGTTCCCAACCACTCCAGTCATCCTCCGCCAGGCCGTCTTCAATGGAAACAATGGGGTAACGATCACAGAGACCAGCCAGCTCCCGGATCATTTCCGTAGAGTCAAGGCTGCGGCCGTCAAAGTGATAGGCGCCGTCACGGTAAAACTCCGTGCTGGCCACGTCCAGGGCCAGGGCAATCTGTTCGCCGGGGCGGTAGCCGGCCTGTTCAATGGCCTTCACCAGCAAGGTCAGGGCCCCATGGTTGTCCGGCAGGTCCGGGGCAAAGCCTCCTTCATCCCCCACCGCCAGCGATAGCCCCCGCCCCTTGAGCAGATCCTTCAGGGCATGGAACACCTCTGCCCCCATGCGGAGGGCTTCCCGGAACGTGGCGGCCGCATGGGGCACCACCATGAATTCCTGAAAATCCAGCGTGTTGCTGGCATGGACGCCGCCGTTGAGCAGATTCATGAGGGGAACCGGCAGCACCGTGGCCATGGGTCCCCCCAGGTAGCGGTAGAATGGTAGTCCCAAACCCTGGGCTGCGGCATGGGCAGTGGCCAGAGACACCGCCAACACCGCATTGCCCCCCAGACTGGACTTGTTGTGGCTGCCGTCCAGATCCGCCATGGCCTGATCCACCGCCTGCTGCTCCAGGGCATTGAGGCCACAGACGGCCGGCGCAATGCGCTCCTCAATGTTGGTAACCGCTTTGAGCACCCCCTTGCCCCCGTAGCGGCTCTTGTCGCCGTCCCGCAACTCATGGGCCTCATGGGCGCCGGTGCTGGCGCCACTGGGCGCCATGGCCCGCCCCATGGCGCCGCCTTCCAACTGCACTTCAGCCTCCACGGTGGGGTTGCCGCGGGAATCCAGCACCTCCCGCGCCACCACTGTGTCAATCACCAAATCAATGGAATCCAGCACTGCCGAAGCCAGGCAAAAGCGCACTCAGCTTAGGGACTCGGTTGATCGCTGCCAACGGGCCAACCATGGGTCGCTAGGTTGATGGGGTTGCTACCGTCAGCCATGACAACCCTTCCCCCCCAATCCCCTGACCAGGCTGCGGCGGAATCCCCCGCCAGTCCGGCGCGGCTGTTGCTGGTGGACGACGAGCCCGGCCTCCGCAAGGCCACCCGGGCCTATCTGGAGGAGGAGTCCTTTTGTGTGGAAACCGCCAACGATGGGGAGGAGGGTTGGGAGAAGGCCCAGCAACTGCTCCCCGATCTGGTGATCAGCGACGTGATGATGCCCCGTCTCGATGGCTATGGGCTGCTGGCCCGGCTGCGGGAGGATGAGCGGCTGGCGGGCACGCCCGTGGTGTTTCTCACCGCCAAGGGCATGACCGCAGACCGCATTGCCGGCTTCATGGCCGGGGTGGACGACTACATTTCCAAACCCTTTGACCCTGACGAGTTGGTGGCGCGGGTGCGCAGTGTATTGGCCCGCCAGCAGCGGCTACTGACGGAAGCGGCCCGCTTCGCCGATGCGGACGTGGGCCAGTTGGCCAGGCAGATCACCGAGATCCGCAGCCTCCTGGGCCAGGGCGGCCAAGGGATTTCAGGCAAGCAAAGCGGTCGCGGCGGTGGCGAATCGCTTCAGCAACAGTTCACGCCACGGGAGGCAAGTGTGCTCCAGCTTGTGGCGGAGGGGCTGATGAATAAGGAAATCGCCAAACAACTGGGCACCTCCATCCGTAACGTGGAAAAGTATGTAAGTCGTCTATTTGGGAAAACATCCACCTCCAGCCGCACGGAACTGGTGCGTTATGCGTTGGAACATCGTTTGGTGGATTAAGAGTAGGATTTTTCTTCCCTGATGGCAGAGCCGTAGTGATCATTGATGGACCGCTTGATGGCTGCCCGTTGATCATTCTGTTGGTAAACGGACCGGGCCAGTTGAATGAACTGCTCCCCAAAGTCCTGACGATGTTCATGGGCGCGGATGTCGTCTTCAATGTTCCACAAGGATTGGTTGACATCCTTGAGCTGGTGATAGTGTTCGGGGAGCAACTCCACGCCTGATTGCTCCAGGACGCGCCGAAGCAAGCCCAGTTCATGGTCGACATTGACCTTGCCTTGGCCCTTGAGCTGTTCCGACTTGATTTCCAGAATGGTGATCTTGTCAATCAGCTCTGCGAAAGCCACAGGAATGCGCATGGATCCAACCTTCTGCCCAGGGACAGGGGTTTCGGTCCAGGGGGTGGCGCCCGCTGCCAGCGCCGTGGCCACACGATCCATCACCTCCTGCCAGTTGCCCCGTTCCCGCTGACGGAAGAGCCGCATGGCTGGATACCAGAAAGTGGTGTCCCCTTCCATGCCCCAACGCCAATCAGGAACTGCGACGAGCAGGACCCAGGTGGGTTTGCCCATCCCTGCCGCCAGGTGGGCAACAGATGTGTCACAGGTGATGACGAGATCGCAGTTGGCGATCATGGCGGCGGTCTCCACAAAGTCCCATGTCTCGTTGATCTCTTCTTGACAGCCAACAAAGCGATGGCGGAATGGGCAATCCTCCAGTTGCTCGGCTCCATCCCCCTTTTGCAGAGACAGCAAACTGGCGTCCGTCTGCTCAATGACAGGGGCGAATGCGGCCAAGGGAAGAGTCTTCCCGAGCTTTGAGCCTGCCTGGCTGCCTTGCCAATTGATTCCGATGATGGGGCTCTTCTCTGTGGCCAGTTTCTGTTGCCAGTGCTCAACGTTCTGCTGCGGCGCTTTGATATAGGGTGGTTCAACCAGCGGATTGGCAGGACTGACATTAAGATATTTTGGTAAGGATAGCAGTGGCAGCCATTTCCCCTGGGTGATCCGACTCCCTTCCTCAGGACTATAAATCATTGTGGTGATCCCTGAAGATTGAATCAGTCCATGCAATTTTGTGGGTGCGCAAAGAGATGTGGTCTTCCCCGTACGGTTCAGATAGGGAACATAGCGCATGAACTGCAAGGTGTCCCCCAGTCCTTGTTCAGCCACAAGCATCAGCGGTTCTCCTGGAGCCAGGTTATGGCCATCCCATCGCTCCACCTGGGGATGGGTAATCAGAATTTTATTGCTGCTGACTGACAATCGCCAGTCGTATCCCTGCCAGCCACTCTCATAGTCACCGGTTAGAAGCTGGATTAGCGAAAGATTCAACCTGGCTCCTGGAAAGTCGGGTTTAATGGCCAGTGCCTGGCGATAGGCGTCAATAGCGGCCTGCAGGTC
>VXWH01000112.1 GCA_009836025.1 Synechococcus sp. SB0668_bin_13 | reverse complement strand
CCCGGAATCGCCGGATTGGGGAGTTCCTCAAAGAGTTGGAGCTTGCGGAAGGTGGCCATGCGGGTCTGCCCAAGGTGTTCCAGGCCATGGCAGACAACGGATCGCCTGTGCCCCGTTTCCGGTTTGACGAGCAGCGGACGTTTTTCCAGGCCACGCTGCCCGCCCACCCGGAATACGAAGCGCTCTCCGCCCTGCGGGACGCGGCCCACCATCATGGAGCGAGGGGCTCCGCCCTTCAGTGCGGAGGGGGATAGCGACCGAGAACAAGCAGCGCCATAGGCCCATCCGCAGAATGCTATGGTTCTGATGTGCTACTGCGCTACCGCTACCGTTGCCAGCCAACTCCAGGGCAACGCATTGCTCTGGCTCAAGCCTTCGGTTGTGCCAGGGTGGTCTGGAACGATGCCCTGGCACTGAGCCAGGAGTTCTATAGGCAGGGCGAGAAGTACCCAGGCGGTACAGCACTGATGCAGCGCTGCATCACCCAAGCAAAACGCACGCCTGAACGCTCCTGGCTTGGCGATGTCTCAGCCTCCATGCTCCAGCAGTCCGTCCGTGACCTGGACAAGGCCTTCCGTAACTGGTGGAACGGCAAGGGCAAGGTCCGCGCCCCCAGGTTCAAGCGACGCAGCAATGCCCAGAGCATCCGTATCTGTGGCAAGGAGTCCAGGACAACCGATCATGGTGTCCGTTTCCCCAAGGTAGGAGACCTGAAGCTGCGCTGGAGCCGTGACTTACCTGCCCCGCCAACTTCGCTGACCATCATCAAGGACACCCGTGGCCGCTACTACGCCAGCTTTGTGGTGGAGGTGGAGCGTCCCAAGCTGCAAGCCAACAGCAAAGCCGTTGGCTTGGATCTGGGTTTAACCTCCCTGGCTGTCACCTCTGACGGCGAGAAGATCTCTCCGCCCAGGTTCCTCCGCTCTGCACTGAAGCGTCTGCGGCGCTTGCAACGCAATCTCAAGGGCAAGGTCAAGGGCTCCAACCGCCTGGCAAAGGCCAAGCGCAGGGTGGCCCGACTCCACGGCAAGATTGCCGATAGGCGCTTGGACGTCCTGCACAAACTCAGTACTCGATTGATCCGTGAGAACCAAACGGTGGTCGTCGAGGATCTGAACGTGTCAGGACTGAGCAAGAACCGCAAGATGGCCCGCTCCATTGCAGACGCTGGCTGGCGGCTATTGCGAGGACTGCTGGAGTACAAGGCTGAGCTTCATGGCCGAGCCCTAAGGGTAATCAGCCGATGGGAGCCCACGTCTCAGAGGTGTTCAGCCTGTGGGGACCGTGGCTGCAAGAAGGAATTGGCTGTTCGTTCCTGGACGTGCCCCGCTTGTGGGACAGAACACGACAGGGATGTCAATGCCGCCAAGAACATCCTCGCCGCCGGGCTGGCGGCGAGGTTAAACGGACGTGGAGCCGAGAGTAAGACGGGCGTGCCCGCATCTGCGTCAACCCGTCTTGATCGGGAGGTATGTTATGCCTCTTGAAGAAAGGAATCCCCGCTCTTCACGGCGGGGAGGAAGTCAACTGCGGGTCTTGGGAGCCTCGGAGGAGGCGCTCCACCGCCTGGAATCCGCCTGGGCCGTGAACCCGTCCGCCGGGGTGCTGGCGGCGGAGTTGATCCGGGAGTACGGAAAACGAGGCGAAGTGCAGCAGTCCGAAACCGTGCTGGACACCTTTGCTGCAGAGGGGCCACAGGGCGTACTTCCCCATCTCAGGAACGTCCTCGCCAACGTGCTGATGGATGCGGGAAAGGAGGAAAAGGCGCGACAGTTGCTTCGGAAGAACTCGTCCCTGCTGTTTGATCAAGACGCCATCGACGCCGCAATTCTGGCCCGCCGCCTCCGGGATCCCCGTGCTGCTCATCGGCACTTCCAGCGTGCCGGTGACGCCATCGATGCCGCCCCCCGCGCCCTGCTGGAGTTTGTCCAGACCAAGCTTCAGTTGGCGAAGGAGGCCCGGTGGGCAAGGCGGGACGATTCCAGGCGGCAGTTCCTCAGGGAGGCCCGGACCCTGCTGGAGCGGCTGCTCCAGTTGAGCGCTTCACCCACCCGTCATGCCTGGGCCTAGCGGGAACTGGCCCGCACCCTCCATTGGCTGGGGTCGCCGGCCCGGGACGTGGAGAATGCCTACCGCGAGGCCATCGCGCTCCTGCCGGAAGAAACCAGATTTGCGCGGGAGTTGCAGAAGTTGCAGGAACGGCGGCACAGGTGACAGGGGGGGCGGGCAGTTTGTCCTGGATGGGGTGCAAGGCCACGGTGGTGGGAGCGGCTGGACAGCAGCAATGGCTTGTTTCTTTCTGTGGTAGTGTTGGGCCAGCAAATCCCCATACTCCAATTTCATGGCCACCTCTAACCACGAGCGTGTTGGCAAGGTTCTTCATTTGCTGAGGGATGGTCTGGGGCCGTTTGTCGAGCGCGAGGTGCAGACAGCGTTGGATAGTGAGCGCCTTAGCATGGAAATACTAATTGAGAAGCTGCAGAACAACGCTCCCCATGCCCGGCCACCATGGAATGGGCCGATTACCGATTTAGATGTTGCAGGTTTGCTCAGGGTTATGAGGATTACATGGAATGATTTATTCCGTTCAGCAGCACTTGGGCGGGCAGAGCTCAATCTCGTGCATGACCTATCGACTTATCGTAACAAGTGGGCGCACCAGAAAGAACTTTCCAATGATGATGCCTACCGGGTTCTTGATTCTTCTGAGCGTCTACTGACGGCTATCTCTGCAACGCAAGAAGCAGAAGCTGCAATGCAACTCAAAGTTGAGCAGCTTCAGGTTCTTTTTGAAAACAATCAGCAAGGCAAGAATGACTTGTCCAAGCACCATATTAAGGGTGATCAAACTCCCCCTGGCCGCACTTCAGGATCAGCAGGTGAGGTCTTTCTACAAAGTATCCATAATACGAAGGAAAATCACAAAGGTAAACCTGAAGAATTAACTAGGAAGATTGCAAAAATTATTTTGAAAGAATGTCTCGGCCTATGCGACAAGCAAATTATGGATGAATTGCGATGCTGCTATGGGCCATTGGATGGCAGAAACGGATGGGTTGACATTGCAGCTACATATGAGGATATCAATTCTAAGCCTGTGGATAAATATCCGAAAATTCTTTTAGAGTTAAAGAAAGCCGATAGAAAATTTATTTTTGGCACTGAAAATTACTTTGAAGATGTAGATCAACTAAAAAAATACATGAATAGCAAAGAATGTCAAACCGTTGAGCATGGGATGATTTTTAACATTAGCCAATTCCAGATATTCCGAAAGCATGGTAACTTAATCTATCCAGTGACAAAAATCATTGATTTCTTGCCGGAAAACATTGTAGATATTATAGAAAATGATTCATCTCGAACAGAAAATATTCGTAAGATTGTTCATTTTATTAAGACTGCAATCATTGAACAGCCTCAAGAGTCTCAGAGATTACCAGGAACAGTAATAGCAATTTATAATAATAAGGGTGGTGTTGGTAAAACGACAACAGTTTCCTATTTATCTTATTTTCTAAGGAAAAAACCTAATATTCTAAAACAAAAAATAAACAAAGTTCTTGTGATTGACTATGATCACAATCAAGCTAATCTTACCAATAGATTTGGACTTGATAAAACTGATGGAGAAACACACAGATTATTGTTCGATATCAAAAAAGGTAAGAATGTTAGTCAACTTCAGTTAGGATGCATCAGAAAAGTTAGTTTTGGAAAAGAGATAGTGGTCGATGTTCTGGCAGCAGATCGACTTTTAGGTGAGGAACAGGGAACTTATGATGATATATTTAACTTTGAAGGTGATAATTGCTTAAAGAGATTGTGTTCAGAACTTGCTATAAAATACGATTATATTATCATTGATACGCCACCAGGCTGGAAACAGAGTCCTTATGCACGAGCAGCAGTTACTGCTGCTGACTGTCTTCTTCCTTTGGGTAAATGGGGAGATTTTGATTCTTTTGATAGCTATCGCTCTATTATTTGTAACAAGTTATCTCAGATTATCGAAGTCCAACAGGATATAAAGCCAAATAAACCAGATGATCTAGGGCTATGGATTACTGACTCAAGAGATAGCAATAGTGATAAACTGATTAAGGAAATGACTATAAATGAGTTTAAATATCATATTAGTCAAACAGAAAAAAATAGAGAAGAGCTAAAGAGAGGATTTTTCGATTCTCAAAATGAAAACAAATTACGGACGATTAAACATAGCGCCTTAATTCTCAAAAGTTCTTGTCATAATCCTGAATCGCGGAGAAATTTTTTAATGACTGCCCATTACGGAGCCATTGACAAGGCTTATAAGAAATTACTTGACTCATTCCTTGGGAGGTTAGTGTAATGCAGAATAACTTAATTCTCCAACTCCCAATTATTCCTGTCAATCAGCTATTCTCAACTTGTGAGACATCTCAAGATCTCTTGGACACACTTTGTCTCACTCAGCATTATCGTGCCAACTCTGATCAAATGAATATCATACCGATTCCGGTTAAACGTGCCAACTCTGCCGATCAACCCCGCTACGAGGTCCTTGCCAATCACCATATCTTCTTTGCCCTCAAGAAGGCCCAGTGTCCCCTTGCCCGCTGTCTGTCCCTCAATCGGCCAGAGGAGCAGCCTGAGATCTGGCAGGCAGAGTTGCAGGTTGAGCCAGCCAAGCTCAACGTCGCTTCCATCAACCAGGAAGAGCTTCATGAAGCCTTTGCCTATCTCGCCAAGAGAGAAAAAGGTCTTGCTAAGCTTCTTAGCCATGGGGAGCTAATCCAAGCACTGGCAAACCACCCCAGTCGCCCCTACTGGTCCTCATGGGACCCTATCAAAGCCCTTGCCAAATCCCACAAGGTCACCATCACCAAAAAACACACGAATCGCTTGGACACTTATTTCAGCTTCGCCCCCCAATCTTTACCAAGGCTGTGCATCAATACGGTATCGGCGGAAGAACTCAGTCGCCACCTTCACATTCTCCCCTTGGAGATAGGGGTTGTCGATCAGCTTTCTCATCAGCTTTCCGGCTCCCCCAGTCGCCCCTATTGGCGCGACTTTAAGGATGTGAGCAAAGCTCTGCGCGATGAGACTCAATTCATCATGCTTAAGGCAACACAAACCATCCTTGCCCAAGGATTTCACTTCACCCCAGCACCTCCCCCGGTCCCCAATACTGTTCCCTTCCTGCTCCGGCAAATGACGGTGAGAGCATTGCGCCAGGAGGCGGACGAGCGCGGTCTTGTCCACAAAGGAATGAAGGAGAAAGCGGACTTGGTGCGCTTGCTCTCCAGCGGCTGACGAGCGTTCCTACGGCGCTTGATCTCGACCCCCGGCCCGCCCACCATAGAGGCTCCACCTAATGGTCTTAGAAAAACTGGATCACTGGAAGCTGTCCTCTGTAAGCCCCTGTCAGTACCCCAACGCCCCGGCTAGAAATAAAGCTCTGGCCCGGCTGCGACGGGGGGGAAGAGGGTGGCAGCATCCTGCCCCTTGTCGTCCAACTGTCCCAACAGGAGTCGCTCGGACCCAAGCCGTAGATGGCTTGCAACAACAGCACCCCTCTCCAACTGCTGGGGTGATCCACGGACGGCCAGCGGCGGCCTACACTCATCCAACCTCCCGTCCAGCCGCCTCAACGCCTCATCCTATCCGCCGCCGCAGATGCTTGGCAGGCAGCCTCTCCTCTATCGACACGTAGCAGAATAAAGAAATCGTCTCCTCTTGATGGCCCCTCACCTCCTCTCGATCAATTCACCTCGTCTGTCTCACTTTCTCAACAGGCTCTTCTCTTTCTTCCCGCCGTGCTCTTCCGCTCTTTCTCGAAGATACTCTCCAGCAGTGGACGAATTCCTCCCATGGTATTGTTGCTGCCAGACGTTTCAGGGTGGGCTTCTTCCTCCCTATCTTTGCCAGCCTCTCTTGCCCCATCCCCAAAACCCTAAAGATCGACAAATCCTCCTAACTTGGTTACAGATTTTACAAAGACCTATTGTAAGAAAGTAGCAACTCTCCTCTAGGAACATCTGCTAATCTGTTTCTGGGATTTTCCCTATTTCTCGTGGTGCCCTGGAAGGAGTTCTGTGCCTTAGCTCGGAGTGAGCCATGCTGGCTTGGATAGACCCTCACAGCAAAAAGTTTAGGGTGTCTTTCCTTTAAATCTTCGGAGTTGATACGATCAGATCACACAGAGACCGAGGAGGTACTGCTGGATGCCACTGCTGTCAAAGCCCGTCGCACGGCGTCCAGCCTCAACAAGGGGGCGCTGCCCCTCGGTTGATTGGGCCTACCTTGCGGGGGGCGTGACCAGCAACGGACCCGTGGTCTGTGCCGGCACCGGCCGCCGGTGCGGCTTCATCTGAGCCAGGGGCAATGCAGCGACTTCACCGGTGCTGCTGTGGTGTTGCAGCACCTGCCAAGTGGGACAGCAACGGCCGACAAGGGTGACAGCGACAAGATCGCACCATGTTGCTGGAGCAAGGCATCACCCCCTGTATCCTACCCTGGCGGAACCGTAAGCGGCGTGGTGATGGTTGTGGCCTGGACCGTATGGCCATCGCAGATCATGGCAGGGGAACGGCATGGGCCAGGAGTTGTTCATCCCGACCCCAGTCCGGTGTCTGGCCCGGTGCTGGACAAGACTGTTGGCGGAAGTCCTTCTCGTAGCTGTCCCGCAGGCCCGCCACCAGGTCGAAGCGGGGCCGCCAGGCCAGTTCCCGACACACCCGGTTAATATCTGTAAAGAAATGGGCAATGCGCAGGGGAAAGGCCTTGCGGGCCTTGGGCTCCAGTAGGCGGGGGTCGAAGCTGCGCAACTCCACCTGCTCCGGATTGTGGCCACAGGCCTGGGCTGCGGCAGCCACCAGCCCACGGAACGTGACCCCCGTGGCGCCGGAGCAGTTGTAGATCCGGTTGGTGCTGGTGTCCACCTCCAGGCTGCGGGCCATGGCCTCCGCCAGGTCGTCCACATGGCCCAGTTGGGTAATGAGTTGGCCATCGCCGGGAATAGGCACGGGGCGATTCGCCAGGATCCGGGCAAAAAACCAGCCTTCGATGGGATTGTAGTTGCCAGGGCCGTAGATGTAGGTGGGGCGGAAGCTGGTGAAGGGGATCCCCTCCCGCCGCAACCATGCCTCTGTCTCGGCCTTGCCGGCATGGCGGCTGCGGGGATCCAGAGGGGCCTGCTCCGTGAGGGGCCACTGGTGGCTGTCGCCATAGACCCCCGCCGAACTCACGTAAAGAAACCGATGGCGTGGCCAGCCGGTGTGGGCAATCACCTGCCGGCTCTCGGCCAGTTGACGGCCACTGGTGTCAACAATCACGTCAAAACGACGCCCCGCCAACCGGGCCAGATCCCCCGGATCCTGACGGTCGCCCCGCACGTGCTCCACCCCCGCGGGGACCGGTCGCCTGCCCCGGCTGAACACGGTCACGCCGTGACCTGCGGCCAGAAGCCGGGGCAGCAGGGCCACACCGATGAACCGGGTGCCCCCCATCACCAGAACGTCCATCCAAACAACACGGCAACTTCCGCCATTCAACCCCGTTCCGCCGTCAGGGACACTGGGTTCTGCTTGCTGCTGTTGCCATGGAGGTGATTCCCGCCATTGATCTGCTGGACGGCGCCTGTGTGCGGTTGCGCCAGGGGGACTATGGCCAGGTGACCCGTTTCAGTGACGATCCCGTGGCCATGGCCCGCACATGGCGGCAGCTTGGCGCCCGACGGCTCCACCTGGTGGATCTGGACGGCGCCCGCCGTGGCGAGCCCAGCAACGACGACGCCATCAAGGCCATCGTTTCAACGCTGGAGATCCCCGTGCAACTGGGGGGCGGGGTGCGCTCCGTGGAACGGGCCGAGGACCTGCTGGCCTGTGGCCTGGATCGGGTCATCCTGGGCACCGCGGCCCTTGAAAATCCCCAAATGGTGCGTGCCTTGGCTCAGGCTCATCCGGGTCGCGTTGCCGTGGGCATTGATGCCCGCAACGGTCTTGTGGCCACACGGGGTTGGCTGCACCAGAGCCCCATGGCGGCCACCGGGCTGGCGGCCAGCCTGGACGGCAGCGGCGTGGCGGCCATCATCAGCACGGATATCGCCAGCGACGGCGCCATGGCGGGTCCCAACCTGGCCGCTCTACGAGCCATGGCCCGCGCCAGCGCCATCCCCGTCATTGCCTCCGGCGGCGTGGCAACCCTCCCGGATCTGAAGGCCCTGCAGGGCATCCGTCCGCCCCTGGCCGGCGTGATCGTTGGCCGCGCCCTTTACGATGGCGCCATCACCCTCCCTGCGGCCCTGCAAACTGTGGCGGGAGTCCCGACCCGTGTCCCAGGACCCGGTAGGAGTGCCTAGACTGTCAGGACGATGGTCACTTCCCGCCCCTGGAACCGTCCATGACCACCTCCGCTGCCGAATCACCCACTGCCCACCTGGACCTCCGGAAGTCTCTGCAAGGGGCCGTTGAGCGCTGTGCCGCCGCGGGCTTGCGCATGAGCCACCAACGCCGTCTGGTGTTGGAATTGCTCTGGAAGGAGCGGGAGCACCTCAGCGCCCGGGACATCTTTGAAAAGATCAACGCCCAGGAGAAGAGGAGCATTGGCCAGACCTCCGTGTATCAAAACCTGGAAACGCTGCAGAAATTTGGCATTATCGAGTGTCTGGAGCGCAGTGGCGGCAGGCTCTACAGCTACCGCACCGATTCCCATAGCCATCTGATTTGCAGCGCTACAGGTCGAATTCAAGACCTGGACGTGCAGCTTCCGGACGACCTGCTGGCGGATATCGAGGCGCGCACCGGCTATCGCATTACCAGCTTCACCATGCAGTTGGTGGGTGAGCCCTTGCAGGAGCCGCCCAAGCCGGCTAATCCTTGATCGCTGCCTGATGCCTTGCCATGGGGTTGCTGATGCAGAGAGTTCTGGTCTATGGGCCGCCGAGCCGGAAGAAGCAGTTGGCGGCGGTGCTGAGCCAGGGGGTCGCCGAAGGCGTCCCTGTGCAGTGTGTCGATGAAACCGGGGCAACCCGGCAACGGCCCGACCTGGTGATCTGGGTGACCCAGGCATCCAGTGACACCGGCGCCCTGGCCCGGGAGGCGCTGGCGCTGGATCAACGCTGGCATCCGGCCCCTTTGCTTCTGGTGCTCCACGGCCCCATCCAGCCGGGTGGTCTGCCGCTGGGGGAGTTGCCCATTGCCGGCATCGTGCAAAATCCTGACGCCCCCACCCTGCGCCAGGCCCTTCCCGTCCTCATGGGCGGGGGGCGGGTGTTTGACGTGCATACCCCCCCTGCCGCCCCCGCCGGGGAGCATCGGGGCCTGAATGGCGTGTTCTTCCAGGGGCTGACGCAAATCCAGGCCCAAACCAAACTGGTGACGGCCCAACTCAAGCAGCACCCCAAGACCCTGCCGCGCTGGGTGCTGGAGGGTCAGCAGCGGGAGTTGGCCATGGCCCGCGCCCTGGTGTTGACGCTCCACGCCGCCACCGCCAGGACCCTGGGCCTGAAGGGCTTGGCCCCAACCGGGTTGGATGGAGGGGAACTGGTCCCGGTGTCCACGGGGCTCACCCTGCGCAGCCGTACGGCAAGAGGGCTATGGGACACCATCAGCCAGCGGCTCCTGGAGCGGATTGCCCGGAATCCCCAGCCCCTGGAGCAGCAACTGCTGGCCCTGGGGGCCCTGGCCCCCGCGCCCCGCGCAGCCCTGCTGCGGCAGTTGCTGGGCCAGATGGGCCTGGCCCTTCAGCAGGTGCGTCGGGAAGGGCTGCGGGGTGAGGCGTTGCTGGAGTCCTGGCGGGATCTTCAGGAGGAAATCATGCTCCACGGTCTCCAGGGGCTGGGGGGGGCCTATCTGCGCATCCCCCGGAACGGGGTGCTGGTCTCGGTGAGTGAGCAACTGCTGGCCATGGAACTGCCCGGCCCCGAGGCCCTCGACCTTGCGCCCCGGGCCACCGTAGAGCCCATGCTGGCGGCCCTGGTGCGGGCCGAGCCGGTGCTGCTGGACGGCCACCTGTTGGCGCCGGACACCCCGGCAGCCTTGCTGCGCCTGGAGCTGTTGCTGAGTGACTGGCTGTTGCGCACGGGCTCTGCGCTGGCTGGTCTGGTGTTGGAAGAGACCAGCCAGTGGCCGGAGTTGCGCCGCTTCCTGCTGCGCCCCGACCTGCTGCCCACCCGCCAGTTGGAGAGGCTCCGCAACCACATCAACTCCCGTGAGCGTTATGAACAGCTCATCCTTGAGCCCCTGCGCATCTATGAAAGTCGCCGCGAGTTGCTGCTCCTGCAAGCGGATGGCGTGGTCACCCGAATGCTCGTTGACCCCCGTGACCAGGAGTTGCGACAACTGGAGCCTGTGCAGCGCCTGGTGACCTTGGCCCTGGAGTTGCGGGATGCTTTGGGTCCCCAGTTGCGGGTGTTCAGTCAACGGCTGGGGGACCTGCTGGTGACCGTGCTGACGCAGATCATTGGTCGGGGCATCGGCTTGATTGCCCGGGGGGTGCTGCTGGGCCTGGGGCGTACGCTGCAGGGGAGTGGACGCTAAGGGGAGGGCATGGCGTGACACAACAACACGGTCGTCACCGGTTCCGTTGTCACTGGTTGTCTCTGCTGGCCCTTGTGGTGGCGGTCATGGGTCTGCTGTTGCCGTCTTCCGCCTGGGCCGGCCGCCTGGACAACGCCTATGACGGCAACATCTTTTCCCTCTATGCGGGGGATGGCGCCATGGTGCCCCCCCGCAACAGCCTGGCGGACAGCTTGCGGCGACACCGCCCTGCCGTCCTGGCCTTTTATCTGGACGACAGCAGCGACTGCAAGCGCTTTGCCCCCACCCTCTCCCGGCTCAACGGAGAGTTCCAGGCGGCGGACGTGATTGCCTTGAGCACGGACAGCCTGGACCCTGCCGAGGACGCTGCCCCCGATAACCCTTCCTACTACTGGCGTGGTCTCGTTCCCCAGGTGGTGATTCTGGACCGGAACGGTCATGTGGCGCTGGATCGTACAGGCCAGATTCCCCTGGAGGATCTGGAGCAGAGCCTGGCTGGGGTGTCGGGATTGGAGCTTCCGGCGGCCATGGCCCAGCGGCAGACCCGGGCCATGGAGGTGAACGAAATCAATGCGGAGGTGGTCAGGGCGCGATGAGTGATCCGGGTGGGTGGTGGTTGCTGGCGCTCGGTGGTGTTGTCCCTGGTCTGCTGGCGCTGCTGGAGTTGCGTCATCGCCTCCGCCCCGCCAGTCCGCTGCGCATGGAGCCGGGGCCATGGCGGCTGCACATGGACCGGAACCAGGTGCGGGTGCAGTTGCAGGTGGCGCTGGTCAACACCCATGCCCACAAGGAGGTGATGATTGCCCGTCTCTGGGCTGAACCCACCATGCTGGCCACCCAGGCGGTGGACGGCATCAACGTGAAGCTTCGGGTCACGCCGGACCATCCCGATGCAGAGCCCCGCCCTGACGGGTATTGGGCCGTCTCCATCCTGAAACCCCGACAGCCCATGGCCGCCTGTCTGGATCTGGTGCTGACCGGCGCTGGGCTGCCGGCCCTTCAAGCCCTGTGGCTGGAGATCGGCTGGCTGGCCTATGGACCGTTTGGCCACCTCCAGCAGCGCCATGGCCTGGTGGTCCCCCTGGCCGGACCGGCTGGGGATGGGCAGCCATCCTGGCGGCAAGGGGCGGGTTATCAGGTATTGCCCCTTGCCACCCACCTGCTGGGCTGGCTGGACGATCCCCTCCAGGTGCTCCGCCGCTATGCCGGCCCCCACCTACGGCCGGGGGACGTGGTGGCCCTTGCGGAAACCCCCCTGGCCGTGATGCAGGGCCGCTACCGCCTGGGCACAACCGTGGAGCCCTCCTGTCTGGCGCGTCAGTTGTGTCGGGTGTTTCACCCCCACAGCAGCCTGGCCACCGCTTGCGGTCTTCAGGCCCTCATTGATCTGGTGGGACCTGCACGGGTGCTGTGGGCGTGGTTGGGGGGCATTGTGTTGCGTCTGCTGGGCGTCCGCGGCGGCTTTTATCGCCTCGCTGGCGAGCAGGCGCGCCTCATCGACGACCTCACCGGCACCATTCCCCCCTATGACCGCACCATTGTTCTGGGTCCGGAGAGGAGCCAGGCCATGGTCACCAGGCTGGAACAGGCCATGGGGGGCCAGCCTGTGGTGGTGGTGGACGTGAACGATCTGGGGCGGGTTAAAATCGTGGCCAGTAGTGTTGGCGTGGATCCGGACCTTGTCCATCGGGCGCTGGCGGCCAATCCCGCCGGCAATGCCAATGAGGGCACCCCCCTGGTGATCATCCGCCCCTCCCGCTTCGCGGAGCCCCGGCCATGACTCCCGTTCCAGACATGCTGCCCAAGGATCGCACCACGGAACACGACGAGCAGCCGCTGACACTGCGATCCCTGACCATTGCGGATCTGGGCGGGCTCACGGAGGAGTTGATTGGCAACGACCGGGCCTTCTGGAGCCATGTTCTCCTGGCCACGGCCCGGGACCGCTGGCTGCGCCGCCTTCTGCCCGGGCAGCAGCCTGTGCCGCTCCTCTTCAGCGCTCGGTGCAACGGCGTGATTCACGGTCTGGTTATGGCGCTGCCGGACAATCGCAGCGGCAGTTGCTGGAGCTTGCACAAGCTTTGTCTGGCGGAACCACTGCCCCGGCAGTCTCGCCGCACTGCCGCCCTGGCCCTGGTGCGTCACGTCATTGCCGTGGCGCCCAAGGCCCGCTGCTGGTTTGCCCGTTGCTGGAGCACGGATCCCCTGCGCCTGCCTTTGTTGCGGGAAGCGGGTTTTCAGCCGCTACTTCAGCAAAGCATCTGGCGACTGAATCCGGCTTCCACTGCCAACTGGCCCCAAACGACGGCGGCCCCGGCAGGCTATCGCCGGCTTCTGTGGGAGCGGAGCCAGGCCCCGGCTCTCCTCCATCTGGAGAATGCCACCACCCCCACCCAGTTGCGCCACCTTCTGGACAGCAGCAGCAACGACCTCGGGCGAGCCACCATGGGCGGCGTGCTGCTGGAGAGCGCCAGGGGAGGGTTGGCGGCGGCGCTGCGCCTGGTTCGCCGTCACCCCCGGTTGCCGCCACGGTTATCCATCCTGGTCCATCCTGGCCATGAACATCTCTACGGACCGCCTCTGCAAGCCGAGTTGGTGCGACTGCTGGATCTGGCCCCCCGGCTCGGCCCGCCGATGGACACCAGAAGCTGGCGGCTACGCTGCAACCAGGGGGAATCCCGGCGACAGCAGTGGTTCACCACCCTGGGATTGGACTGTCTGGGGGATGAGATGCTGCTGGCCCGCAGCATCTGGCGACGGCAAGTGCGCTCCACCCGGAACCGGTTGAGTCATTGGCTGCGGGAGGCGCCCCGCCAATTGGCGCCGCGGGGACGCCCCATTCCGGATATGAGTGGGGACACTTCGGACCCGTTGAGCAATCTCCGGCGCTTCCATTGAGGCCAACTGGGGGATGGGGTGTTTCATTTGTCCGTTACCAATCAGTCACTTGCTTTGCGGGCAACATAATAACCGTAGCTGACGAAGGACTTGTGCTGCTCATACAATGAAATCTCGTTTTCCTCGGTTTCGACGATTGCTCTTGCTGCATCGGAGTGTTGATGCCGCTCCAGAAATCCAGCGAACCGCTCCTGTAACGGCCGATAGTAATTGTCAAGCCAGCAGTTTTCGGGCAGCACAAAATAGCCGATGGGCGAGAACCCAAGACGTTCCAGGATGGCCATCTTGGCGGAGGCGGTATCCACCTCCGGGTACTCTTGACCCCAATACGTTTGAAGCGGCTCTGGACGCTCATCCCTCAGCCAGGTCAGCTCCGATACAGCAAGAATCCCACCCGTCTTGAGATACTTTCTCCATGCTTCAATCCCCCTTGAAAAACCCATATTATAGATTGCGCCCTCCGACCAAACGGCATCGAACTCCGCCTCCATAAACGGTAGTTTATCCATCGATTCTGCCAGGGTGGTGATGTGATCATCAACTCCGGTGCGGCTGGCGGCCTCTGCAAGTTTATTGAGAAATTCCGGGAAAATATCAACGGCAGTGATATGAGCATCCAGTGTCCTGGCCAGCACGAGGGTTGAGGCGCCAGACCCGCAGCCAATGTCGGCAATCTTCAGGTTCCTTACCCTGCCTAGTCCTGAAAGCGCGACCGCAAGACGTGTTTGTTCCTCGCCACCCGGACCCTGGCGCTGGGCGTCTTGATGCAAGTCGACGAGCAGTTGCAAATTGTCCATGGGGGACGGGCGGCGCCGGGGACGTTCAGATGCAGATGGGCGGTAGCGTCGCTCATGGTCAGCATGGCCGGTGCGCCAACGCGGGCCGGGCGCTCCAGGCGAGGCAAACGTGCGGGACGCCAGACTCCGTTTCATCTATCCTAGGAGATCCTGGATGCCCTGGTCTTCTTTGGTCTTTCCTTAACCGCCTCCTGCTGGAAACCCCAGCGAGCCTGCCCCCAGGGCTAGCAGAGTGCCTGCAACCTTCCCCAGTCGCTCGTTCATGCGGGTGATTCACATTTTTCCGATCCCCACTTCCCAATCCCATGAGCCTGATCACCCGGCCGGAGCGTTTCAGCGAGGAGGCCTGGGACTTGCTGTTGGCCGGTCAGGCCCAGGCCCAGGCTTGGCAGCACCGACAAATGGACGTGGAGCATCTGCTGCTGGCCTTGCTGGAGACCCCTGCCGGGGAGGCCTGGCGCCGCCGGTTGCGGCTCAATCCAGCCCACCTGTTGCCCCGGTTGGATGAGTTCTGTGGGGATCAACCCACGGAAGACAGTGACGCCCTCTACCTGGGGCCCGACCTGGATCAACTCCTCAACGATGCGGACCGCCTGGCCCACCGCTGGGGCTCCAGCAACATTGACATGGCCCATCTGCTGCTGGCCCTGGCGGAGGACGAGCGCATCGGCGCGGCCCTGCTGGCGGATCAGAACCTGAGTCCGGCCGAGGTCATGCGGCGGCTGCGGCTGCAGCCCGTACCGCCCGCTTCGGCCAACCGGCCGCCAACGGCTGATGGTTGGCAGTCCCCTCAGCCCAACCGCAACGCCCTGCCAGCCCGCTCCTCCATCAGCCCGCCACCACCGGAACAATCCAATCCCACCGCCACCGCCAACCCGGACGCCAGGCTGAGCGCCCCGGCGCTCCCAGCCCAGCCCCCTGTAGATTATACACATCTGACGCTG
>VXWH01000145.1 GCA_009836025.1 Synechococcus sp. SB0668_bin_13 | reverse complement strand
AAGAACACCCGTCAATAGGCTCTATGTGGAAGCCTAGCAATAGGTGAAGCAAAGGGGTACTAATAGACCGAGGGCTTGACTAAAATAATCTCATGACCATTTGTCCTGTGAGTTGCTTAACTTTTCTCAATCTATGTAGTTTTCAAGATTCTACTATTTCCTGGTGTTCATGGCACAGTGGAACCACTCCGATCCATTCCGAACTCGGTTGTGAAACGCTGCAGCGGTGAAGATAGTTAGGGGGTAGCCCCTTGCAAAAATAACTCAATGCCAGGATAAACTTTTAACAACTCTTTGTGGATATATTCCACAAAGAGTTGTTCTTCTTTCCAAAAAACTGTCAAGCGAAGAAGAATTGAGTGAGATCAGCTTTTAAGGCATCTCTGAAGAAAATTCTTCCAGATGGTAGAATGAAGGCACGGTTAAAGTTTTGTGCCATGAAGGAGCGTGGAGCAGAGCTTTGCGGATCTTGAGTACGAGAGCAAAAAGCACAAGACGCGGCGGGAGATATTTTTGGAGAGGATGGAGGGTCAATTCCCTGGGATAAGTTGTTGGCGGCCATCAAGCCGTATTACTATCCCCAAGCTGGCAAGGGGAGGACACCCTACCCGCTGGAAAACATGCTCGGGTGCATCGCGTCCAACTCTTCTACAACCTCAGTGATCCAGCGATGGAGGAATGCTCTACGAGATTGAAAGCGTACGGCGCTTTACCAGTATTGGTCGCGCCAAGGTGCCGGACGAAACCACCATTCTCAACTTCCGTCATCTGCTGGAACGTCACGGGCTGGGCAAGGTGCTGTTTGAGAGCATCAAGGAGCATCTGGCAGAGCAGGGGCTGAAGCTGCGGGAAGGGACGATACTGGATGCCAGCATCATCGCGGCGCCGTCATCGACGAAGAATATTAAAGGAGAACGTGATCCGGAGATGCAGCAGACCAGGAAGGGGAAGCAGTGGCACTTCGGCATGAAGCTGCATATTGGCGTGGATGATTAAAGCGGGCTGCTGCATAGCCTGACGACCACCGCTGCCAACATGCATGACCTGAGACCTTCAGACTAGTTGCTCCACGGGGAAGAAGACCGTGTCTGGGGAGATGCAGGGTATCAGGGTATCGAGAAGCAGGAGGTCCATAAGGATCGGCAGGTGGCCTGGCACATTGCCCTGCGAGCAGGCCATGCAGAAAGCTAGCTATAGACTCGTTGGAACGACTCATGGAACAGTGCAAGACCAGTGTGAAGGGCCAAGGTAGAGCACGTCTTTTTCTATGTGAAGCAAATGTTTGGGTACCTCAAGACCCGCTACCGAGGCTTGGCGAAGAACGAGAATCGGCTGGCCCTGCTTCTTGGCTTTGCCAATCTACTGAGGGCACAGTCCTGTAGGGTATGAGTGCCATAGTGCTGTGGCTAATTGGAAGGGATCAAGCAGAAACCCAACCGTTGGACAAGGCTTGGGGATGCTTTTGCACCATGTTTAAGGATATATCTCGCTAATCACAACACAGCATCTTCAATGAAGCCTTATCTTGCCTAATTCACAGGTTCCTTAACTTCAGTTCTAGATACTGGATAAGGTCAGAGGTGGCTTGTGATGTTCGGAATGGAGGTTGGGAATGCCGAACTTTGTCCAGCAGGGGCATCAGATGGTTTTTCATAGTGTGGCGCTGCTGGTGACCAAATGAGAGTCCTGTTGTCAGATGTGACTCTGGAGCGACTGGGAAAGATAGCCTTTATCAGAAAGACCTTCCCGTGCGGAGGAGCACTCAAGGCCGCAAACGGTTTGCGGTCATCCTTGTTTCCGTGCGTTACCGCCACTTCAAATGATGAGGTTAGAAAAAGTCTATGCGTAGACTGAATGAAGCTTTATCACCCAGATACATTTAAGTCAAAAGATTTATTTGAAGATATGCTGTAGCTTTTTTGAAAAACCTATCCAAGAATATGTTCAAGTATTCACTATAACTTATGGCAAGATCAGATAAAGTGTGATTATTCTAACGGAACTGGTAGCTTGAGGCTTGAAGAAATGACAGGGCGGCTTAGTAATCCCAGCTTTGGACAAGGAAAGATCGTAAGGAGTGGCCAACCGGTCGCCCCAGCATGAAGCACTATCTCTTGATGTCTTCTGACCTTATCCAGAACGGGGGTTCAGTTAACCAGATTCTCCAGGTGTGGGCATGAGGCACCGTACCAGAAACTGACGGATGGGCGTCAGGGCTTCGGTTGGAATGGTGTGCTCACCCGGGAAACTTCGCAGCATGCTATTGCACCCCTGCGCCTCCAGCAATGCCTGTAGACGAAGACTGGCTTGCAGGGGAACCACCGGGTCGTTCTGGCCATGGATCAGCAGAACAGGCGCCCGAAGACCCTGTAGCCGGTTCTGGCCATGGGGATAGCCACTGCACGCCACCACCCCCGCCAGGGGTTTATGGACAGCGGCTTCCAAGGCCATGGCGGCCCCCTGGGAAAAGCCCAGCAAGGCAGTTTGCGGCCATGGGTGCTCCTGCCGCAGGCGGACCAAGTGCCGGTTGATGGCGGCCAGAGCCTTGGGCACGCCAGGCCAGCCCTGGGCTTGTGACTCCTGGGTCAGGGGATACCACTGCCGCCCGCCCGGCACATGGGGGTGCGGCTCCGGGGCCTCCAAGGCCACCACATCCCCCAGGCCATCCATCAGGTGTACACCAAGGGGCAACAGATCCCGGCCGTTGGCGCCCCAACCATGGAACAGCACCAATCGACCAGGTCCAGGCATACCCTGCCGCACCATCTGCTCAGCCACAACCCGCTGGAGTGTTCTGGTTCTTCTCTAGCATGTCCCCTGTCTGGATGTGTCCATGGCTCCCACTGCACTGCTCAGTGTCTTCGATAAAACCGGCCTGGCGCATCTGGCCACAACGTTACAGCAGCGCCATGGCTTCCAGTTGGTGTGCAGTGGGGGAACGGCCCAACTCTTGCGGGAAGAAGCGGGTTTGACGGTCACCGCTGTGGCGGATCACACCGGCGCTCCCGAGTTGCTCAACGGCCGCGTCAAAACGCTGCACCCACACATCCACGGCGGCATCCTGGCGGATCGCCACAAGCCGGAGCACCTGGAGGATCTGCAACGCCAGGGCATTCCCCCCATCGACCTGGTGGTGGTCAACCTCTACCCCTTTGAATCCACGGTGGCGGATGCCACGGTGACCTGGGAGCAGGCCATTGAGGTGATTGATATTGGCGGCCCAGCCATGCTCAGGGCTGCCGCCAAAAACCATGCCCACGTCAGTGTGCTGACAGCGGCCAGTCAATATGCACCCTTCCTGGAAACCTTGGCCGCTGGCGGCGTGGATCTTCAGCAGCGGCGCCAGTTGGCCTTGGCCGCCTTTCGGCACTCTGCCCGCTATGAGGCTGCCGTGAGCCAGTGGTTTGGCACCCAACTGGAGGAGGAGCCAGAGCAGTTGCAGTTGACCCTGCCGCAACGTCAGCGCTTGCGCTATGGGGAAAACCCCCATCAGCCCGCCCTTTGGTATGGGGAATCCCAGGTTGGCTGGGGCGCGGCGCGGCAACTCCAGGGCAAACAACTGAGCTTTAACAACCTGCTGGACCTGGACGCTGCCCTCGCCAGTGTGCAGGAGTTTCCGCCGGAGCAGGCTGCCGCCGTGGTGGTGAAGCACACCAATCCCTGTGGCGTGGCCACCGGCGCTGCCCTGGCCACGGCGCTGCAGCGGGCGGTGGCGGCGGATGAGGTGTCCGCCTTTGGCAGCGTTGTGGCTGTGAATCAGCCCCTGGATGCCGCCGCCGCCGCACAGTTGGCCGCCATTTTTGTGGAGTGCGTGGTGGCCCCTGGCGTCACAGTCGAGGCGCTGGAGTGTCTGGCCCGGAAGCCCAATCTACGTCTTCTCACCCTGGACCAGGCGGCAGTGGCTGGCGCATCCGGTCAGCAACTGCGCACCATCCTGGGGGGCGTTCTGGTGCAGCAGCGGGATCAGCAGCCCGTGGACCGTTCCACCTGGCAGGTGGTCAGCACGGCACAACCCGATGCCACGCTCCTGGCGGAACTGGACTTTGCCTGGCGGGTGGTGCGTCATGTGCGCTCCAACGCCATTGTGGTGTCCAGGGGGCAGCGGACCCTCGGCATTGGCGCGGGGCAAATGAATCGCGTTGGTGCGGCGGAATTGGCCCTGGCGGCTGCCGGAGAGCGGGCCCAGGGCGCTGTCCTTGCCAGTGACGGCTTTTTCCCCTTCCCCGATACGGTACGCTTGGCGGCTGGTTCCGGCATCCGCGCCCTGATCCAACCCGGCGGCAGCAAGCGGGACGAGGAGTCCATTGCGGCCTGCAATGCCCGTGGGTTGGTGATGATCTGCACGGGTCGCCGCCACTTTCTCCATTAGCCTCCGTTAGCAGTGTCTCAAGGCACACCTCAAGCGGTAAGTTCCTAACTTGAACCAGCAGACCATGCCCTGACGTCGCCATGCCGGAGACCGTTGGCTTCAGCCTCAACTTTGTCCACCCCTTGATGATGTGGACACTTCTGGCCTTGAGCGGCTATGCCCTCTTCCTGGGAATCCGCAGCAAGAAGCTGCGCACCACACAGGATGCCGAACTGCGCAAACGTCTGGCCAAGAGCAAGGTGAGCCAGCGTCATTTCCTCACGGGATCCCTTGTTCTGGCGTTCATGGTGCTGGGCACCTTCCTCGGCATGGGGGTGACCTATCTGAACAACGGCAAACTGTTTGTGGGTCCCCATCTTCTTGCGGGCGCCGCCATGGCCTGCATGATTGCCCTGGCCGCGTCCCTGGCGCCCCTGATGCAGCGGGGCAACGTGGTGGCGAGAAAAGCCCACGTGGGGCTGAATATGGGCGTCATGACCCTCTTTCTCTGGCAGGCCCTGACGGGCATGGAAATCGTCAACAGGATTTGGGCGAACCGCTGACTCTTCAGAACTTCTCGTCGGAAAAGCCGTCATTGGCAATCTCGAACAGGGCGCGAATGGTTTCCCCCACAACCCGGTCAGGGGTTGATGCGCCTGAGGTGACCCCTACGGTGATCTCTCCTTCCGGCAGGAAGGGGGAAAGGCGCTCCAGGTTCTGCCCCAGCGGCTTGTGTTCGATGGCGTTGCCAGGACCAATGCGCTCGGGAGCGTCGATGTGGAGGGAGAGAATGCCCCGCTCCATGGCGATTTCCTGAAGGTGAGTGGTGTTGGAGGAGTTGTAGCCGCCGATAACGACCATCAGGTCCAGCTTTTCCTCCACCAGGGAAAACATGGCGTCTTGACGCTCCTGGGTTGCGTCACAGATGGTGTTGAAGGCCAGGAAGTGTTCCTTCAGGGACGTGGGACCATAGCGACGCAGCAAGGTCTGCTCGAATAGCCGGCCAATGGCTTCTGTTTCCGTCTTCAGCATGGTGGTTTGATTGGCTACCCCCAACCGAACCAGATCCCTGTCCGGGTCAAAACCAGGGGAGCAGGCATTCTTGAAGCGCTCCAGAAAAGCCTGGCGATCCCCGCCGGAGAGGATGTAGTCACACACCACACGGGCCTCCTCCAGGTTCAGCACCACCAGGTAGGTGCCGGCAAAGGAACTGGTGGCCAGGGTTTCTTCATGCTTCACCTTGCCGTGGATGATGGAGGTGAAGTCCCGCTTCTTGTGGCGCTCCACAGCGCTCCACACCTTGGACACCCACGGACAGGTGGTGTCCACAATGGTGCATTGGCGCTGATTCAGGAGTTGCATCTCGTCCACCGTGGCGCCAAAGGCGGGCAGGATCACCACGTCCCCCTGCTCCACGGCGGAAAAATCCTTGCGTCCCTCCATGATCGGGACAAAGAACACACCCATCTGGCGCAGATGGCGGTTGACGGAGGGATTATGGATAATCTCGTTGGTGATCCAGATGCGCTCTTGGGGGAAGTGGCGACGGGTCTCGTAGGCCATGGCCACGGCCCGCTCCACGCCCCAGCAGAAACCGAAGGCCTCGGCCAGGTGAATGGTGAGACGGCCCTGGGTGAGCTTGTCGTTGTTGGCGCGAATCTGCTGGATCAGGTCGCACTGGTAGGCATTTTCCAGGGTGCCCGCCACCTCGCTGGCTCGGCCAAAGCCACGCCGGTTGTAGTTTTCGGAGTGGTGGAGCGTGCGGCGGAACGCCTGCGTATCAATGGTTTCAGCCACAGCAGCACAGCGGGATGGGTGAGCAATGATGGGCCGGGCAAGCGAAAAGGCCCCAGACCAGGATAGGTCCGGAGCCTTTTGATGGGAGGTTGAGCAACGGAAGCCAGGCAAAGAGCAACCTGACGCTGAGCCAGCGCCAGGCTCAAAACCAGTCAGCCGTTGCTGGATGCAAACTCCGGATAGGCCTCCATGCCGTGCTCGCCAATGTCCAGACCGGTGAGTTCCTCTTCTTCGGTCACCCGAATGCCGCCGAAGATGGCGCCAATGACTTGCCAAGCGATCCAGCAGGTCACCACGGTCCAGATGCCGTAGGCCAGCACACCCGTGATCTGATAACCCAGTTGGGCAAAGCCGCCGCCGTTGAACAGGCCAATGCCGTCTGCTCCGGCATCCATGCCCTCAACACCCCAGAGGCCGATCACCAACGTGCCCCAGACACCGCAGGTGCCGTGAACCGAGAAGGCGCCAACGGGGTCGTCAATGCCCATGCTGTCCAGAACGCCGACGGAAATCACCACGATCAGGCCGCCAATGAAGCCGGCCACCCATGAGCCCACCAGGGTCATGTTGCCGCAACCGGCGGTGATGCTCACCAGACCCGCCAGGATGCCGTTGATGATCATGGTCAGGTCGGGCTTGCCGGAGGTGATCTTGGACAGCAGGGCTGCGCCAATGCCGCCGCCAGCGGCCGCCAGGGTGGTGGTCACCGCAATAAAGGGCACGTACTGGTCCATGGCCAACTCGGAGCCCGGGTTGAAGCCGTACCAGCCGATCCAGAGCACCAGGCAGCCCAGGGTGGCAATTCCCATGTTGTGACCGGGCATGGCTTGGGCCTTGCCGTCGACGAACTTGCCGATCCTGGGACCCAGGAGAGCAGCGCCCACAACACCGGCCCAGGCCCCCACGGAGTGAACGATGGAGGAGCCGGCAAAATCAATGAAGCCCATCTCGGAGAGCCAGCCGCCGTTCCACTGCCAGCTTCCGGAGATGGGGTAGATGATGCCGGTGAGTACCAGGGAAAAGATCACGAACTCGCCAAACTTGATGCGCTCCGCCACCAGCCCGGAGACGATGGTGGCAGCCGTACCGGCGAAGGCCGCCTGGAAGAGGAAGTCCACCGTAGGCACCAGCCCTGCTTCGGCAATGGTCTCCGGCGAGACGTAGGGATCAAAGAAAAACTGGTTAAAATACAGCCATCCACCGAGGACGGAATCCCCATACATGATGGAGTAGCCGATAAACCAGTAGGCGCTCACCGCCAGGGCGAACACGAAAAGGTTTTTCGACAGGATGTTGACCGCATTCTTCTGCCGGCACATCCCCGCCTCCACCATGGCGAAGCCCGCATTCATGAAAATAACGAGGATGGTGGCGATCAGCAACCAGAGGTTGTTGGCCAGGAAGGCGGCGCTGATTTCCGGCTCAGCGGCCTCCATGGTTTCCTGAGCCTTGGCGGCAAGATTGAACAGGCCCAGGCCCATGAGGCCCAAGGGGATGCAGGCCAACCAGGCCAATCGATTGAAAGAGCCCTTGGTGATGAACTCAGTCAGTTGAGCGACACCGTTCAACAGGCTCTTCTGTGCCAACTGCTGGGCCGCTGTCACGCGCGGGCGGTGCATTGCAAGCGTCATACGAAATAAAGCACGTGCAAAAACAAGAAGAGGCGTCGGCGAATGTCGCCAACTCTTGCAACACATTGCAGGCCCAGGGGCGGGAATTTTGTAGCTGCTGTTACAGTATTTCACCCCCAAGGACCCCAGGGTAGCAGCGCCGTCCTATTCCCCGGGTGTAGGAGGGGCACCAGGCTGATGATCCAGAACCGTTGCCAGTCCACACCAGTCCACGCCATCCGGTCGGTGGGCAAAGCGCGGTGCATACACTTCAACTCCAGTAGCACGGGCCATGCGGAACAGTTTCCCGTAGCGGGGATCGGCACGATCACCGGGGGCAAAGCTGGGGCAGTCGCTGCGGTTGACACACAGCAAAAGCATGGCCCGGGCCGTGGGCAGCACATCCATGAGGTCCTGCAGGTGCTTCTGCCCCCGCGTGGTTTCCGTATCGGGGAACAAGGCAACCGGCCCCTCGCTCCACGTGGTGTTCTTGATCTCCACATAGACAGGGCGCTCGCCGCCGTCAATCAGCAGGTCAATGCGGCTCTTCTTCTGGCGGCCGTAGGCCACCTCCCGGCGTATGGTTTCGTAGGGGCCAAGCTGGGGGCCCAGCCTCCCTTGACGAATGGCCTGCTCCAGTAGACGGTTGGGCAGGGTGGTGTTGATGCCCACCCACTCAGACTGTCCTCCGTCACCGCAGACCTGAATCTGCTCCCAGGTCCAGGCCAGTTTGCGGTGGGGACTGGGGTCATGACGGATGCGCACCGGGGATCCCACCTGACAGACGCCGGTCATGGGACCCGTATTGGGGCAGTGGGCCGTCACCTCCGTTCCGTCCGCCAGCCGCACATCCGCCAGGAAGCGCCGATAGCGCCGCAGCAGGACCCCTTCGGTGAGGGGGGCAAAGGACAGCACCTGGCGTGACTGCTCCGTTTCCGTCTGGCCCATTCCCGATCCCCGTTGCCCATGCGGCTATCCTGCCCCATTGACTTCCTCCCCGCGCTGAAGGACGGGGATTCCTTTCTTCTTGGCTTTGTACTCCAGAAGCATCCGCAGCATCCGCCAACCGGCGTCTGCAATAGCCCTGGAGATTCAGCATCCCCGACACATTCAGATCCTCCACCACTACTGCTTGGTTCTCGCGGATGAGTCGAGTGCTGAGCTTGTGGAGATGGTCCAACCGTTGGTCCGCGGCTGTTACCTTGGCGTGAGCCTTGGCCAGTCTGAAGCGGGCCTTGGCGCGGTTGCTGGACCCTTCTCCTTGCGGCTGAGGTCTCGGCTCAGCCTCCTGATGCGCCTGAGGGCGGATCGCAGAAACTTGGGCGGCTGAATGGTTTCCCCATCAGAGGTGACAGCCAGGGAGGTCAAGCCCAGGTCAATGCCCACAGCTTTGCTGCTGGCGGGCAGGGGTTGACCTTCCACCTCCACCACGAAGCTGGCGAAGTAGCGGTCTCGGCAGTCCTTGATGATGGTCACCGAAGTTGGCGGGGCCGGGAGATGCCGACTCCAGCGCAGCCTCAGTTCTCCGATCTTCGGAAACCGGACGCCCTTATCGGCTGTCCTGAACCCTTTGCCACAGATACGGATGCTCTGATCATTGCTGCGTCGCTTGAAGCGGGGAGGGCGTAGTTTACCCTTCCCGTTCCACCAGCCTCTAAATAAATGCCTTGTCCAGGTCTCGCACGGACTGCTGGAGCATGGAGGCTGATACATTCCCAAGCCAGGAGCGCTCAGGCGTGCGTTTCGCTTGGGTGATGCAGCGCTGCATCAGTGCTGCACCGCCTGGGTACTTTTCCCCTTCCTTGTAGAGTTGGTTGCTTAGAGCCAGGGCAACGCATTGCCTTGGCGTTGGCTCGCAACGGTAGCGGCAGCGCAGTGGCACACCAGAAGCCATAGCATTCTGTCGCTATCCCCCTCCGCCCTGAAGGGCGCAGCCCCTCGCTTTATGACGGTGGCAGCCCCCCATGGTCCACCCTCCCCCGTCTGCACGTTCTCTCGGCCGGATCGGGCTGATTGTCGGAGCCGCCACCAGTCTGAGCAAGCTGGGTGGACTGGTGCGCCAGTTGGCCCTGGCGGCAGCCTTTGGCATTGGCCCGGCCTATGACGCCTACAACTACGCCTACGTGGTCCCCGGATTCCTGTTGATCCTGCTGGGGGGCATCAACGGACCCTTCCATAGCGCCATGGTCTCGGTGCTGGCCAAGAGAGACCGTCAAGAGGCCCGACGGCTTCTGGAGAACGTCAACACCATGGTGGGGACGGCGCTGGCGCTGGTGACCGTGGCGCTGGTGCTGGGCGCCGAGTTGGTCATTGACATCACAGCGCCTGGTCTGGCCCTGGCGGGGAAGGAGACCGTTCGCCAGTTGGCCGTACTTCAGGTGCGGCTCATGGCGCCCCTGGCCCTGGTGGCCGGGCTGGTGGGTCTGGGCTTTGGCGCCCTCAATGCGGCGGATGCGTTCTGGCTTCCTTCTTTAAGCCCCCTCTTGTCCAGTGGGGCGGTTCTGGCGGGCCTGGGCTGGCTTTGGTGGCAACTGGGAACAGACATTGGCGCCCCTGAGCAGGCTGTATTGGGGGGCATCGTCCTGGGCATCTCCACCACAGCCGGTGGGCTCTTGCAGTGGCTGGCGCAGTTGCCGGCCATGGGTCGACTGGGGCTGGGCTGGCCACGGCTGCGCTGGCACTGGCGGGATGCGGGGGTATGGGAAGTGCTGCGGGTGATGGGTCCTGCCACCTTGTCCTCGGGAATGCTCTACATCGCCGTCTTTACGGACCTGTTCTTTGCGTCCCTCCTGCCCCAGGCGGGGGTGGCTGCCGGGCTGACCTATGCCAATCTCCTGGTGCAAACCCCACTGGGCATTGTCTCCAGCATGGTGCTGGTGCCGCTGCTGCCGGCCCTGTCCCGCCTGGTGCGGGCCGGCGATGGGGAGGGCTTCCGCAGGCAACTGCGCTGGGGCCTCATGGTGAGCATTGCCGCCATGTTGCCCATGGGGGCAATGCTCATGGTGCTGGGGGAACCACTGATCCGCACCATCTATGGCCACGGCGCCTTTGACACCCGGGCGGCGGAACTGGTGAGCGCCCTGCTGGTGGCCTATGGACTGGGGATGCCCGCCTACCTGGCCAGGGATGTGTTGGTGCGGGCCTTCTATGCCCTGGAAGATGCCGTCACCCCCTTTCGTATTGCGGCGGTGAGCATTGGCCTCAACGTTGTGCTGGATTGGGGTCTCACCGGGGGACTGACCCCGGCCGGGCCGCTGCTGCCCTTCAACTTCGGGGCGGCTGGGCTGGTGCTGGCCACCATGGGTGTAAACGTGAGTGCAGCTCTGTCCCTGATGATCAGCCTGAAGCGGCATGGGCAATCATTGCCGTGGCGGTCGCTGCTGCGGGATGGTCTGGCGCTGCTGCTGGCCACAGCCGCGGCGGCGCTGGCGGGGGCGCTGACCAGTCACCTGGTGGACTGGCCCCAGGGATTTGTGGGCGGTGCGTTGGAACTCCTGGGTTCTGCTGGTCTGGGCCTGGTGAGCTACGGCCTTCTGGCCCAGCACCTGCGGGTGGCCGAAGCGGCGGCGCTGTTGCAACTGTTGCGCCGTCGCCTCAGGGGTGGCGGCGACCCCGGACCCGGACCGGAGGCGGACTGACCATTGGTGTTGCCGCTTGCCAGCCATCAGGGAATCACCTGCCGTCGCTCCCGCAACTTGAGGGGAACCTCCAGGCGATTGCCCATGAGTTCCATGTCCTCTACGGACAGGATATTGGCTTCAATGCCAAAGGACTTGAAGGCTGTCTCCAGTTCTTGCATTACGGCTTTCTCCACCTCCATCTCATCGTCAAGAACGCGACCGACGAGACGGTCTCCCAGTGGCCCGAGGCGCTTGCGCAACACCTCGCGGGTGTTGATGATCTCAATGATCAGCATGACGACCATGTGGTTGCCGCCCAACCCTATCGGCAACCCCAGCCCCTGGCTTCCGCCCTGGTCAGCCGGGCTTGTCATCAGGGGCGCTTCAGCGGATCCGCCGTTGCACCACAACAGCCAGGTGAACCAGCAGCGCCAGGAGCCACGCCAGGCTGAACCAGCCTAGATGAGGCCAGGGATGTCGCAACAACTGGGTGAACCAGAGACCGGAATTGAGGGCAGCGTAGAGGGCCCCGTGCAGGGCAAAGTTGACCCGCCGTTCCAGATCCTGGTAGCGGGGATCTGCGGGGTCCGGTTCACCGATCCAGCGTAAGGGCATGGCCAGGGCAACAGCAGCGCATTTCCATTCTCTCCAGCAGCGCCCCAACGCCATGGGCTTGACGCCAGGAGTTGCCTGGGTGCATAATCAATTGCCGCCAGGTTGCCATTGGCGCCTGGGGCACCGACAAACGGCTGGGCTTGTAGCTCAGTGGATCAGAGCACCTGACTACGGATCAGGGTGTCGGGAGTTCGAATCTCTCCAGGCCCGTTCAGCCCCTCTCCTGGCCGCCCCCATGGGCGGCTTCGGTGTATTGGGGTGCGGGTGAGATTTCCGTGTTCCTACCATCGGGAGAGTACCCCATGGAAAGCCTTGAGCCTGACCACCAGCGCCATGCGCAACCGCTCCCTGCTGGACAGTGATCCAGAACTGGCCAACCTGGTTCGCCAGGAGGAGCAGCGCCAGCAGGAGCACATTGAACTGATCGCCAGCGAGAACTTTGCCTCCAGAGCCGTGATGGAGGCCCAGGGAACGGTTCTCACCAACAAGTACGCGGAGGGCTTGCCCGGGAAGCGCTACTACGGTGGTTGTGAGCGCATCGACGCTGTGGAATCCCTGGCCATCCGCCGGGCCAAGCGCCTCTTCAAGGCAGACTGGGCCAATGTGCAGCCCCATAGCGGCGCCCAGGCGAATTTCGCGGTGTTTCTGGCGCTGCTGAATCCGGGGGACACCATCCTGGCCATGGACCTGTCCCACGGCGGCCACCTGACCCACGGTTCACCGGTGAGCGTCTCCGGTAAATGGTTCAAGGCTGTGCATTACGGCGTGGATCCGGAGACGGAGCGCCTGGACTTTGCCGCCATTCGCCGCCTGGCCCTGGCGTGCAAACCCCGGCTCATCATTTGCGGCTTCTCGGCCTATCCCCGCATCATCGACTTTGCCGCCTTTCGCGCCATTGCCGATGAGGTGGGGGCCTATGTCCTGGCTGATATGGCCCATATTGCCGGACTGGTGGCGGCGGAGGTCCACCCCAGCCCTCTGCCCCACTGCCATGTGGTGACCACCACCACCCACAAGACCCTGCGGGGTCCCAGGGGAGGTCTGATTCTGTGTAACGACACCGACCGCGGCAGGCTCCTGGACAAAGCCGTGTTTCCCGGTTGTCAGGGGGGACCGTTGGAGCATGTGATCGCCGCCAAAGCCGCAGCTCTGGGGGAAGCCCTCGACTCCGGCTTCCGCCGCTACGCTCAGCAGGTTGTGACCAATGCACAGGCCATGGCCCAGCGTCTGCAGGAGCGTGGCCTGCGGTTGGTATCGGGGGGAACGGACAACCATCTGGTGCTGGTGGATGTGCGCTCCCTGGGGATGACCGGGAAACGGGCTGATGCCTTGATCAGCGAAATGAAGATGGTCGTCAATAAAAACACCATCCCCTTTGATCCCGAGTCTCCCTTTGTCACCAGCGGGATCCGCTTGGGCGCCGCCGCCATGACCACACGGGGTTTTGACGCGGCAGCCTTCCAGCAGGTGGCGGAGGTGATTGCAGATCGCCTCCAGAACCCGGACAGTGAAGAGGTGCTCCACCATTGCCGTCAGCGGGTGGATGAACTGTGCCGTTGTTTCCCGTTGTAATTCCCGTGCCCATGGCCATTCAACCGCGTCTGCTCCATCCCTCACATTCCACTTGCCATGGCCGCTGAGATGGCAGACATCCTCACCAGCGTTGCCAGCCCCTGGAGCTTCAGCCTGTTTGTGTTTGGTCTTTCCGTGCTGATCACGACCCTGCTCGTTCCACTTGTGCGGGGTTTGGGGTTGCGATTGGGCCTCACAGACCGGCCTGATACCCGTAAGCAGCACAAGGCGCCCGTGGTGCGGATTGGGGGAGCCGCCATGGTGCTGGGGTTTACGTTGGCTTTGGCCGTGACCTGGGCCTGCGGAGCCTTTGGCGTTCTGCCCAGGAATCAGGAGATGCTGATCTGGACGGCCATAGGGGGATCACTGGCGTTTTTCTGCATCGGCCTGGCTGACGATCTGCTCTCACTGCCTCCACTGCCCCGGCTCTCCATGCAGTTTCTGGTTGCAACGGTGGCGTGGGAAGCAGGCGTGCGCATCACTGCCGTTGACCTCTATCCGGGCGACCAGGTGCTGCAATTCTCCGCAGGCTTCAGTTTACTGGTGACGATGCTGTGGCTGGTGGGCATCACCAACGCCATCAACTGGATTGACGGGCTTGACGGGTTGGCGGCAGGGGTGGGCGGCATCGCGGCGGTGGGCCTTACCGTTGTCACCTTCTACGTGAATGACCAGGTTGCCCTGGCCCCCACACTGCTGGCTGCGGCGCTGGCAGGCTCCTGCCTGGGATTTTTGCGCTACAACCTGAACCCGGCGCAGATTTTCATGGGAGACGGGGGATCTCACTTTCTCGGCTTTGCCTTGGCCTCCATCAGCGTTATTGGTCCGGCGAAGGAGTTTGCCGGAGTCAGTCTTCTGCTGCCCCTGATGATTCTCTTCCTGCCCCTGGCGGATATGTCTACCGTGGTGATGGGTCGGCTGCGTTCAGGTCGATCCCCTTTCTACCCGGACCGACGTCATCTGCATCACCGATTGTTGCGGGCAGGGTTCAGCCATCGGCATACCGTCTTTCTGATCTATGCCGTCACCCAGTGGCTGGCCTGTCTGGCCCTGGTGGTGGCCAACGTGGGCAATCGCTTTCTCTGGCTGGGTCTGGCAACAGCCTTGCTCATCTGGCTGCTCCTGCGCAGTGGCCAGAGGCAAGCGGCGTCTCCGGACCGCTCCCCTTCATTTCCACCAGCCAAGACATTCGCATCCCATCGCAACGCGGCCCACCATGGACCCTGAGCAGGCTCACCCAAGGGAAGGGGCAGAGGTGCTTTGCGTCGGCAGCGAGTTGTTGCTGGGCAACATCCTCAACAGCAATGTCCGCTGGTTGGCGGAAGCCTTGGCGGCATTGGGCATTCCTCATTTTCGCCAGACGGTGGTGGGGGACAACAGTCAACGGCTGCAGGAAGCGGTGCGAG
The DNA here is from genome assembly GCA_009836025.1 of Synechococcus sp. SB0668_bin_13. Classification (GTDB taxonomy): domain Bacteria; phylum Cyanobacteriota; class Cyanobacteriia; order PCC-6307; family Cyanobiaceae; genus Synechococcus_B. The sequence goes on along the minus strand of VXWH01000145.1, from coordinate 1,392 downwards.
AGGCGAGCCGTCGCTGTCGGCTTCTCGTGACCACCGGTGGTCTGGGTCCCACAACCGATGACCTCACCACCCAGGCCATCGCCAACTGCTTTGGCCAACCCCTGGAGTTGCGGGAGGACGTGTGGGCCACCATCACCGCCCGCTACAGGACCAGGGGGCAGCCGATCCCGGACAGCAACCGCAAACAGGCCCTGCTGCCCAGGGGCGCCACGGTCATTCCCAACCCCACCGGCACCGCTCCGGGCATGATCTGGGAGCCACAACCGGACTTTGTCATTCTCACCTTCCCCGGCGTGCCCACCGAGCTCCACGCCATGTGGCGGCAAACCGCTGTGCCCTGGCTTCGGCAGCAGCCCTATGGCCGGGGCGTGGTGATGAGTCGTATCCTGCGATTCTGGGGGGTGAGCGAATCCCGACTGGCGGAAGCCGCAGCCGCTGATCTGAACCAGGCCAATCCCACCGTTGCTCCCTATGCCGGCACGGGCGAGGTGAAGCTCAGAATTACGGCCTGTGCGGAGACCGGCCAAGGGGCCGAGGCCCTGATCGCCCCCACCGAGGCACGGCTGATGAACCTGGGGGGCAGCAGCTACTACGGCCGTGATGACGACAGCCTGGCCAGTGTGGTGCTGAATCTGTTGATGGAGCGTCACCAAACCGTGGCCACTGCGGAGTCCTGCACCGGCGGCGGTGTGGCCGCAGCCCTCACCGCTGTACCCGGCAGTTCAGCCGTTGTGCTGGGGGGCATCGTGGCCTATGCCAACGCCGTCAAGCACAAGCTGCTTGGCGTTGCCGCCACCGACCTGGAGCGCCATGGGGCCGTGAGTACACCGGTTGCCAAGGCCATGGCCGCCGGGGCGCGCCACCGCCTCGGGGCGGACTGGGGTGTGGCGGTCACCGGCGTTGCAGGCCCCGGCGGGGGGAGTGCGGACAAACCCGTGGGGCTGGTGGTGTTTGCCGTGGCCAATGCCCAGGGCGCCGTCGCTGTGACCCAACGGTTTGGATCCAGCCGCGGCCGCCACTGGATCCAGTCCGTCAGCGTGGGCGCCAGCCTGGATCTGCTGCGTCGCCGGCTTCTGGGCCTGGAGTTGGAGAATGCCTGGGCTTGAGGCCTACCCTATTGTGGCTCTTCAAATCTTCCACGGAAATAGTCTGCAAGCTTCAAGAAGTCCTCTCTAGGTACACTTTTGCCTCCATTCAATTCAAATGCCAATTGTGGTTTCTTCTTTTCTGCAATATGCATACCCCAATAATACAAAGAATCACTGCGATGAATAGCACAGACATTCGGGTCAATTAAGTAGGATTTCTTATCTTCATCAAAATCTATTTGTTCTTTAAGCAAATTTAGAAGAAGATTGTTTTTCTTCTCCTTGCTTTTATGCTCAATATAAT
>VXWH01000148.1 GCA_009836025.1 Synechococcus sp. SB0668_bin_13 | reverse complement strand
CTCTGCCGTCCTCCTGGGGGCCACTCTCATCTTCTGGTTATGAGGCCTGACCCTAAGGATGGTTGCCAAGCGACCAACATATCATGCACTTGTCCATCCGGCAGGAACCTCCTGATGCCTGGAAAACTTGTTCTACCGCCCATTGATGCTACGCCGGAACAGATCGCGCAACGGCTGGTCCACCACCATCTCGTGGCAGAGAAGCATCTTATGGAGTCCTGCGGCCAACCCAACGGCAGCCAAGAGACAAAGAGATAGTCAATGCAGTGGAAACAGCCTGCTGCTCTACTGCCACAACCACTAACCTACTTCCCTTCAGACAGGGGTGGGCCATGCTATGGGACTCTCGGCACACCTCCCGGGAAGATGCCTCACTAAGTACGCAGCCATCCAATTTGACCCTTGCCGGACCCCTCCCTTTCAATAGTTAAGTATGGAAGGTCCTAATCACTGCCTACGACTTCGATAGCTTCAATCACTACTAAGGAAGCTACGCCAGTCTTCCCCTGTCCCCGCCACCGCAATGGCAACCACCATCACGCCAGCACCCAGGCAAGACAAAACGTCAAGTCACGCCAAGGTTTCCATCCCCTGGACCATGAAGTCAAAGTAGGGGGCCGCCATGTTGGCGTCTTCGGTGGAGAGCAGGGACAGGGATGCCTCCTTCAACGTCACCATGGCATCCACCATGCCCGCCATGGGCACCTGGAGGGCATTGTACATTTCCCGGGCGCCGATCAGGCCCACCTGCTCGATGTAGTCGGTGCTGGCGGCCAGGATGCCGTAGGTGACCAGGCGCAGGTACCAACTGTAGTCCCGCAGGCACTGGGCCCGCTGCTTCTGGCCAAAGGCGTTGCCCCCCGGCTGCACGTACTCGGGACGCTGCTGGAACAACTGGCGCGAGGCCTTCTCGATGATCTTGCGCTCGTTGCTGGTGAGCAGGTCCGCCACCCTGGCCCGATCAGCGCCTTGATTGAGGTAGGCCACAATGGAGGTGAGTTCGCCACCGGTGGGGTAGCGCAGCTCATCGTCGGCCGTCAGGATCACGTCCCGCACAAGGCTCATGGCACCCAATGGAAGGACCATCAACCTATCCCCGCCAGGCCTTGATTGGGGGGCGCCAGGCCAAGGTGTATGCAAGGTGTAATACAGAAGACGCCCCCCAAGGTGCTCTGCTCAGGCCCGCCGCTGTGCCTGGAAGCGCTCCTCCAGAGCGGACAACACGGTGGCGAGGGCAGCTTCCACCTGGGCATCGGTGAGGGTCTGCTCCCCGCGAAACACCAGCCGGAACGCATGGCTACAGGTGCCGGGCGCCAGGTCGCCCCCGTCAAAACGGCTCAGATAGTGGACCGCCTCCAGCAGGGGTTCACCGGCGGCGCGGATGGCGTCCATCAAGGCGCCGCTGCCGACGGTTTGGCGCACCACCACCGCCAGATCCCTCTCCGCGGCAGGCATCAGGGAGAACGGTTGGAAGCGGGGCGCCGGGCCATGGTGTTGCTCGGCGGCGGCCAGCAGGGGCATGAGTTCCGCTTCCAACAGGAACACGTCCTCCGGCAGGTCCCAGCACCTGGTCACCCTGGGGTGTACCTGACCAAACCAGCCCACAAAGGCTCCTCCCGGCAGCATCAGGGCCACCGAGCGGCCGGGGTGCAGCAGGGGCTCAACCCCCTCGGGCGCCGCCATGGGCTGGCGCTGCAACCGAATCCCCAGGCTCACCAGAACCCGCTCCATCCCCCCCAGGGCCTCGTGAAAGTCCAGGGGAGCCGCCTTGCCGCCCTCACGCCAGAGGGAATGCTGCTGTTGACCGCAAAGCACCGCCCCAAGCCGCTGCTGCTCCCGTTGGGGGCCAACGGTGGAAAACACCTTGCCCACCTCGAAACCCCACAGTCCCCCGTTCCCCTGCTGGGCATTGCTCTGTGCCGCCCGCAGCAGGCCGGTGTAGAGCACGGTCCGCAGGTGACTGTGGTCGTTCACCAGGGGATTGGCCAGGGCCATGGCGCCGGGGCCGCCCTGATCGAGGCTCATGTGGCAGAGTTCCTGCAGCCCCGTGGCAACGAGCCGCTGGCGCAACTGGTGGAGGAGGCTCTGCCGGCGGTTGCGCCCACCGGGCGCCAGGGCCGTGGGCAGGGCAGCGCCGAAGCGGTCATAGCCCACAAGACGGGCCACCTCCTCAACGAGATCCACCTCCCGGCAAAGATCCTGACAGCGGCTGTGGGGAATGGTCACCAACCAGCCCTCTTCCGTGGGGGCAAGACCACAGCCCAGGGCCTGGAGGCAGTGCTCAACCGTGGCATCCTGCACATGGGCGCCATCGGCCATGGCCCCGAGAAGGCGATGGAGCGCCCGACGGCGCAGCGGCACCTGCCGCTCCTCCAGCACACCCGGATGGCAGGCCACCTGCCGTTCAACGTATGTGCCCCCACAGAGCTGCTCCAGCAGGGCCACGGCCCGGTCCGCTGCCGCCAGTGTGGCCTGGGGGGCAACACCCCGCTCAAAGCGGGAAGAAGATTCACTGCGCAGACCCGCCAGACGGGCCGAGCGGCGCACAGCGGTGGGGTCGAACACCGCCGCCTCCAGCAGGATTCGACGGGTCTGGGAAGTGATCTGGGTGGGGGCGCCGCCCATTACCCCGGCCAGCGCCACGGGGCCAGCCCCGTCCGCCACCACCAGATGGCCGGTTGCCAGGGAAAGCTGCTGCCCGTCCAGGGTGTGCAGGTTTTCCCCCGGCTGGGCAAAGCGCACATGAATGGCGTCGCGGCCGCCGGTCACCCGTTCCCCGTCAAAGGCATGCATGGGCTGACCGGTCTCCAGCATCACCAGGTTGGTGACGTCCACGGCAGTGTTGATGCTGCGCAGCCCGGCCCGCTCCAGACGCCGCCGGAGCCACAGGGGCGAGGGGCCGATGGCGACGTTCTCAACGGTGCTCAAGGAGAAGAGGCGGCACCCCTGGGCAAAGCGATTGAGGGCCATGGCGGTGGCCGGCCGCCGGGGCGCCGTGGGGGGACTGACCGTTTCCCCGCACAGGGCCGCCACCTCCCGGGCAATGCCCACCATGGACAGCCCGTCCGGGCGGTTTGCGGTGACCGCCACGTCCAGGACCACGTCGTCCAGCCCCAGGAGGGGGGCCACCGCCACACCTGGCGTGAGGGGCCCCGTCAGCGGCTGCTCCTCCAGGACGCAGATGCCGGGGCTGTTGTCCTCCTGCCCCAGTTCAGCCAGGGAGCAGATCATGCCCTCACTGTCCACACCCCGCAGCCTGGTGCGTCGGATGGTCAGGTCAACGGCGGGCAGACGGCAACCAACAGGGGCCACCGGCACGTGGATATTGGCGCGCACATTGGGGGCGCCACAGACAATTTGCAGAACCTGGGGACCACCCACCTCCACCCGACACAGACTGAGCTTGTCGGCATCGGGGTGGGGTTCGCAGGCCAACACCCTGCCCACGACAACGCCAGCCAGGGGCTGGCCCAACTCGAGGACGTCCTCCACCTCAAGTCCGGCAATGCTCAGGCGTTCAGCCAACAGGGCCACAGGCCAGGGACAGGAAACCAGTTCCTGAAGCCACTGCAGCGAAACTCGCATCGTCCCGTTTCAGACCAGTAGCGCCGATCCTACGCAGGCGGGTCCATCTCCACCGGCTGAATCCGACCGTAAAACCTGCTGCAGGATGAATCGGCGCCACCGACCAGGGACAGGACAAGGTAGGATGCAAGGTTTGTGCAGCTACTGCTCAGCAGTGGAGCAACGTCCTCCCCATGGCCAAAAACAAGGGCGTCCGCATCGTGATCACCCTGGAATGCACGGAATGCCGGTCCAATCCCACGAAACGCTCCAATGGCGTATCCCGCTACACGTCCCAGAAGAACCGCCGCAACACGTCGGAGCGGCTTGAGGTGAAAAAGTTCTGTCCCCATTGCAACAAGCACACGGTCCATAGGGAAATCAAGTGAAGGCCTCAAAAGCGCCGCACATTTCCTTCCCTTCCCTGACCATTATTCCCTCTTGCCCCCATGGCTCCCCGCTACCGCAAGCGTCTCTCCCCCATCAAGCCTGGTGATCCCATCGACTACAAGGATGTGGACCTCCTGAAAAAGTTCCTCACCGAGCAGGGCAAGATCCTGCCGCGGCGCATGACGGGGCTCACCGCTCGTCAGCAGAGGGATCTCACCACCGCCGTGAAGCGGGCCCGTATCATGGCGCTGCTTCCCTTTATCAACACGGACGGCTGAAGCGACTGAAGCAACCCCAACCCGCACGGCAACAATCCGTACGACAACAACCGGCCAGGGGCTTTCCACCGGCCCTGCGGGCGCCCATGCAGCGCTTGCGCTCCCTGGCCGGCCAGGACTGCCCTGGTGACGAGGATCGACTGGATCTGACCGGCCTTGCCAGTCTCAGCATCGACGATGCCGGCACCATCGAGGTGGACGACGCCCTGGCATTGGAGTCCCGCGCCGCGGGGGGTTGGCGCCTGTGGATTCATGTGGCTGATCCCACGGCATTGCTCTCCCTCACCAATCCCCTGACCATGGAAGCCTGCCGTCGGGGATGCAGCGCCTATCTCAGCCACGGCGCCACGCCCATGTTCCCGCAACCCCTGGCGCAGGGGGTGTTCAGCCTGCGGCCGGGGCAGCGCTGTCGCGCCCTCAGCTTCTGGCTGGATGTGGACGACGACGGTCATGCCCTGGATGAGGGCTGGAGCCCAAGCTGGGTGCGGCTGTCCACAGCCGTCACCTACAACGACGTGGACGACCTGCTGGGCATGGCTCCACCGGAGGAGGACAACCTCCTGGAGTTGCACCGCATCATCCTGCGCCTGAATCAAGAGCGCCGTGCGGCTGGCGCCCTGTGCCTGGAGCAACCCGAAGCCCGCTTCCGCCCCATGGCGGATGGGCGGATTGCCCTTGAGGTGCTGGAGCCCACCCCGGCCCGCCAACTGGTGGCGGAGTGCATGGTGCTGGCTGGACAAATTGCCGGTCGCTACGGGCAACGCCATGGCTTGCCGTTACCCTACCGGGGGCAGGTGGCCAGCCCTCTGCCCTCTGCGCAGGAGTTGGCGGCCTTCTCCCCCGGAGCCGTGCGCAACGGCGCCCTGAAGGCCTGTCTCCAGCGCAGCAGCACCGGCACCCGTCCCCAGCCCCACTTTGCCCTGGGGGCGCCGGTGTACGTGCAGGTAACCTCACCCATTCGCCGGTTCACGGACTTCCTGACCCATCTTCAACTGAGGACCCATGGCCGTCAGGCGTCGGTCCTGACGGAGCCGGACCTGCAACATTGGCTGGACCAGGCCTTGGCCGGCATCCAGGAAGCAGGGCAGCGGGCCAGACAGGATCGCCTCTACTGGCTCCACAGTTGGCTGCAGCAGGAACGCGGTCCCTGGACAGGCCGTTTTGTGCGTTGGCTGCGGGAGTCCGAGGGGCTGGGGCTGGTGTGGTGTGGGGACACGGCCCTGGAGCTGGCGTGCAACTGTCCCCCCCGGAGCCGCCCTGACGACCCGCTCACCATCGGCCTGCTGGAGGTGAACCCCGAGCGGGGTCTGCTGCGTCTCAAAGCCCAGGCTGCCTAGCCTGAATTGATCCTCCACCCCCCGGCCTGGCGCTTGGCGCTTGGCAACCCAGCACCTGCTCCACGCGGAACCACGGTCCACCGCGATTGAGACAGCCCCGCAACTCCACCTGTTGCCCATCCCGCCAGCGCTGGAACTGCGCCTGAACGTGGGGTTCCAGGGTGATCAGGGGCATGGGGCCGTCATGCCAATCCCCCCACCAGCGGTGGCCATGGCGTGTCACCCGTCCCCGCCAGTATCGCCCATGGGCACTGAGACAGCCCTCCGGCGGGGGCAGGGGCTCGACGGCAGGCAGGGGCTCACCATGGTGTAAAGCCCTGAGACCCTGCTGCTGGTGCTGCCGCCAGCGGGGATGATGCCAGGCCAGATGGGGATTGGGCAGCAGTCCGGCGGGGGCCAGGGGATCGTTCAGCAGGGCCTGCTGCAGGGTGGTGACCTTCAGGGCGTGGGGGGGGCAACGGGCCTGCACGGACAGGGCCGCCGCCAGTCCCGCCACTTGGCCCAGGTTCATGACCATGGGCTGGAGACGGATGGCGCCGTTGGCCACGTGGCTGGTGCTGACGGCCTTGTCCGCAGCCAGCAGATTGCTGCAGTGGGGCGAGAGCAGCACGCCGTAGGGCAGGGCAAAAGGGGTGCCGCTGTATCGCCCGCCCCAGACCATCTGCTTGGGCGCCAGGGGCCATGGATGTCCTGGGTAATGGTGGTCGTTGGGATAGTTGCCGATGACCACCGTTGCACAGCCTCCCTCGTGCTGGCGCGGGATGGGGCCATGGCCTGTGGCTTGCTCCGGCAGCAGGTCCCTCTCGGTGGCCACAGCCATGCCCTTCATCCGCCGGCCTTCCCGCCAATAGGGCATCAAGGCCAGGCAACTGCGCCCGCCCGCGGCTGTGGGGAAATGGGCGGCGGGGGTGAGGGCGCCGTCCGTTGCGGTCTGCAAGGCCTGCAAAAAGGCCAGGCTCTGGGCCTGCATCTCCATGGCCAGGGCCTGCTGTTGCTCCCTGTCGGCAACGGCCCGCTCCAGGTTGTGGTGAAAATCGTTGCCCTGCCGGGGCCAGTTGAGCATCACCAACCGGTCCGGAAGCTGGCCGTAGCTCAACAGGCGCTCCAGGCCATGGCCATCGGGGGCGCCGGTAAAGGGTTGAGACAGGGGCCGGCGCTGTTGAACAACGGCACGGGCATCCAGTTGACCCAGCACCACCCAGGTGGGGGACTGCACCGGTTGCCGGCGAAACCATGGCTCCTCCCGCAGGCGAGACGCGGTCGGGGCGCTGGGTTCCTGCCAACACTCCCGGGCCTCCCACCCCCAACGGAAGGGAATCCCGGCCACCGGCAGCAGGTCCCCCAGGTCGGAGCCGTCAACCACAATCCCCGCCTCGATGCGCAGGGCCTCGCCGCCGTCACCATGGCTCACCTCCAGTGCCTGGATGCGGTCGCCACACCATTGCACGGCTTCAAGCTGAATCCGTCGCAGCACCCGCAGCCGTGTACGTTCCGCCGCCAACCAGCCCTGCAGCAGCGCCTCGGCCCGGTCCGGCCGCCAACAGAAACAACTCACCCAGCCATGATCCAGGCCACTGGGCTCCGCCGCGGCCATGCCCCGCAGAAACGCCCCCCAAAGACCCGTCTGCCAGGCACTGAGTTCATGCCCGTCCCCGGCGCTCACCCCGGCGGCGCTCACCATGCCGCCGCACCAGAGGCCGGGCAGCAGGAGGATGGTGCGGGTGCCGGATCGGGCCGCCTGGAGGGCGGCACAGGCGCCCCCCAGACCACCGCCCCACACCACCACATCAGTGCGGCATTGCTCCATGGGGTCGCTGCGCCTGGGGCATCATGCACTGGCTAAAAGGCTAAAATTCTGCACTGCACAGGCGCCTCCGGGGCGCGTCGGGTCGCGTGGTTCATCGTTTCACCCTCACAACACCGCTGTACTACGTCAACGACAAGCCCCACATCGGCAGTGTCTACACCACCTTGGCGGCAGACGCCATGGCCCGCTGGCGGCGGCTCCAGGGGGATCAGGTGTGCCTGATTACCGGCTGTGACGAGCACGGCCTCAAGATCCAGCGCAGCGCCGCCGCCGCCGGTGTCCCCACCAGGGACTACGTGGATCGCATGGCGGGCCACTTTGCAGCGCTCTGGCAACGCATCGGCATCAGCCACGACCGCTTTGTGCGCACCAGCGCCCCCCGGCATCACCGCCTAGTTCACGAGTTTTACGAACGGGTGCGCAGCAACGGACACATTCGCCTGGGGCAGCAACAGGGCTGGTATTGCGTCGCCTGTGAAGAGTTCAAGGATGCAGCCGGCGAGGATGGCGGAACGCCCCGCTGCGCCATCCATGACCGCCCGTTGGAGTGGCGCGATGAGGAAAACCTGTTTTTCTGCCTCTCCCATTTCCAGCAGCCCATCGCCCAACTTGTTGCACGGGAATCCTTCGTTGGTCCCGCCAGCCGCCGGCGGGAGGTGCAGCGGTTTGTGGAGGCGGGTCTGCGGGACTTCTCCATCTCCCGGGTGGACCTGCCCTGGGGCATTCCCGTGCCCCATCAGCCGGGGCACACCTTTTATGTGTGGTTTGATGCCCTGCTGGGCTACATCACCGCCCTGGGCGATCCCGATGGCCCCCAGGATCTGACCACCGCCCTGGCCGGCGGCTGGCCGGCCCAGCTTCACCTCATCGGCAAGGACATTCTGCGGTTCCATGCGGTCTACTGGCCGGCCATGCTGCTGGCGGCGGATCTGCCCTTGCCGGAGCGGGTGTTCGGCCATGGCTTCCTCACCCGCGAGGGCCGCAAGATGGGCAAGACCCTGGGCAACACCCTGGATCCCGAGGCGTTGTTTGCCAAGGCGGGGGTGGAGCCGGTGCGCTGGTATCTGCTGCGGGATATCCAGTTCGGCGAGGATGGAGACATCCAGCAGAAGCGCTTTCTGGACTTGGTGAACAACGACCTGGCCAACACCATCGGTAACCTGGTGAACCGCACCGTCTCCATGTCCCGCCGCTGGTTTGCGGATTGCGTTCCACCGGAAGGGGAGCCAGAGGATGCTTCCCTCCATCCCCTCGCCCCCGTGGCTACGGCCACCACGGCCCGGGTGCGCCAGTGCTTTGCCCAACAGGACTTGCAGGGCGCCGCCATGGCAGCCCTGGCCCTTGCCGAGTCCGTCAACGGCTATTTGAGTGAGCAGGCCCCGTGGAGCGCCATCAAGGATTCCAGCCGCAGGGACGCGGTGGCGGCTGTTCTCTATGGCGTGCTGGAAGCCACCCGCCTGGTGGGGCTCTGTCTGCAACCCCTGGTGCCGGAGTTGTCCAACCGTCTGCTGATTCAACTGGGCTGTGAACCCCTGGACAGCCGCCATGGATTGCCCCCAGGGGCATGGGAGCAATTGGTGCGCTGGGGTGGTCTCCCCCACGGCCAGCCCCTCCCCGGGCCATCACCGCTGATGGTCCGGCTGGAGTTGGACGGTGACCTCTGAAGCCTGGATCTCCGGCAGTTCCCCAGTGACGAGGCTGCTGGTGGCGGCCGCATGTCCCCTTCTTGCGGGCTGCGCGCCAACGGATCTGGTGACGGCGTTGACTCAACGGGCGCCCCACAAAGTGGAGGCGTTCACATTGCAGCACCATCCTGGTGGTGGCGCGTTGAGCTTGTCCCTCAGCAGTCCCGGGGCTCGTCACGACTGGATCCGCAAAGCCTCCGTGGTGACCACACCGGAGGCCCTCGTTCACCGCGACGGTGTCCCCGTCTACAAGATCCGGGCTCAGCGCGGTCTACTGCTGGGCAACAACCGGCTGGTGCAGTTGGACGGAGCGGTGGAACTTGTGCATCTCCAGGAACCGTCCATGGTGGTGACGGGTGAGCGGTTGCGCTGGGATACTCGCCAAGGCCGCATGACCATGGCCATCAACCTGATGATGGCCCGTGGGGACATGCAGGCCAACGCTGGATGGGCCGAGTTTGATTTTGCCAGCACGGACCTTACCCTCCATGACCAGGTGGTTGTGCTGGACCGGTCTCCCCAGGCCGACCACCTGCGCCTTGAGGCCACAACGCTCCACTGGAACCTGGCCAGCGGCGAGATGATGGCGCCTGGTCCGGTGAAGGGCTGGCAGAACGACCCAGGTGGAGCGGTGCAGTTTGTGCAAGGGGTCAACCTGACGGGCAGCAGCCGGCGGCGGTGGCTGGAGTTGCAGGCGCCTGTCCGGTTGCAGACCCGGCGCGCCGGGCAATGGCAGGCCCATGGCCCTGTGCTCTGGTGGCTGGACCGGCAGCAACTGGAAAGCCCGGGTCTCCTGGAAGCTCAGGTGGAAGACCTGCACATCTCTGGCCGCGCCGCGGCGCTGGATCTCCAGCAGGACGTGCTCACCATTGCCGAGGATTGCCAATTCCGCCAGCCTGGCGAGGCCCTGAACGCACAACAGTGCCGCTGGGACCTGCAGGAAGGAATGATTCTAGCCAGCGGTGAGGTGGTCTTGCAACGGGATCAATACCAGCAGGTGACCCGGGCAGCCCAACTGCAAGGCCGGTTGGGTGGGGACAATGTTCTGAGACTCATGGCGCCGCCCCAAGGCCAGGTCACCACGGAGTTGGGGTTGGATCCCTCCGGATGAGCAGAACCCCATGGCCTTGGGCAAGAACGCTGTGGGGGACATCCAGTTCGGCCATATCGGACTCACGAATCCAGGCCAGACCGCTTCCCCGGGCTTTGAATTCATGGAATGACGACCAGGATTGCCCCATGATTGGGCCATAGACTTTGAGCAGAACCGCAATCGTACTGCCGTCCATTTTTACCAGGTCTGCAGGAGTCGTTGACAGAGTATTCTGGAGATCAGGTTGCTGGAGGAATGCTTTCACTTCAGGGGAATAGTTGCCCACAAACCCCAGTTGAACTGTTCCAAGAATCACCAGCCAGGCCCCAAAGATCTGTAGCGTTATCCATGGTTTCAGCCTTTGCCGGAGGGTTCTGTGGGGGCAGTAGACCATCAAGCCTCCCAACAGCCACACGCTACTTAGCAGAATCAAGAGTAAGCGTAATTTCCCTCTATCAAGCGTTGTATAAGAGTTTTCAATGATTAGCCAACCACCACCAAAACAAAACGCCAGAATAATGCTGGCCAAGCAACAGTATACTGCGACAATGGACTGCAAAGATCGCCATCCCATGCTACGGTTTCTCCCACGAGAGAGCTTGGCGGCGTGACTGTTTGCCAAACGATGCTCCAGATCTACAGCAATTAACATGGCCGCAAATGGATAGATGGGTAGTGCATACTGATCATGTTGAGAAGATGTGAGGGCAAGCAATAAAAACATTGTTACGGGCACTACAAAAAGAAGCCAGCGCCGATGAATCATGTTTTGACCATGATTGTCATCTTGATTGTCCCACAGGCCGGGACTGGTGACCGCAAAAGGAAGCAAGGGTGACCATGGCAGAAAGCCCACGAAGATAGCACCAGAATAAAAAGCGAAGCCGCTGAGGAAAAAGCCTGTTTCCGTTGCTTTTTTCAAGGGAAATCTGAGGGGCTCTATAAATCCTGTGATCCCATAGACAGCGATACTCTTCCCCACCCAGACCAGGGTTGGCAGACAACCACACGCCAGGCCCAGCCAGAGCCATGGGCTCATCAGAATCCTGCGACCACGGGCCTGCCTGAGAAGCCAGGGCATCAGCCCCATCAGCGGCAAAACAGCCAGAGCGCTACGCAGAAAAATGGTCAGCGCAAACAGGATGCCCGCACAATAGAGACGCCAATGGGAAAACTGCCGTGAAGATGGTGCAGGTTTGACCAACTCTTGCACAAGCAGCAGGACGCCGCCCAGAAAGAAGCTGATGTACCCCAGATCAGGGCTGACCCTACGGCTGTAGACGGCCCAGAGATAGGAAGTTCCCAGAATGAGGCTGGCCATGGCTCCAGCGCGACGGCTCAGAATCAGGGAACCAATCTCATAAACGAGCCAGGCCGAGAGCAAGGCCAGCAGGACAAAAGGTAGCCTGGCAGCGACATCGCTAACACCAAAAAGCCGCATGGATAGTGCCACAATCCAATAGTGACCTGGCGTTTTATGGTGTGCCTGGTCAAAAGGCGTCCATGCTTCGTCTTGATCAAGGAAGAGACGGGCTCGCCACATATACAAGCCTTCATCCCAGGCAGTGAGGCTTTGCTGACTGGTATCAAAGAACTTCCAAAGAAGCAGGGGTAAAAGCAATAAAGGCGTGAATGGCAGCAGTTGCTGGAAGCGCCTGTTGTGCATCAGACTCGGCCTGGTTGTCTCCCCCAAGGGTAGAGCCATGAGACCATCCAACTCCTGTATCCAAGGGGTGATGATGGAATAACTTCCACTTTTCTACCCCACAGGTGAGACTGCCTGATCATCAGCCATCGGGAAGGTGGTTCTCCCGCCTGGGAGCGAACGGATCAACAGAGAAGCTCACCCTTTCCTGAAGGTGAGATCACAATCCTGGCATCTCCTGTTTGAGCTGTGTGGCCCACTTGGCGAGGCGATCCTCCGTCATGTCGGATTCGCTGTCCTCGTCAAGCGCCAAGCCACAGAACTGATCTCCCACCACGCTTTTGGATTCTTCAAACGTATAGTCACCCTTGTCCACATAACCCACCATGGTGGCGCCGGCTTGCTGGAAGAAGCTGTGCAATTCTTCCATGGCATCGCAGAAGTTGTCGGTGTAGCTCCCGGAATCCCCCAGGCCAAAGACCGCCACGGATTTGCCGCTGAGGTCCAGTTCGGCGATGTCTTCAAGAACTTCGTCCCAGGCCGTGCCTGAGCGTTCAGTTTCCGCGCCTGTGTTCCAGGTGGGGATGCCACAGATCAGCCCATCGAGCCTGGTGAACTCGCTGACGTCAGCCACATCGGCAAGATCCCTGGGGGCGTTGGCGGAACCGAGCAGGGCATGGAGACGCTCAGCCACGTCCTGGGTTTTCCCTGTTGTTGTTGCAAAGTAGATGCCGACAGACATGGAAGCCTGAAACATGTGTTCACGCCCACAGTAAGCAGAGACCCGGTGGGATTGGCGCGCCAATATGAACACTCGCCAATGACGATTGATACACCTCCTACAGGGTCACCCCACCGCCGAGGGGTGATTGGCGTCAAGTCACCAATGATCGGTTCAACTTGCCGCTGACCAAGCCCTCCAGGTCCAGTCCCACCGCGGTAAAGCCCAGGCTGCGGAAATGGGCCACCAACCGGGAGCGGTCCACATGGCTCAGGAAATCGGCAACGGCGGCGGCGGGAATCTCGATCCGCGCCGTGGTGCCCTGGCTGCGGACCCGCACCTGTCGATAACCGTGCGCCAGGAGCCAGGCCTCTGCAGCCGCCACCCGCTCCAGGCCATGGGCAGTGATGGGCTCCCCATAGGGAAAGCGGGAGCTGAGGCAGGGTTGGGCTGGTTTGTCCCACCAGGGCAAACCCAGGGCGCGGGACAACTGGCGCACCTGTAGCTTGCCGATGCCGCTGTCCACCAGAGGGGAACGCACCCCCCGTTGGCGGGCCGCGGCAATTCCGGGCCGGTGATCCCCCAGATCGTCCTGGTTGACCCCATCCACCACCTGGGCGCCAGCGGCGACGGGCTCCAGGCGGGCCAGGTGCTGGTGGAGCGTGGCCTTGCAGGCACGGCAGCGCTCCGGCGGATTGTTGGCATAATCCGCCACATGCAACTCCTGGGTGGCCACCTCCTGGTGCCGGATGCCCAGCCACTGGGCTTGCCAGCGGGCCTCGCGGCGCAGGTGGGGCGCCAACGCAGGAGACACGCCAGTGACCGCCAGGGCGGCCTCCCCCAACTGCTCCACCGCAACGGCAGCCACCAGGCTGCTGTCCACCCCACCGGAATAGGCCACCACCACCGCCCCGAACCGGCGCATACGCTCCCGAAGCTGCGCCAACCGTGTCTGCAGCCCGGGATCCAGTTCCTCTTGCAGCGGCAACTCAGCCATGGCAACAGTGTAGATCCATGGGCAGGGTCATGACAGGGGTCCGGCTCGGCCGTCTAGGCTATGGGCGCATCTTCGTTGCCATGCTTCCTTCGTTGCTATGACCAGTGGCATCGGCATCCGCACAGCCACATCGGCCCAGGGGCGCACCCGCGGTCAGTTGCACATCTACGACGGCGAAGGCAAGGGCAAGAGCCAGGCGGCCCTGGGGGTGGTGTTGCGCACCATTGGCCTGGGTATTTGTGAGCGGCAGAACACCCGGGTGTTGCTGTTGCGCTTCTTGAAAGGACCTGGACGCGCCTACGACGAGGACGCTGCCATCGAGGCGCTGCAGCAAGGGTTCCCCCATCTCATTGACCAGGTGCGCACCGGACGGGCGGAGTATTTCTCCGCTGACGAGGTGACGGCATTCGACCGCCAGGAAGCCCAGCGGGGGTGGGACATTGCCAAGGGGGCCTTGGCCAGTTGTCTCTACTCGGTGCTGGTGCTGGATGAGCTGAATCCTGTGCTGGACCTGGGCCTTCTGGACAAAGACCAAGTGATCAAGACCATGGGTCAGATGCCCGCCGACGTGGAAGTCATCGCCACCGGCCGCGGGGCGCCGCGGGAATTGACCCGCCTGGCGGACCTGCATTCGGAAATCTGCCCCCATCAGCACCAACCCCCCGGCGATCACCGGACGGGGGGGATCGAGATCTACACCGGAGAAGGCAAGGGGAAGTCCACCAGTGCGCTGGGCAAGGCGCTCCAGGCCATTGGGCGGGGGATCAGCCAGGACACCAGCCACCGGGTGTTGATCCTGCAGTGGCTCAAGGGTGGGCAGGGCTACACGGAAGACGCCGCCATTGACGCCTTGCGCCAGAGCTACCCCCACCTGGTGGATCACCTGCGCAGTGGACGTGACGCCATTGTCTGGCGCGGCCAGCAGCAACCCATCGATTACGTGGAAGCGGAGCGGGCCTGGGAAATCGCCCGGGCCGCCATCAGCAGCGGCCTCTACAAAACGGTGATTCTCGATGAGCTGAATCCCACTGTGGACCTGGAGTTGTTGCCGGTGGACCCCATCGTGCAAACCCTGCTGCGCAAGCCCAAGTTCACGGAGGTGATCATCACGGGGCGCTGCAAAAACACCCCTTCCTACTTTGCCTTGGCCAATATCCACTCCGAGATGGTGTGCCACAAGCATTACGCCCAGCACGGCGTCAGCCTGAAGCGGGGCGTGGATTACTGAATCCCCTGGTTTCTCCAACCATGAAGCGCGCCCTCTTCGCTGAAACCATGGGAACCGCCCTGCTACTCATGGCCGTGGTGGGTTCGGGCATCATGGGGGAGCAGTTGGCGGACGGCAACGCGGGCCTGGCCCTGCTGGCCAACGCAGTCAGCACGGGCGCCATGCTCTATGGCCTGATTACGGTGCTGAGGCCCATCTCCGGCGGCCACTTCAATCCCGCTGTGACCCTCTGCTTCTGGCTACGGAAAGAGATCCCCGGGCTGGCGGCACTGCTCTATGGCCTGGCCCAGGTGGCGGGTGGACTCCTGGGGGTATGGGCCACCCATCTGATGTTTGGCCTGGCGGTGCTGCAGCAGTCCACCACAGCCCGCACAGGCGGCGGCCAATGGTTCTCGGAAGCGCTGGCCACCGCAGGCCTGTTGCTGATGATCCACGGAGGACGGCGCCATCAGCCGGGCGCCGTGCCCGCCTTGGTGGCCCTCTACATCACCAGTGCCTACTGGTTCAGCAGCTCCACCAGTTTTGCCAATCCCGCTGTCACCATCGCCAGGGGCATGACCGACACCTTCAGCGGCATCCTGCCCACCCACGTGCCCCTGTTTGTGGCGGTGCAACTGCTGAGTGCGGCGGTGGCCACACCGTTGCTCGGTTGGTTGTTTTCTTCCGGGGAGTAGGGGAATCCAGGGATTCAGGTCAACAACCCGCCTTCCTGCAAAAACGCTTCTTCCGATGCCGTGCTTTTGCGGCCCAGGATCTTGTTTCTGTGGGGAAATCGCCCAAAGCGGCGAATCACGTCCATGTGAAGGAGGGCATAAAAGTAGCCCTGCTCATCCCCGTACTTCCGAAAGCAGTCAACGGCAATGGTCTGGGCCTCCATGTCTTCCGCATGTTCAAAGGGGAGAAAGAAAAATTGCCGCGCCGGGGCGGGGTAAGCCAGATAATCCCGCCGGGCCAAGGCCCTTCTGGCCACCGCAAGGGCCTTGCTGTCCGTCGCAAAGGCGCGGGGCGTCTCCCGGAACATGTTGCGGGGAAACTGATCCAGCAGAATCAACAGCGCCATGGCGCCATGGGGGGTTGCCTCCCAATGGTCCAGCCCTCCAGAGGCAGCATGGTCGTACATGGCCATGAACCGATCCGCCACTTGTCGGTCAAAGGCGTGATCGGTGCTGAACCATCGCTCCGGGCCGGCTTGCCACCAGAAAAAGAGGATGTCCACCGCCTGTTGCTGCCCACTGGCCATCGCCCTGTCCCCGTTGTGCCCCAATGTAATGACCGGAACCTTGCACAGGGCGCCGATGGATTCCCGCTTTCGCGGGAATGGGGATGCTCAGCACCTGGAGTTGCGTTCCGTGGGTTTCCCGTGGACCGGAGCACGTGGCTGACAAGTGGCCTGGAGCCCGCCCCTGCGGACGGACTGCCGGCAGTCCAACTGGGGAATGTTCATGGCGACGGTCCCATCAGGGCCGAGAACCTGTATCGGTACCGTTTTGAAACCCGTCCCCCGGACCGCTACCTGGTGCATGGCGGGGAGGTGCTCTTCAAGTCCCGGGGAGAGCCCACCACCGCTGCTGCTGATTCTCCGACCCCCTTTCAAAGGGATTTATGTACGTAACCCCAGTTCTGGATAAGGTCAGGAGGAGCATGGGATGGTCTCCATAGAGTCA
>VXWH01000125.1 GCA_009836025.1 Synechococcus sp. SB0668_bin_13 | reverse complement strand
CATGGCCTGACGGTCCTCCCTGGCGCGGTCGTGGCGGCGCTTGTCGTGGAGTTTGCGTCCCCGCCCCAGGGCCAGGCTCAGCTTGATCCAGGAGCCCTTCAGGTGAAGATTCAGGGGCACCACGGTGAGCCCCTTCTGGGCCACCCCCACCGCCAGGCGGTGAATCTCCCGCCGCCGGGCCAGCACCCGGCGCGTCCGCAAGGGCTCGTGGTTGAAATAACTGCCCGCCTGCTGATGGGGGGAAACGTGAACGTTATGGAGCCAAAGCTGCCCGTCACGGATGAGGCAGAAGCCGTCCCGCAGATTGGCCTTGCCCGCACGAATGGACTTCACTTCGGTGCCCAGCAGTTCAAGGCCGGTTTCCAGCGTCTCCAGGATGTCGTATTGATGGCGGGCGAAGCGATTCTCCGCCAACACGGCGGATCTGCCTGGACTGCCTTTGGGGCGCCTTGTGGTCTTGCATTTGGCCATGGTGTTGCAACGGCTCCTGTCTCCTGTCTCCTGCCTTATCCTGGCCTGGCTGGAGTCACGTCAGGACAGGAAGGTGAGGGTAGCGGCCCCGAAGATGCTAGGGCCTGTGGACAAAAGATCTTGCCCTCCAGGTTGTGTTGTGTTTCAACCTTGAGAAGCTGCCAGGCAAGGCTAGGGATCGTGGCCCTACCCCAAGGGACAACCGTCTGTTTCTCCTGTTTCTCGAAGCTGTTCTCTGGAGAGTGGGCACCGGTGCGCCTTGGCGGGATCTACCCGCCTGCTTGGGGAATTGGAACAGTCAGCTGGGCTGCTTCCGGCGCTGGGCAGCCAATGGTGTGTTGCAGTGGTTGTTCGAGACCCTCAGCGGCGATCCTGATCTGGAGTATATGCTTCACGACGGCACCACTGTTCCGGTTCACCAGAAAGCTGCTGGGGCAAAAGGGGCGCTTGGCGCCAGTGCATGGGCCGCTCCTGGGGCGGGCTGACAACGAAGATCGTGGCGCTGGTGGACGCTCTGGGCAATGCATCACTCTAGCAAGCGCTGGCTGCCCTTATTTGTGGCTTCTCATCTCAAGAGGTGCGCAGCTTGGCTTGTAGATGAAAGATTCAAGCAAAGACCAGCTTCTGGAAAGCTACAAGCTTCACACCGACAACTCAATAAAGGAAAATTTGACACTCTTCATAGACTTGAATAATTGAATAAAAACTGGACTATCCATTCTTCAGACATGAATGGAATTGCTGGAGCGGAGTAGAGATCGTAATCTTTATTAGAAGTTGACTGTTGTGGGAACTTCCTTGCTAATTATTTTCTTTCTGCTGTTTTTCTCCTTCGTGATTATTGCTCTATAGCATGTTCTGAAATCAATAAACCAGGTCAGCCACCCTGGCGGCGGTAATCCTTGCGCCCTACAGGTAATGGGTCGTTTCCGCACTGAGGGACCCATAGGCCTGGGGATCACAGGTGAGCAGAATCACCTGGAGGCCGTTGGCCACAGCGGTGTTCAACATCTTTCTCACCATCGGAGTGCGCTCCGGGTCGGTGTTGGTGAAGGCATCGTCAAAGATCAGCGGTAGACAGTGATCGTGGCGATCCTTCAAAACATCGGCCATGGCAAGGCGCAGCGCGGCGCTCAGTTGTTCCCGCATCCCGCCGCTCAGTTGGGAGAAGTCGTACACGTTCTGGCCGCGCCATAACTGGAGGCCCTGCAGGCCTGCATCCCGGCTGTAGTGCATCCGGCAGATGGGGCCTGCCTGGTGTTCAGGGTGCAAGGGGGCCAGATAGCTGCTGATGGCCTGGGCCAGGGGCTCGGTGTAGCGGCTGGAGAGATCCGTCTGAGCCTGGCGGAAGCGCTCCTGAAGCAGCAACAGGGCCGCACCCAACTGCTGCTGCTGCTCCCATTGCTCCTGGGCCTGCTCCAGGGCCGCCTGGGCCTGCTCCAGGGTGGTCCCGGGATCCTGACTGCCGATGCTCCGGCGTCGCTCCTGGAGCTGCCCTTCCTCGTTGAGCCACTGTTGTTGTTGAGTCTGTAGCGTTGTCTCCTGGCGTTCCAGCCTGGGGATGAGCGCCTCCGGCGTGTCCTGCTCCGGTGCGATCAAGACCTGGAGTTGTTGCCGCAGTTCAGCCAGCCTGGCCTGGGCTTGAGCCTGCTCCCTCTTCTCCCGGCTGTAGCGGGTGTCCAGGACTTCAACGGTTCCATGGACGGCCAGGAGTTTCCGCACCTGCCCCAGGCAGGACTTTTCCTCGCTGGTGCGCACGTCCAAGGTGGTCTGCACCTTGACTTGCAGGGCCTTGACGGTGGCCACCTGCTGCTCGGCTGCGTTCAAGGCCGCCTCGCACTGCCGACACCGGCGCTTCACCTGCTGGCTGGTGTGTTGATGCTCCCGAAGCTGTTGTTCCAGCACGGTGTCGGTAAGGGGTACATCCTCGGTTGCTGTTCCGTCAGCCTGGCCGGGGCCGGTTTGCGCCAACTGCCGCCTCTGGATTTCCACGTGGGCCAGTTCTTCCTGAAGGCGCGGGAGCGTCCCGGGATCCGCCTGCCGGACCTGCAACCGCTGTTCCAGGCCTTGCCGTTCACGGAGGATTTCATCAGCCGCCTCCACACTGGTCACACCCAGTTGCCCCAGCTTCTCGTCCAGGGCCTGGGTGGCGCTCTGGTGGGCCTGGGTCAAAGCCGCCTGGTCCCCGCCGGGACTGATGCGCACCGTCACATCATCCCCCACCCGTAACTCCGCTGCCCTGATCAACTGCAGGGGCCGGCCCATGGCGAGGGCCTTACCCCCTAGCCGCACCTCCCCATGGGCAGAGGCGTGGAGCAGTTCCACCGTGGCCGCCATGGCGTCCCGGCGCGTCCGGCAATCCCGCTGCTGGCCTTCCAGCCGACGCAGTTCCTTCACCTCATCGAGACCGATGGCAGGCAAACGCCCCAATTGGTTGCGCAACTGCTCCTGGGCCTGCTGCTGGTGTTGCAATGCCTGAACGGCCTGCTGGAGTCGCCTTTGGTCTTTCCAGCATTGCAGTTGGCGCAACTTGTGGGACAGATGGGCGTCCCGTTCTCTCAAGTGGTGGACCTGTCGCTGGTGTTCCGCCTGGGTCTGCCGGGCGCTCTCCAGTTGTTGCGCCAGCGTCCGGGCTCGCTTCCGGCATTGCTCCTGCTCCTGCTGGTGCTGCCGTGCTGCACGGGTCAACTCCTGGAGGCTGCGGTGATCCCGGCCCAGTCCCTTCACCCTGATGTTCAGGGTGTCCAGTTCCTGGCGTTGCATGAGACACTGGGCCTGCAGGCGCCGAAGCTGGGGTAGACGCTTTTTGAGTTCATCCAGCCGACCACGGGACTGGCCCAGTTCGTCACGCACCTGGGCCAGCCGCTGGCTCACGGCCCTGTCCTCCTGCACCAGTTGCTCCGCCTGGGCCAATGCCCGGGCCGCCAACGCCTTCTGTTGCTCAGCCTTCCACAGGGGGGAATGTTTCCTGGGCCTGGGCGTCCTGCCCAGGTTGGTAAAGGTGGCGTTGAGTTGTTCGTCAATGCGCCCCGCCACCTGTTGATCCAGGCGGGATTGCAGCGCCGCGCCACCCCGTTGCTCCAACTGCCGGATCAGCGGCTCCAGCGGATAGGTCTCACGGTCCTGGAGCGGGTCGTTCCCCGCTTGCCCCTGCACAACCCAGAGGTGGGCCCAACATTTGTCAAGGGCGGAACCGGCCCGGCGGCCGTCCAGTGGACCGGCGCTCCCCAACAGTGTTGCAAGCTTCTCCTCAGCCTCTTGCCCCATCAGGGGCAGGCCGTCGGAAGAGTGCAGTTCCGTCCGCCCACGGGAGCCGCCAAACTCCTTGCTGAGGCGCCAACTCCGCCCCCTGGCCTCAAACGCCAGCTCCACTGTCGGAACCCCTTGATGGGTGCGGGAGTGGAGCCGATCCACCACGGCGCCGCGGGCGGTGGACTTCAGGAAAAGCGCCCGGTGCAGGGCTTCAAGGAGCGTGCTCTTGCCCGTTTCGTTGGCGCCGCCGATGATGGTCAGTCCCGGCGCAAAGTCCAGGCTCAACTCCCGGTGGATGCGAACGTTGCAAATCCGACAGTGGACCAGTCGCATCCTTGTCAAAAGCCATGGATCAGGGGCTTGTGTCCCTCAGGCGCCTCCGGGTTGCTCCTCCCGCCTCACCATGCGGAACAACTCCGCCAGCGCTCTGGAGGCAATCTCGCGGCTGGGGCCTTCACCTTCAAGCCGCTGCTGCTGCAACTGGGTGGCCACGGAGCAAATGAGAGGATCCTCGGGCCGATTCAGCAGCGCGTCCAGGTGGTCACCTGCAGGCACGGCAGTGCAGGAGCCCTTGCCAACCACAACCAACAGTTGCTCGCGCAGACGATCCATCCATTCTACATAGCGGTCGTGGCTGGCAAAATCCAGGATGCTGTGGCCAAGATCCAGGCTGAGCAGGTCACGGCGCACCCGCTTGCCAATGCACCTCTCCACCTGCCGCTGCAGGTGGTTCAGGTCCTCCCCACTGGAGAGTTCCGCCTTCAACTGGCGCCAGGTGAAGTGGCCTGTGGGGTGGGGGGTCACATGGGGCATGTCCCCCCGCTCCACGTCCACCAGAAGCACCTGGGACCGTCTGCTGCTGCCGTCCATGTCAAAGCAGTCCGGCTCCGCTGTGCCGCAATACCAGGCCTTGGGCGCCACCTGCTTGAGGCCGTGCCAGTCCCCCAGTGCGACGTAGTCCACAGCGGCGGCGGGCAGCCGATCCAGAGCGATCACGTTGTGGTGAACCCGCTCGCCAAAGCTGGCGACGCTCCCATGGGCCAGCACAAGGCGGGGCCGATCCGCCGGCAGGGTCGTCCAGGGAAAAGCGTGCAGCCAGGCCGCGGGATCCGTGGCGCTGTGGCGGCGCTGCAACGGACAGGGAAGCACCACAAGATCAGGCAGCACCACCGGTTCTGCCCGGGCGAGCAACCTCAGATTGGGGGCATAGCGCCGCTGTGACGCCTGAACCTCCGGTCTGTGCCAGATGCCGTCGGAGCCGCCATGGTCGTGATTCCCGGGAATCACCAGCACAGGGCGCCCCACCCTGCCGATGGCGTGAAAACACTCATGCACCGTGTCCATCGGCAGGATGGGGGAATCCCAAAGGTCCCCAGCCACCACCACGTAAGCCGCGTCAAACTTCCGGGCCGCCGCGCCGATGCGGTCAATGGCGCCAAGGCGCGCCTGTCTCAGGAGACAAGCAGCCTCCTCCGCCCTGGTTCCATAGCCTTTACCGATCTGCCAATCCGCCGTATGGACCAGGCGAACCATGGGGCGTTGTCCTCTTGTCCAGTGTTGCCCTGATGTTAGGTGGTCTGATGGGAGGCGTCCCCTTGCAACCGACTGATGCAGGACACTGATCCCGTCCAGGCGCGTCTCGCGGCGGCGGCAATCCGTCAGCGCAGGGCGGACCTGGGCCTTTCAAGGGAGCAATTGTCCCTGCAAACCGGGATCGCCGTTGCCATGTTGGCGGCGTTGGAACAAGGCCGGATCCAGCAGGCGCCAGAGGAGCGCAATCTGGCCTTCAGGCTCGAAGCGCTGGCAGACGTGTTGCAACTCCCCATCCGGACTGTGCAGGCTGCCGCATGGCGTCCACCGGCTGACCGGAATACCGGCCCAAGCAACAGCGCCGGCAGGGGACTTGGACGTCTCTGGAACGCCCTGGTTGCCCTCGGCGGTCAGATCGACCTGGACAGTGATCAGGGGCTTGTAGTCTATGGGCTACTGGTTGCCGTCCTGCTCTATGGCTTGAACCTGCAGCAGCACCGCCTTGCCGCCGACAACCTGTTGAGCCTGGAGCCCATCGGGCCGCTGCCCCTGGAGATTCACCTCAGCAATACTCCGGTGCGTCTGGCGGAACAGGCACAGGTGGAGACCGTCAATCCGGCTGTGGAGTTTCAACCCCTGGCCCGTCTTGAGGATCCGGCAATTCGCCGCCAACTGTTGCGGGAAGCCTTGCAGCCTCCAGGTCAGACACCTGAGCATGGCCTCCTGGAGGTGACCTTGACCGCCCCCGCCCAGGTCACCATCCTTCAGCCAGGGGTGGTGCATGGGCAACTCAAGGCGGAGGCCGGAACTCTGCGCTGGCGCTTACAGCCGGCCTTCTCGGTGAGGGTGGTTCCGCCGGACGGTGCTGTTGTCCGCTGGGACCATCAACCCCTCAGCCTCCTGGATGAAACCCGTGGGCTGTTCCAGGTGACCGCCCCTTGACGGGGCCAGGATTGGCGCGCAAGGTCCTCAAGCGCCTCAAGCGGTCGCCGCGCCCCTTCCATAGAGCGCCGCCATGGCGCCATAGCCCAGCAGGTGTCCGTCCAGTTGCTCCAGGGGAACCGGAATCCGCCAACTCCAGTTGCCGGTGGTGGTGCCGGGGCGGTTCATGCGGGCCTCGTCCCCCAGGCCCATGAGATCCTGGAGCGGCGTCATCACCAGCGCTGCGGGAGACATCAGCGCAAGGCGCAGCAACTGCCAACCCGGCGCCGTGACCGGATACCCCAGATAGGCTTCCACCCGCCGCCGGTCTTCAGCATTCAGGTTGGCCCACCATCCCACGCTGGTGGCGTTGTCATGGGTGCCGGTGAACACCGCATGGTTGTCGGAGCCATAGGTGTGGGGCAGATAGGGATTATTGGCGTTGCCGTCAAACGCAAACTGGAGGATTTTCATGCCGGGCAGGTGGAAGTCGTCCCGCAAGGCCTCCACAGCAGGGGTAATCACCCCCAGATCCTCGGCGATGAGGGGAAGATCCTGAAACGCCTCCCGCCACTGGCGCAGCATGGCGGCGCCTGGGGACTGGCGCCAACACCCGCCGCGAGCGTCCTGATCCTGGCCAGGGACAGCCCAATAGGACTCCAGAGCGCGGAAGTGGTCAATGCGCAGCACGTGGGCCAGGCGCAATTGGCGGCGGATGCGTTCTCGCCACCAGCGGAAACCCTCCTGCCGATGGCGGTCCCAGGCGAAGGTGGGGGTGCCCCACAGTTGACCCGTAGCGGAAAAGTAATCCGGAGGGACGCCACTCTGCTCCCGCAACGACCCGTCTCCATACACACTGAAGAGATGGGTGTGGCCCCACACATCGCTGCTGTCATGGGCCACGTAGAAGGGCATGTCCCCAATGACGGTGATGCCCTTGCTTTGGGCCCGGCCCAGCAGGTGTCCCCACTGGCGGTCCAGTTGCCACTGGAGGAGCGCCTCCTGATCAACGGCGTCGGCAGCCACGCGGCGGATCCGGGCCAGGGCGTCGGGGCGGTGTTGAGCCAGGGGGCGGGACCACTGCCACCAGGGCCTCCCCTTCTGAAAGCCCTTGATCACCAGATAGAGGCAGTGATCCTCCAGCCAGGCCCCTTGCTCCCGGCGCCATGCGGCGAAGTCCTCCATTTGTGTCCCACTGATCAGACCTTGCCGATAGCGCTGCAGGAGGGCCTGCCCCAGGTGAGCGGAGCGGGCATCGGCCAGGTTGCCGTCCAGTTGGGGTTCCACGGCTTGATGGGCGCCGGGAAGCCGATGAAGCGTGTCCTCCGCAATGAGGCCAGCGGTGCGGAGCGACTCCCCATCCAGAAACCGGGTGCTGATGGCCGAGGCGCTGGGGGCGTTGTAGGGGGAACCCGAAGGGTCGGTGGGCGCCAGGGGCAGCACCTGCCATGCGCTGAGGCCGTGGTGGGCCAGGGCGGAAATCCAGGCCGCGGCTTCCCGGCCGAAGCCGCCACAGGCGGGCGTCCCGCCGAGGCTGGTGGGATGAAGCAGAACACCCGCACGGCGCCCCTTGAGACGCGCTTTCAGGGTCGGGGTTTTCGCCAACGTTTCCAGAGAAGCTGGTCGCCAAGATCCTGCCCGTGAAGGCCCTCGTTCAGGATTCGCTTGTAGAAATCCTCCAAGGTGTCCGTTCCGGTGGATGGCGTTGCATCCGCACAATAGGCGTTGGTTTGCGGATCCCACACCAGCATGGACTCCGTGGCGTAGTAGCGCCCGATACGGGCGTATTCCGTGGTGTCCTCCAGGCCGGGAAGCAGCCGGTTGAGGGCAGTGAAAACCCGAATGACCCCATCAAACAAAGCCACGGGAACGCTCAGAAAACGGGGGGGGCGTTCCAGGAGGGAAAACAACAGTTCCCCCTGTTGCCGGGCCGTGAGGGCCGGGCCGGGGCCGCCAATGGGCAGAACCCGGTTTTGCCGGTCGGGCCGCTCCAGGCAATCCGCCATGTATTCGGCAAGATCCTCCTCGCTGATGGGGGTGCAGGCAGCCTGCCGGCCGTCGCCGAACATCACGTAGGGACACCCCCGCCGCACAGGCTCCACCTGGGCCGCCAGGGACTTGAAAAATGCCGTGGGCCGCACAATGGACCAGGTCAGACCTGATGCCTTGAGCTCTTCTTCCACCTTGCGCTTGGCCTTCTGAAAGGCCAACAGGGGCTTCTGCACACAGATCGCCGACAGCAGCACGAACTGGCGGGCCCCCAGACGGCGGGCCGCTTCGATGGCGGTGGCCGTGGCTTGATGGTCAATGCGCCAACTGTCTGCAACGCCGCCGGTGCGGGAGGCCAGGCAGCAAATGACGGCATGGAACGACTCGCCCCGCCCGCCGTCCGTCAGCAGGGAATCCAACCGGGTCACCTCACCGAAGCGCACTTCGGCCCCCGCCAGGGACCGGCGCGTTGCCTCCTCATCCTCTGTCCCGCCAACACCTGAGCGGGGTCGGGCAAAGGCCACCACCTTATGGCCCCGGTTGACCAACGCCCGTACCACCGCCTTGCCAATGTAGCCGGTGCTTCCCACCACAAGAAGCCGTTGCGGCGGCTGTCTGCCGGACCGGGCTTCCCCGTCGGGCGCCCCCCCACCGGGGGGTCGAGACTTGAGCGTGTTCAGAGGACTTGCCGCAAAAGGAATCGAGACGGATGATTGATTCTGAACCCATCTTGCCCGAGGCTGGAGCCATCCGGGACCGTATTCGTCCCGCAACGCCATGCAAAACCTGCGGTACAGGAGACTAGCGTCATTGGGAAACAGCAGAAAGCTGTCAATGTTTCTCCGCATCGTCCTGCGGCTGGGCACGTTCCTTGTTGTTCTCCTGGCTTGCTCGGCGGCCTTGAACCGTCTCTGGTCAAGACATGCGGGTCTCTTGAGCGGCTCCGGTCCCGGGAGCCGGCAGGAAGGAACAAGCCTGGCCCTCAAACGCCCCCTCACCCTGCTCCTCATGGGCCTCGCTCCGAAAGAGGAACAGCAACTCCCCAGAATTGGCGGTGTTCTGCTGGTGCATCTGGCCCCGGGCCAGCCAGTGCGCCTGCTCCAAGCGCCTGGGACCACCCCGGTTGTGGTGCCGGGCAGCGGCGCCGTTGACCTGGAGCGGGCCTACAACATTGGCGGTGTAAGGCTGGTTGCGGAGTTGCTGGAAACGCGCCTGAACCGCCCCGAAGACTGGGTTGATCGTTACGTTCTGAGCAGCAGCCCGGCCCTGGCGGCATTTGTGGATGCCATGGGAGGCGTGCCCATGACACTGGACCCGCCTCCGCCTTCTCCCCAGTTCCCGCCCGCACCACCCCGACCACCCGTTCTCGTGGCCGCGGCCCAGGGCGAAGAGGCCACGGCCGCCTTGCAAGCCACGGATCCCCGGACATCCAACACCGGGGTTGGTCCATGGGCCGAGCTGGGTTCCGGCGCCAGGCAACTCAGCGGCGCTCAGGTGCAGACCTATTTGCACGCTTCCGGTCCCACCCCTGGAGCAGCTTGGCAGTTGGAGCGGCAGCGGCGTCTGTTGGGCGCGATGGTCCACCATCTGGACAGCGAGGCCCTGCGTCGGCGCTGGCCCCGGTTGGCCCAGGACCTGCTGGATGCCAGCCGGACCAATCTGAGCCAGGGGGAGTTGTTCAGTGTGCTGGCCATGCTCCAGGCGCAACCCTTGCGGCTGGTGGTTGAGCCCCTGTCCCCGGAGGTGGGGGCGCAGACCCACTTCTGGCCCCGGTCCCGTCCCGTTCCCGATGGGACTGTTCTGGTGGAAGGCCCCCTCCGCGCCGCCATGGCCTTCGAACAGCAGTTGGAAGCCCGCGGCACAAATGCTGCAGTGGCCCCCACGCCGCCCGATGGCGTCACCCTGTCCCGAACCCGCCTCCTGGCCTGGGGCGCTGAGCTGCCCGCCAGCGTCACCGGTCTCCTGGGCGCCGCGGGGCGCCGCCGCCAGGACGCTCCCCTTGCCGATGCCGCCATCACCGTCCGGCTGGGGGCCGATTGGAACCCTTAACAGAACATTGTTTCCTTCTGGTTATTGCTATTGCACTTGAATTGTAGATTCCTGCGCGACAGGCTTCCCGACAATCTCCCGATAGACCCGGTCATAGTGCCCAGCGGAGCGGTCCCAGCCGTAGTGCTGACCCATGGCGCGCCGCTGCAACTCCTTCCAGGAGTCGGGATGGCGATAGGCCTCCCAGGCCCGCACCAATGAAGTATAGAAGTCGATGGGCTCGTAACGATCAAAGCAGAAGCCTGTTCCTTCGTTGCGGGCAGGATTGTGGGGGTGGACGGTATCCACCAGCCCTCCCACGTTGCGTACGACGGGAATAGAGCCATAGCGCATGGCGTACATCTGGCTGATGCCACAGGGTTCAAAGCGGCTGGGCATCAGGAAGGCATCACTCCCCCCATACACCATCCGGGCCAGCTCATCGCTGTGGACCAGGTACACGGCAAACTTCCCCGGGAACCGGCTGGCGGCTTCCCAGAGGCGGGATTCAAAATAGCGGTCACCAGTGCCCAGCACCACCACCTGGCTGTCGGTGTAGGTGAGGGTGCGCTCACAGACCTGTAGCAGCAGGTCAACGCCTTTTTGCTCCACCAGCCGGGCCACCATTCCCAGCAAAAAGGCATTGGGTCGTTGCTCCAGGCCAACCCGCCGCTGGAGGGCGGCCTTGTTCTGCGCCCGCGGAGCCAGGTCGTCCCGGGAAAACCGGGCAGGAAGCTTGTGGTCCGTAGAGGGATCCCAGAGTCGCAGGTCAATGCCGTTGAGAATGCCCACCAGCTTGCCACTGACAAAGCTGAGGAGGCCTTCCAGTTGTTCGCCGTATTCTGCAGTGCGGATCTCCCGGGCATAGGTGGGGGACACCGCCGTCACCCGGTCGGCATAGAGAATGGCGGCAGCCATGGTGTGATTGCCCTGCATATACCAGGGGCACCAGGTGATGCGCTCCAGCTTCCAGCGCCAGGGACCCTGATACTTGAGGTTATGAATCGTGAACACCGTGCTCACCTGGGCGTCCTGGTGCATCCAGACCGGAATCATGCCGGTGTGCCAGTCATGGCAATGGATGACCTGGGGTTTCCAGGGGCCGTTCCACACAAACTCTGCCGCCGCATTGGCGAAAAACGTGAAGCGCCAGTCCTCGTCTTCCCCGCCGTACACATGCACCGTGTCGAAGCTGGGGTGCCCCACCAGGTAAATGGGAAAGCCGTGGATGGGGTGACGGGTTTCATAGACGGCAAAGTCCGCCCCCATGACCCTGCCCCGGAACAAAGGCTCCCCGGCAATGGTGAGACGCCGCCAGAGCCTGCCGTAGCCCGGCATGATCAGACGCACCTCGTGGCCCAGGGCCATCAGAGCCGCAGGCAGGGAGCCAACCACGTCCCCCATGCCACCCACCTTGATCATGGGAGCGCACTCGGCAGCCGCAAAGAGCACGCGCATGGTCGGATCCTTCACATTGTGGCGCGATCACTTTAGTGGCATGGCTGCCCCGTCGCGCCATCAATGATCGCCAACGGGGGCGGCTGGTTTCCTGGCAGCACGCCTGCTCAGCAGGCGCCAGCAGCAGGCACGGCAAGCTTCGCCAAACCAGTGACAAGGACTGCACGCCGTTGCCTCCCTCCTCCCCTCTGGCCCTGTTCGACGGCAGCCCCCTTGGACAACGGCCTACATGGTGACCCGCGCTCTGGCCAAGGCCCTGAACAAGGATCGGGTCATATTTCTGGACCCGATCAGGACAGGTCGCTCCAGCAGTCACCACCCCCACCGGCCTCAGCGCCTGCTGCAGGACGTCACCCTGGCCCTGCTGCGCAACCTGGATGGCGAGACCACCATCACGAGACCACCATCAACATGGCGGGCCAGCGCAACCGTGGGGAGGCCGGCCAGTGCGCCGCCGCCAGTGAATACGACGTGCTCACCTCCACCGCCCTGGTGACCCTCTATCCGGAGTTGCATGCTCTTTAGAGGATGTGGGTGCAGGCTACGGGGAGCCGTCATTCCCGCTCTACAACTGACTTTCTCATGGTGAGACGGCAGCCCGCCGGAAGGTATTGCCCAATTTTTCGAGGTGCACTCTTCCTACTCTTTCTCCGGTGTGTTCCCCGACGTGCTGCTGCGCAGACGGGCCTTGAGTTCCTGGAAGCGGCCTTCCAGATCTACACTTTCCCAGTCCCCTGATAAAGCAGGGAACGAATGAGACGTTGGGGCAGTTCCTGCCTCCATAACCTCCACCTTTTCTTCCATGCGCTCAAAGGCATCCATGGCTGAGTCGGCGGTCGTTCCGCTGACGTCATCCCATCCCACATTCTTCCGAGCCCGAACTGACTGGATACGCGCCTTGAGGACTCCCCTCTTGGCCTTGGCCTGGGCAACCCTGCTTTCCAGTGTCAGCAGGTTACGCTTGAGTTCTTCTACTTGAAGCGCTTGAGATTCAAGCTGACGCCTGATATCCTGGGCAGACTCTTCGTAGGGCTTGCATCGTGCCAGGGCTTCGCGAGCCAACCCCTCCTTCCCCTGCTGCAAGACCGCGTAAGCACGGTCATACCAATGGGCGGCCTGGTCGCGAGCTTGCTGCAACTCTGTCTCAATCCTTTTCTGGTTGGCCACTGCCACGGCTACAGCCTGACGGAGGGTCACCAGTTCACCCTGCATGTCCATCAGTGCCTGGTCGAGGATCTTGGCGGGCTCCTCAGCGCTGCCCACCAGGGCGTTGGCATTGGCACGGAACACCCGGGAAAGCCTTGAGATGAATGGCATGGGTACCACAAGCAGCAAGGCCAGTTTAGCACACCGGTTTCGTCATGCTGGAATCGCCGGCATGGTCTTGGGAGAAGGAAGGGCCATGGGTTTTCCGTCCCGCCTTCAAGGCCGCTGCCCTGCCGAGGCTCCGCGCCGGGGCCGGGTGGCAGTGCAATCGGGACTTTCCCCCTGGCCACTGCATTCAGAGGTTCCCTAATGCCAGCCTCCAGCCCTTGAACCTTGACTTGGCTGCCTGATTCTGAAACAATCACATCGCTAAACCACCGTCTCCCCGCATGAAAAAGTCTGCTGGCCCACGAAAATCGACTCCATGGACGACTTCCTCACGGTTAGAAGGCGTCCCAGAGGGAAGGTTGGCCGACTTTCTGAGGCGCCCAAAAATCATTCAGAGAATAATTAAGAAGATAAAGTACGAAGCTCGGCTAATGATTGGCGGTAAGAGAGCGCTGAGAAATCCTCTCTGGGTTGTCCAACATGTCTTCTCGTATCTGAGGATCAGAATGGCGGGGATCAAGGTCATACGTAAACAAGGTAGCAACGCTCCCATAAAAGTAAATCTTTACGGCCACAGGCTTTGGTTACGACCACTTAGTCCAGATTATGCAGTGAGTGTCGATATGTTTGATCAAGAATTTAATCAGGTTAATCAGTGTTTACCTTCAAACTGTAACGGACTCGTGATTGACGCAGGCGGATACATTGGTACAGGAGCAATAGCGTTACATGAAATGTATCCTCAAGCTGTTGTAGTAACAATAGAACCTCATCCTGAGAATTTTTCTTTACTTGAGAAAAATATCTCCGGCAGGTCAAATATTATCGCAATCAAAGCAGCTCTTGTTGCTTCTGAAATCAAGAAAGACGGTAACATAGTAAATATCTACGATAGAGGTACTGGTCCATGGGGATTTACAGTGGAAGAGAATGCCAAAGGAAAGACCGAGTTACTTACAATGATAGGTACTGTAGATACAGTCACTTTGCCTGAGATTTGCAATTCCTTTAGTAAAACTAAGATTAGTATCATAAAATTAGATATTGAAGGCAGTGAAAAGCAATTGTTTCAGTCAAATGATATGAGTATCCTAGATAATAGTTTTATATTTGTTGAATTGCATGAGAGATTTGTGAAAGGGTGTGATAAAGCGTTCAAGAATTTTAGCAAAAATAGAAAAATTATTAAATCTAAATGTAGCGAAAAGTATCTTGTGGCGCCACGAAAAATCCCAGATGCGACGATCTCTACTGTGGTGACCCTGAATTCATGCAAGCTGACGGGCAGTGGTCTGAAGCGTCAATCAAAGCTATACCCACACAATCAGCCTAAGAATTACGAGGCGGCTTTTGATGCTGATACTCTCTGGTACGATGCGATTCAGATAGGGGACCAATTGCAGTTAATCTGCCCCAAGCTTAATAACTTGATACCATCCATAAGATCCGCAAAATGGTGGATTGATGAGAGACCAACCCGTCTGGTCCGTATCCGTTTTTATCATCGCTATGACGTGATCTTTTTGTCAGCATCATATCGGGAAGTTCAGCGGGTTAGTGTTGTCATGGGTTCCTGGAGAGGTGAAGCCAACGTTGCCCAACCTCAATCACATCTGTTTGCCGGACTGAATACCGTAATCACAACTCAGAAAAACAATAGGCTAGACTGGATCACTGACTTTCTCCGTTATTATATCCATCATCACAGACTGCAAGGGGCGATTTTGATGGACAACAACTCTACTCTTTATAGTCCACAGAAAATCCATGAAACACTTCGCTTAGCGGGGGCGGGTAAGGCCTTGAAGCAAACACTTGTTGTTTCTGCTCCATTCAAATATGGGCCACATGTGCCAGGGCTCAAAAATGCTGTTTATGAGGAAAAATACCTGCAATGTGCATTGCTCAATATCGTTCGCTTACGCTATCTCTCTAAAGCTCGCGCTGTTCTGAACTGTGATATTGATGAACTGGCCCATACACCGAAGACAACTTGTTTCGATCTTTGTGTCAGAAGTCCCTTGGGTTTTGTCGTTCTGCCCGTTATCTGGCGCTATAGCCACCCTACGGATCCTGATCCAACAAGACAAGCTGTGCATCGCTTTAGACACTCTACTTTTCTGCCTGAGCTCCAACCTGTCAAATACTGCATTGCCCCGAAAGGTCCAACAAGCTGGCTCTCTTGGTGCTGGGATAATCATTGGCTGTCTTTCCCGGAGCTTGGAAATTCTTATGTCTTACGATTATTTAGCTATCATTGCATCAATAGAATAATAAATTATATCTTTAAGCGTATTTCATTGATTTTCTATCGACAACATACTCTCCGCCACTGTTTCAGCACCTCTACCGGTTGGAAGTCACACCGCCAACAAGCTCCCAGCAAAGAACTCATTCTCGATGCCGAGTGGCAAGCGGCTTTGGACGCGGCATTTTGTCCTTCTGAGTTCATCACTAAACCACCGCGAAAAGAAAGGAGAATATAATGGAACGGCCCTCTCCGCCTCTGGCCCTGGCCAAGCCCTGCGCCCTGATCGGGTGATGTTTCTGGATCCTGTGGCCACAGGTCATCCCAACAGCCTGGCCGTTCCCAATGCCCTGTCCCCGTGGCCTACGTGCCTTTCGTGCTTCATCAAGCCGACCGGGTGCTCTGCAATGCGGCGGCCGCGGCCCGAGGGATCCACCATCGGCTGCAGGTTGTTCCGCGCCGCAAGTTGATTGTGATTCGCCTTGGCTTTGATCTGGGCCAACTGCGTATTGGGAGCTTTTGGGCAATGCTGAAGCGTGGCGATCAAGGCAGCTTTCCTATGATGCCCGGGATGGCGGCTGGGCACCGGGTAAGAGGCTGCCGGGCATGGAGTTGACAGGTTGGCAATGGGTTAGCGATGGGGAAATGTGACAATTTAATTAGTGGCACAAATAGATTTGACAAAAGCTAAAAATATGATTGCTTAAAAGTAATGATTCTTAAGAATTTTGTCATGACTTCAGCAGCCTTGCTCAATGTGTGGAAGAGTTGTGGCTTTAAGTCATCTCCTTATTTTCAAGATGTCCTTCAGGAAAGTTCAGATACTAAGTCCTTGAGACTATTTGTCGGAAGAGAAGAAGAGCAACGGCAACTTCTGACCACCATTGGCAGTAGTGACAGCTCCAGACAAGCTGTTGCCGGTTTTCCTGGTGTCGGTAAAACTACTTTGGTTCAATATATTAAATCTGAAGCCAAGAAAGCGAATTATTGTGTGTCTGATGAGTTTATCTCCATCACTCCAGAACATAGTAGCGATACTTTACTGGGACAACTGATTGCTGGCATTTATGATTCTATATGCGCTTGTAAACCTGAATTAAAAGATAGGGAAGAGATGAAAAATGCTTGTCATTTTGTAGAGGTTCCTAGGGTCAGGACTCATAAAGTGAGGAAGAGATTCCCTCACTGGCGAGGGGAGT